>JANMUE010000098.1:0-2455 GCA_031391205.1 Lysobacterales bacterium | reverse complement strand
AGCGGCCCACCGTCAAAAGTGGAGCCGTAAAGTGTGGCCCGCACTGCTTCCGGGTAGGTTGCTTGAGGTGTACGGTGACGTACATCCCAGACGAATGATTGTCCTCGACAGAACCCGGCTTATCGGCCGACTCCCACTTTTCCTGTGCTTGCCCAGGCGCATGCCGCACATTCCGGCACCGAACATTCACGTGTGCGCTCACCGCCCAAGCCGACCTCATCATCTCCGGTGATCGCAAACACTTGCTGCCCGTCGGCAGCTATCAGGGTATCGACATCATCACGCCGGCTGAGGCACTCGCACGCATCGCGGCGGCATAATCCTCAATATCTACGAACCTACGGGCACCGCACCGCACTGAGCCGACAACGGGTTTGCCGATGATGCGGATAGGCAGCCCTTTTGCCAGAATCGAGACGCGAACTCTGGCAGCAAAGGGTGAAAAATCGCGGGAATATAGGTCCACAAGCGGCTCCTGTCAGAATTGGTTTCGTTGCAATTGCAACGAAACCCAATCTAACGGAGCAAAAACCGCGACGGTAATTAGAAGTTGGCATGGAGATGATTGCCGCGGCGTATCATTTTTCGTTGGCAAACATGTCTTCACTCCGCGCCTGAGAGTTTTTCCCAAATGTAGGTGGCCACGGGGCCTTGAGGTTTATCGTTCTTTTGACACACAAAGAAAGGATGGCGACTGCGTGGTCCCACGCCGCGATAGGCTATCGGCCGCAGCGTACCATCACGAAGTTCTGCCTCGACCAGGGTGGCTGGAACACTGCCCCATCCGGCGCCTGCGATGATCGCTGCAACTTTTATTCGATGGTCACTGACCCGCCAATATCGATGGCCCTCAACGACTCCATAGCTGGTTGCAGGATCATCGAAATCTGCGACGAGAATCTGCGGTAGCGAAGCAAGATCGTCCTCCTCGTTCGAGACCAATCTCGCTGTCTGTACGACGTTTACGAATTCCGTTTCTCCCAGCTGCCTATATACGATGCCTGCTACATGGTGATTGGCAACGGAGCTCAAGACGATCGCCAGATCGCTTTCGTTATGCGTTAACCGCCGGATTGGCGCATCGCCTTCCCCCATCTGGAGTTCAAGCACCGTATCGGGAAAGCGCTCGGAAATATCCTTGATGAGGTGCATCCAGGATGTGGTCGCAATGGCGCCGTGAATCGCAATTCGCAGGCGCGCTTCCACGCCGCCCGACAACACGGCAGCGAAGGCCCGCAGATTTCGTGCTTGTTTGACCGTTGCCCGTGCGCGCTTCACGAACGTCTCGCCGCGCTCGGTGAGTTTTACGCGATATCCGGATCGATCCAATAGCGGAAAGCCAACGGCCTCTTCGAGTCTTTGAATGGCTTGGGTAACGGCGGGCTGGGTTCGTCCCAGAATCACTGCGGCGCGGTGAATAGAGCCTTCATCGGCTACAGCGACTAATGCGGCGAGGTCGTGGGAGGGGAGCATGATAAGTAGACGTTATCGTTTCAGCGCTAAGAATCAATTATCTTTTTGCCTTGAGTGACGATCAAATGGCGCTACAGCCGAAGTCAACTCACGGACAAGCTAGCATGGAACTGATGGGAATATGGCATTACCCCGTGAAGTCCTGCATTGGGAATGCTCTGACAGTCGCGGATGTGGATGAAAGCGGGATTGGTGCTGATCGCTTGTTCGTCATCGCGACGCCCGAGGGAAAACCACTCACGCAAAGGTCGATACCCAGGCTCAACCTGATTTCTGTAACGATCACGCCCCGGCACCTTTGCCTTCAAGCATCCGGATGGTCAGACTTGAGCGTCGATCTGCGTACGAATGGAACCGCCACCACGGTTGAGCTTTACGATGGCCCGGCTCCGGGTGAGTGTATGGGCACGCAGGCGGCTCACTGGTTGACCGAATTTGTGGGCCGACCCTGTCAACTGGTTCGAAGTCATCAGAAGTTCGTGCGTCGACCGTCACCGCAAGCTGCGCACCTGTTTCTCCCTGAGCAAAAACGCTTTCCCGACTGCGCGCCAATTCTGTTGATTGGATGCGCGTCGCTCAACGACCTCAATGCTCGCCTTAATGAACCTGTCGAGATGTCACGCTTTCGCCCCAACATGGTTATAGAGGGAGCGCCACCCTATGCGGAAGATAGTTGGCTGACAATCAGAGTGGGCGAAGTCCTCTTCGACTACATGGGTCCGTGCGAGCGATGTGGTATCACACTCATTGCACCAGGCACGGATATGCGCGGAAAAGAACCACTGCGTACATTGCGAACTTACCGCATCACGCCGCAGGGCCTGGCAGGAGGAATTGTATTCGGCGTCTTTTTCAAACCACGGCAACCTGCGCAAATACGGATAGGCGATCGCGTCGAAGTCCTCAAATTCGGCAATCCGCCCGCGCTGACGCGAGAAGAGACGTCATAACCGCGCCCGCCCGACAAGTGCGCCAGAAGATT
>JANMUE010000427.1:0-17977 GCA_031391205.1 Lysobacterales bacterium | reverse complement strand
GTGAAAATCAACGGCAGCGGAGCAAGCCCCGCTCTACAAGAGCAAGCCAGACACACCAAGCAATTCGTATACACTCCCGCAAAATGCACGATATTGATTTCGGGGTGATGCGGGTTAATCACGGGGAGGGTTTGTGCATTCGATCATCAGCAGGACTTTCGTTCCCCTTCGGCGCTGCTAAAGATCTGAACGGACGACCCGCCCCGGCGAAAGCACGCGCCGCTGTAGCGCGCTTGTTCTTCGATCCGATTTTTGTAGGCGTAGGGTGGGTGCAACCCACCATTCTCAAACGCCGTGCAATGGTGGGTTGCGCTGCGCTCCACCCACCCTACGCGTTCTCGCACGTCCTAATTTAACGGTATTGGGTCTTCCCCCACGCGCCTTTGGTCTTCGATCCGATTGTTGTAGAGCCACAGCGAGCGGATACAAGACCCGCTCCTGCAAAGGCGGAACCGGATGCATCCCATCGCAGTGTAAATGTGCCCCAGTCCACGCTTCATCAACACACCGCCCCAACCTGTCTACCGCATCGCAGAACCTGACCCGCGCACAGCACAAGCTTCGCCGCTCCATTCGATGGGATAGGTCATGAATATTTCCGCCCCGGCCCACATCGCATTGCGTCTGCAACGACATCTGATCGGGTTGGCCACCCTGCTGCTGTCGATCTGCCTGCCCGCCACGGTCCACGCCCAAACCTGCGGCCTCGCCCAAACCGCCTTCTGCGAAACCTTCGAATCCGGCCCGGCGCCGCTCAACGATCGTGGCCGTGGCGGCGAACTCAGCCGCACACGTTTCAGCGCCTCGCGCTACGCGCCCTCGCTGTCCACCGGCGATGGTGTCACCTTCTGGGTGTGGGAAGCCGAGCTCGGCATGCTGCCGGGCGAACCGGCGTCATGCCGCAGTGATGTGGTCGGCTTCCTGCTGCCCACGCGCGACACGCTGATCTGCAATCCCACACCCAGCATCGGCAGTCGTTATCTACTCACAGCCGTCGGCTCGCAGAACTACGGCAGCAATGCCTATCGCATCCGCCAGCCCTTCGACTTCGCCGGCCGCACCGGCACCATCACCTTCGATGCGGATCTGGCCACCAACTTTCTGCTCGGCTATCTCAGCGTCGCCATCACCGAAGATCCCTCACCGACGCCTGCCTGGGACATCAATGGCCGCGGACCCAATCCGCGCAACGGTGTGATGGTAGTGCTGGTCTCCAACGATGCGCAGATACATGACGTGCGCGATTACGCCGCCACCCTCATGCCCGGCCAGGCCACCGGCATGACCGGCCAGCGCGGCCATCTGGCACGTGTGCAGCTGCGCCTTTCGCAGCAGCAACTCGAAGTACTCACTTCCGATCCCTCACCCGATGGCATCAACTTCTCGCCGCTGATCAGCCGCCGCACCGTGGTGTTCAACACACCGCTGGATTTCACCCGCGGCTATATTTCATTGCTGGGGCAGAACCACGCCACCTGGAAATACGCCATCACCTACGCCGGCACGCCGCGGCCGATACGCTCGTGGAATGTGTTCTGGGACAACATCGGCTTCGACGGCCCGGCTCTGACCTCCACCCGCGAATACGAAATCCCTGATGCCGGCATTCCCTCGAGCAGAACCACCGTCGACGAACATCCCGCCGGCGTGTTCACCACCACCGTGCATCAAGGCCACAGCCTGGGCTATGTCATCCCCGACGGAGCCGCCAACATGAGCGTGCCACTCACCTTCACTGGCGTGCAACTCGCCAACGCCACCCGCGCGCGACTGGTACTGAACGGTTACTACCAGGGCTACGGCATCGACGGCATTCGCCTCGGCACTGGCCGCCTGCGCTACCAGCTCAACAGCCACCCGATCCACGTCCGCCCCTTCACCCCCGGCGAAACCGCCATGATCGACACCCCCGGCCAGACCGGCGGCTACAACCACTCCATCGATATCCCGGTCTCCGAACTCGTAGAAGGCAACAACACCGTCCGCTTCTCCACGCTGAACATCTCCTCCGGCTACCCCAACGCCGTCCTCAACCTCGACCTACTGATCGACTTCGATCTCGGCATCGTATTCGGCAACAGCTTCGAGTAACCGCTTGAACCCTCTCCCGCGCAATGCGCTGGAGAGGGCAGGGTGAGGGGCTCTTGATCTGCCGTTGGTACGAACACCGTCCGCCCCCGTCGGCCCGCGCTACGCCCGGACGCTTCCTGCCCAATTGATCGACAGAGCAAAAGCATCCGACCACAGGTCGGACCCACCGCGCCCACCCTATTCAGTGCGGCCGCCGCCCATGCAAGAATCCCTCCTCACCGCCACCCGCACGGCGCACGTCGACCGCTCAGCAGGCACCACCCGACCATGGCCAGATCACCCTCCACCCAGTGGCTATCGACCCTGGCACTTGCCAGGCACGCCCTGCTCGGCGCGGCGCTGGTGCACCTTCTGCTGTTCGTACCCAACGATATCTTCCCTGCCCAGAAGATGTTCAACATCGTCCTCTTCGTCAGCGCGCTGCTGGGCATCTGCGGATTCGTCATCGCCTATAAACAACTGCGGCTCAAAGAAGAAGCGCTGGAAGACTCCAGCCTCCTGCCCTATCTCGGAGCGCGGCTGCACGCCGGCGCCATCATGATGTTCTGCATGTCCTTCTTCATCCCCGTACTCAACCTGGTGATCATCACCTGGACCTATTTCAAAATCCGCTCCGCCATCCGATATCTGGAAACCGAACGCCAGCACCAACTCGAACGCGAAGCCCGACGAGCCAAATTCCGGTAATCCACCTTTGTGGGCGCGGGGCCCGACCCACGCGTATTTGAAACCCTCTCCCGCGCAAATGCGCGGGAGAGGGCAGGGTGAGGGGCTCTTGATCTGCTCGTTGTAGGAGCGGCGTAAGCCGCGAAGCTCTTCCTCACGCATCCCGCGTCCTGTGGGTCCGACCTGCGGTCGGACGCTCTCCCCCACCCTCGCCTTAAATTTAGAAACGCCCACCCCCGCCACAATCCCCAACCCCAATAACCCCCACAAATGAATTGACCCCCGCACCGCACCAAGCGTAGTCCCGACCCATCTTGTCCCGGGGGACAGGTACGCGCAGCAGAAAACCGCTAAGCGCAACCTGGAGGGTGGACCAGATTCACTGCCTTCCAAACCATTGGATTTCTTGTGCCCTGATTCAGGTGTGCAAAGTTTGGAGTGCGCCCGGGTGAAACGCGATACGAATGGAAATCAAAGTAATGCCGTTTCGGCATCTTCGTACCTGTTCTGCACGAGCATAAGCGGCGTGTTTACTGTGAGCAGAGATCGCTCAGAAATATTGCGTCATTCGAATGCGGTTTCACGGACCCAAAGTGGAATCCATCTCTGCAAAGCAGGCATCGCGCCGTTGATGCGATGGGCTTTGCGCCACAAGGGCTCCTCCGCGGTCGGGTGGTGTGGAGGTTTCAATGCGGCGCCATTTCATTGCGCCCTTCTGTCCTCTCTGAGTTGCCTGGACCCCAAACCGTGAGTTGCAGGTGTATGGAGCGGGGTTTCGTCGTGAATGATGGCGCCGCTCCGGGCCTCCCCACGCAACCCAAGGGTTCACCATGAAGCTTCACTATCCACTCGCCATCGCCATCTCGGCGATACTGTCGCAGCCTGCTCTAGGTGCCGACTACTCCTATTCCCTCATCAGCAAGAACCCGGCGGGTGCCGCGGGCAATGGTGCAAGCGATCGGCCAAAGACGGACGACTTCGGCGCCCGTATCGCGTTCGTGTCGAACGCCTACGACCTCGTTGCTGGCGACACCAATTCATCCGCTGACGTATTTGTCGTCAATCGCAGCACCAACGAGATCAGTCTGATCAGCAACGGCCTCGGCGGTGTTCCAGCAGATGGTGCCGCGGGCACCGGCGGCCAGGGCAGCGATTTGAGCATCAGCGGAAACGGCGAGGTCGTTGCCTTCGTCTCCAGCGCTACCAATCTGGTTGCGGACAACGACCTGACACGGCGTGGAGAGCACTACCCGGACTGCTACTACCACAACATGAAAACCGGCCTGACCTTTCGCATTCCGGCGCTGGGCGGTGCGGTGCCGGACCTGAGTTGCAGGCAGGTCTCGGTCAACTACGACGGAACCAGGATCGCTTTCGCGTCCGATGCGACGAACCTTGGTGGCGGCAATACTTTTGGGACCACGCAGGTTTATGTGTACGACACGACTTCCGGAATGACGACGCGTCAGAGCGTATACAACCCGGTTTTTCCGTGGACCAACCCGGACGGACTGTGGAGCGATTTTCCCAGCATCAATTCCTCCGGAAGTGCCGTGGCGTTCCGATCGACATCGGACACCTTGGCAGTTCCCTACGACCCGAATAACTACCCGCACATTTTCAGGCGCAGTTTCGGCACGACCAGCAGGATCGACATATCGCCCAACGATCTCATAGGAAACGGCGGCAGTTCTGCCCCCTCCATTGCTGACGATGGTGCCGTGACCTTTACATCGGGCATCCGCAATCTGGTTCCCAACGATGGCAACCTGAGCGACGACGTGTTTCTCGCCCGCGGGGCCGCCATCAACCGGGTAAGTGAAATCAACGGGGCAGAAGGCATCGGTGGTTCCGGGCGCGCGGTTATCAGCGCCAATGGGGAGCACACGGTGTTCTACAGTCAGGTGCCCATCTTCGCGCCCAACCTGCAAAGCGCCGAGGTGTTCCTGAAGACCGGCGGCAACATGGAGCTGATCAGCCAGTCTGGCAACCAGACGGGTGTGGGTAACGGCAGCGTCAGCAACGCCAATGCCAACGATCCAGACATTTCTGCGGCGGGCCGATTCATTGTCTATCAGCAAACCGGTGGCAACATCGTCGCGGGTCTGAATGGTTTGTCCAACATCGTGCTGGTTGATCGCGCACCCGAAACGCCAGCAAATTACGATCTTGCGCTGTACCACATTTGCCGCATCTTTTGCGGCGTCAACCTGACCAACACCGGATCAAGCACGGCACGCAATGCGACAGTGATTCTCGAATTCGGTGATCAGGCCAGTGTATCGGCACCGGAGGGATGGGCCTGTGTCGTCGTGACGCCGATGCGGCACGTCTGTACCAAATCGAAATTTGGTGCCGGTTCATGGCAGAACTTCAATGTCCAAGTGGAAAATCCCTTCCTGAGCGTGTCCGTTTCCACCTATGCCGATGGACTGGACGCGCATCCCGAAGACAACGTGCTGATCAGCAACCCATAAAAACGCGGGCCGGAGGGGACGGAGAAGAATGGCACTTGCTGCCGGCGGCGAACTTGGAATTGGGCGTCGAATTTTCATTTCGGCGCTCTTCTAACGATATTGCGGAACCGTGCGAGAGCGACGTCGACGCTCTTCACTGCACCATGCAGTCTTCAAAGCCGTCCTGGAACAACGGCATGCCGGGGCTGATCACGCGCTCCTCGACGCCATCATGGAATAGTGGCAACCCAACCATCACGGGGATGCTGCTGCTGGACGTGTTGCCAGCACCCAGTTCCCCCATACTGTTACCGCCCCAACAGCGAGTGCTTTGATCGCTCACTATTGCGCAGCTATGTGAAAAGCCGGCAGCGATTGCGGTGACACCGCTGAGCCCGATGACCGCCACGGGCAGGTTGCTCTGGCCGCCACCGCCATTGCCTAGCTGCCCTTGAGAATTGCGTCCCCAACAGTTCATGCTCCTATCGCTCAATAGCGCACAATTGTGCGCAGGTGCAGCGGTGATCGCTGTCACGCCAACCAGCGCGGTAACTGTCACCGGAGTCGTGCTCTGGACGGCGGTGCCATCGCCCAACTGGCCGCTTCCGTTGTCGCCCCAACAGCGTACGGTCTGATCTTCCAGTAGCGCGCAGGTGTGTGACATTCCCGCGGCAATGGCCGTCACCCCGCTCAGTCCACTGACCTCCACTGGGAGAGCGCTGGCGGTTGTGCTGCCGTTGCCCAGCTGACCGTCAGTATTGCGACCCCAGCAGCGCACGCGCTGATCCCCCATCAATGCACAGCTATGTTGATGGGCGGCAGCGATCGCGATGACTCCGGTCAGACCGCCGGCCGCAACCGGCGACAGGCTCGGCGTGAGGCTGCCATTGCCCAGCTCGCCGTATGCATTGTTGCCCCAGCATCGTACGCTCTGGTCGCTCAAGAGCGCACAGCTGTGAAAGAGTCCCCCGGCGATGGCGGTGACGCCGCTGAGCCCAGTGACAGGCACAGGGATTGCCCTCTGGATTGTCGTGCCATCACCCAGCTGGCCAAGCTCGTTGTTGCCCCAGCAGTGCGCAGTGCGGTCATCCATTACAGCGCAGCTGTGGTCGTGGCCCTTGGCAAGTGCCGAAACACCGCTCAGTCCGACGACGGCAACCGGCGCCGTGCTTGGCGTAGTGCCGCCATTGCCCAGTTGGCCATTCCAGCCTGCGCCCCAGCAGCGCATGCTGCGGTCCGGCAATCGTACGCAGGAGTGCGCGGCCCCCGCGGCAATTTGATAGTTGGCGCGGCAAGAGCTACCTGCAAGTGCCGTGGTGCTTCCATTGCTACCGAATTTGTTCCGTGCAGGATCGTGCGAAGCACTCGACTGCTGGGTCGGTGCGTCCACAGCGACGGATGCCACGTCGCCCGCAGTCGCCCCGATGGCCGACGCTCCGTAGCCGACCAGAGTCAATGCCAGCCACCGATGCGCAACGGTAATCATCATTCTGCTCACTGTGCGAAAAGCCAGATTTACATCAGGCGGCAAACGTGGAAGCACTAATAACGTGCGGCCCGATCCTTTTGCACTGACCGTTTATGCCCAATGGCAATGGGGCAGAATACAGGATGAACAATTAATTTAGAGCGCAACCGACAAATTTGAACCGAAGACTCCTGTTTTCTGGTGTGCTGGCCGATGATCGCGCTTGATACCAATATGTTGGTGCGCGCACTGGTCGTCGATCACGCTAGGCACGGTGGCGTTTCAGACTGAACCATTTCCTGGCGAGCGCAGGTCTGCATACCGCGACGCATTTCTCGTTTTGATATGTGCAGTTCTTGTCCGGTTCCTGTGTTCTGTCGTTCCGCGCAACTTTCCGCGTAGTCGGAGGGTGCCGCGCAATGCCGCGCGGAACGGAGAGATCGATGGACAGCAAAGATTCCACGCGCAATATCCCTGACCACAACGAAACAGCGCGGCGCCCGGCGGTGCTGCGAACGCGCCTAGCCTTGGTGTCGTTGTCGGCCGCGATCATGAGTGCCTGCGCGCCGGTTTTGGAAGGGCCTGATCAATGCAAGGACAAGAACATCGACCTGCTTGAGATCACTGATGCCAAGTACACCAGCCTGCCGGAGGGCGAAGGCGGTTTGAGTGCGGGCAAGCGCGCCGAGATCGACGCCATCGTGGCGACTTACCGCAATGTGTTCTACACCGACAATGGCCAACCGAAACTGGTGAACGACTTACCCCTGGTGCGCGACAAGCCGATTGCCGGATGCGCCATCGCGGTCACGCGTGACACGCAGATAGCTTATTTGCAGGGCTACGGCTTCGCCGACATCAACAGCCTGCGCTCATTCACGGTCGCCACCCCATCGGCAATCGGGTCGATCTCGAAGACATTGACCGCGCTGGGTACGCTTGCCTTGAGCAAACGCGCCGTGGACCCGCTCAGCCTCGATACCGGCGTGCTCGCGCAAATGCAGCTCACACCGCTGGTGGATGTTGCCTGGTCCGAATTTACCGTGCGCCAAATGTTGGGACATCGCGCAGGATTCGTGGGCGGTACCAATATGGTGTGGGACCCGCTTGCATTCGATGACGGCCCCAGCATCGCGGCGGCGTTCCCCAACATCGAACGTCCTTCGCTGCGTCCGCTGTTTGTGTTTCAGAGCTACAAAACGCAGGCCGGCAACCAGCCGCACGGGATCGGCGGCACGGTGACCTATTCGAACCCTGGTTACAGCATGGCGGGCACCCTGATCGACTATCGCTCAAGACAGGCGGACATCCCCACCTACCAGCAAGGCTACGAGTCGTATCTATGGCATACCGTGGGTCGCGGCACCAAGGCCAACGCGCCGAACATGACCTCGATGTGCCTCGCGACAGATTTTCGTACGAACGACATCAAGAACCTGGCGACGGGTTATGACCAGGATGGATCGCAGTTATCGTTCGGCGACAGCAGCACGGTGGGCTGGGGTTGGGAAGGGCCCTCCGGGGGCTGGACCCTGACCATTGGTGATCTGGCGCGACTTATGCTGATCCTGCAGTCCGACGCGGTTGTGCCCAAGGCATTCATCGACAGCGACATGCGTGCCAGTCAGGGCCCGTTCGGCTCGAATCGCATGGGACTCGGCCTGGAGTTGGCAGGGGCTGGAAGCGACGGTTGGTTTGGTAAAGGCGGCAACATCCTTGGCTACACCGCCGACTTCAAGATCTGGCCATCCACCCAGGGCCCGGATTGGGGCGTTGCATTCATGTGCAATCAGAAGCAAGCCGGACCTGGCCTCACGCGTGCGATCCAACGCGCGCTGCAGGGCGCAGCGCCGGGCGGCGTGCAATCGGGCGACCCGGGTGTCGCACCACCAACGGCCACCCCGGCCACCATCTCGCTGGTCAAACGCTACGAATCCCAAGTGCGCAGCGTCGCAGCGCGTTATCTGACCGATGCGAACGGCGGTGAACGCGCCTGGACTATGGCCAAGGCCGATCTGATACGCAGCAGTGCCGGCCGCACCTTGGTCGATGCGATCGAACGCGGCGATTACGTGAGCGCTGCGTATGCGGTGCCAGCAGCGCTGCAAACCCTGCCGCGGTGATAGACGGATAACGCGGGGTTGATATTTCCAGGCGCGCACCGGTTGTGCTGCAAAAAACGCAATCGGTGTTGTAGAAATAAGGTCCGAAACGGAGTTCAGGGCACAATTAAATTACGTGCGATATGGACATCTGAAGCGCTCGGATGTGGCGCAGGGTCAACCCGCGCGCTTTTTGATTTTCATCGTTGCCGGCAATCGCGGACAAGATCAAGAGCAAGCGGGTCGGGCCCCGCTTCACAAGAGCATGAAGATTCTTGCGAGTGTAGGCGCGGGCTCTGACCCGCGCGCATTTTGATCAGTTTTCGAAACCGCTAGCGAAAATGTCAATCGGATGACCAGCACCCTGGATCGCAAAATCGAATACGGTGTCGACACCGTCGCTGGTCGGGATGTTGACAGTGGCGGTGCGCAGGGCATCGACACTGGGATCGAAGGTGACCGCGACGGTGGTCTCGCCGCCGATCGCCACTGGCGTGGTGGGCTGTATGGTGACGGTGAAGTCGGCTGCGTCAGGGCCGGTAATGGTTACGGTGCCCAGTAGGAGTTCGGCATTGCCGCCATTGAGCAGGGTAAACGTGCGGGTGATCGTGCCAGCGGCAGTCATTATGCCACCGAAGTCGGTGTGGTCGGCGGTGTCAGGTGTGCTGTCGCCATCCAGGATGACCACGCTGTTGCCGGTGACCGCCGTGATCGAGTGCTTATCGATGGCATCCACCTCGGCCGCGCTGAGCGCGCGGTTGTAGATGCGGAAATCATCCAGCAAACCGCCCGCCGGCGCGCCGACGTTGGTGCCGTAGCCCATCACCTTGAGTGGGCCGGTGCCAGTGAAATTGACCGCTCCCTGGGCCACGGTGGTGACCAGGACGCCGTCCAGATAGCCCTTTACGTTGGCCAGACTGCTGTCGTACACAAAGGCGATGCGGTGCGGAGCCACCGTGGCAGCACCGTTGATGAAAATATCCGTCAGTCCGGCACCACGCAGGATCCAGTTGTTGGGCCCGGCAACGCCATTGGTGAAGCAGCGGAAGCTGTTGGTATTGGCGTCGCCAAAAATATAATAAAGCGTCGACGTGCCGGTGAAATTGGATGTGGCGACCGAGATCGTCCACGACCCGGCCCCCAGGTTGGGCGCCCAGCCGGTGTTCAGATAATCCGTTGACGATGCCACCCCGGTGCCGAGCAGCGAAAACCCGCCTCCGCCAAAGTTGAGGTCGGCGCCGGTCTGCGTGAGCCCACCCTCGATCGTCGCATTCGCGGTACCAGCCGGTGGACTGCTGGCAAGATTCGGAACGGTGGTACCCGTGCCATCGAAGCGGTAATGCAGCACCTCGGGTACCGACTGGGCGTGGACACTGCTGGCGATGGCCAAGGCCACGCCCAGCGTGAAGATCAAGCTGGTGTGCAACTGCGTTTTCATGACGACAACCCCCGGGTTGTGATGGATGCCGGGACGCTGGCGCCTGCATCGACGGCACCCGACCTCGCCCAGCAATTCGCCTGCCGTCACCGAAGTGGCGATTCAGACGCGCAGCGAATCTATCTCAAACCAGCTTGGCGCAACGGTGCGGTTGGCGGCGGGTCAGCCATCGCGCAGCCCATCAAAAACGCTGATCTGGCGCGGTAGAGAGCGCTTTTCCTGCTTTCGTGAACGCCGCAACGATCGCTGCAAACAATAGATACAACGGGGGAACAACAGGTCTTCAGCAGCGGTGCCGATCGTGCGGCGCGTGGCGTTGCAATCGCCGGTGACGCCGACGACTGCGACCCGCAGAAAATGAGGAAACGTTCAACGGCGCTACGTGCGGTTGCGTTGCTATTCGCGAACATCGTGCGTTGTCGCAGGTTACCCTCACCTGGGTCCTTTCCCGCGCGGGAGGGAGATCATGCAGACCGCAGCGGCAGACCCTTGCGGGGATCGTTCGAGTGCCTTCATCAGCAAAGCAGATCAGCCCGACCCGCGGGCTGATCTGCATTCGAATTGTGCCTTGCTTGAATTACGGATACGCCGCCTTGAAGTAGCTGATCGCGTCAACCACATCCGGCGAGATGCGGCGGAAGAGGTTGGGGAAGTCGGTTTCGGGGGTGCAGAACTTGCAGTTCTCCCAGCTGGCGACACCGAACACGACCTTCTTGTTGCTGGCCCAGATATCAGTGAACAGTGCCGAGCCCGAGTGGCCGCCGCTGATGTCGCAGCTGACCGAGGCGCGGGAATTCCAGCCGTCCTTGGCCTTGGCGCTGAAGCCGCCGATCTCGCAGTTGTCTACGTCCTGATAGGCCCAGCCCTGCACGCATTCCCCCAGTGTGCCATTCGGGCCCTGCGGTGCGTTGGACAGGCCGCAGGCGGGATAGCCGCGGTTGAAGCAGCGGCCGTCGCCGAACTGGTGGTCGGCGCAGAAATCTTTCAGCGCGTCATCGACCAGCGCGTAGTAGCCGAGCCAGCTCGCCTGGTCGCCCGGATAGGTGCCGACCACCATGATGCCGTAATCGTAGGGCCAGGGATTGGCGGCTTCGCGGAATTCGGCCGGTGTGAAATACCAGATCGCGCTGTGTTCGCCGTACGGCTCGCAGCTGGCGTTGTTGCATTCACCTTCGCGGCCGGG
This sequence comes from Lysobacterales bacterium, assembly GCA_031391205.1. Lineage (GTDB taxonomy): Bacteria > Pseudomonadota > Gammaproteobacteria > Xanthomonadales > Ahniellaceae > 0-14-3-00-62-12. The sequence continues at coordinate 6,573 of JANMUE010000427.1, read as the reverse complement.
GCGGAAGCGCGTGGCGGTCTTCGAATAGAACGCAGCGGAATCGAGGCTATAGATGCAATGCGCCGCGGTCAGCACGATGTTGCGGGCGATCAGGGTGCCTGAGCAGCCGGAGTTCTGTCCGCCACCCATCTGGCCGAGCGCGGTGAACGGATAGCTGGTGTTGTCGAAGCGGCGCGTGCGACCGTCGTCGTTGTTGCTCCAGCCCTTGGCTTCATTGCCCGCGTCCGTGATCGCCTGTGGACGGTTGTTGGTGCGTGGGTCGCCCATGTTGCTGCCGGTCAGCTCCGCTTGGCGGTGGATCTGGTGCGCGAATGTGCGCGGCATGTCGACGCTGTATTCGAAACCGGTATCGAGGTTGACCGCGATCCAGCGCTGCGTGCCGGACTGCGATGCGGAATCGATTTCGGCATCAGCATCCATGTCGATGCTGCCGATGGACTTGGCCGACTTGGCTTCGGCCAGCACGTTGGGGGTGTCGTTGTTGTCGATGCGGGCGACGCCCGACCAGCGCCAGGTCTGCGTCTGCACGCCGTTGCGCTTGGCGGCGCTGCCGAGTCCCGAGCTGACATCGACCAGAAGATCCTTGCCGAATTCAGGACGGACCGAGGCGGCACGGCTGGCGTCAGCGTGTGCGCTGCCGATGCCGGCGAGGCAGAGGGCGAACGCGGTGGTGAACAGTGAACGTTTCATTGCAAGCTCCGATGTGTGGGTTGAGGGTCGACGCGTCATCTGTCGCGTCTGACCACCACATACGCAGACGGCACCCACCGGAGATCATCGATTGTTTATCGCCGCAGCTGCATGGCGACGCAGACCGCCGTGTTGTCGGTCCAGACATCTTCGCTACTGATGCGACGCCCATTCGCATCCACGCCGGCTATCGCCTGTTAGAAAGAACGGGCGTCATGCCGTGGGGATGTGTGGGAGTGTTCGTCAGGTACGAACTACCCGCTCACTGCACTTGAGCAAGACCCTGCGCGTTCTTTCTCGCGCGGCGATACTCGCGTGGCGTCATGCCAGCATGCTGACGAAACGCGGCGTTGAACGTCGACTTGGAGTTGAAGCCCACCTCGAGGGCGATTTCCAGCACTGTCTTTTCGGGCGCGGCAACCAGGGCAGTCATTGCATCATCCACGCGGTGTTTCTTGATGAGGTCGTAAAAATTCGTCGACAAATCCTGGTTGATGACCTGCGACACGTAGTGCGGATTCTCATTCAAGGCCTCACATAAACCACGAAGGCTGACGCCGCTGTCGCGATGCAGACTACCCGTGGTCATGGCCTCGGCCAGCTTTCGCCGAATTCTCGTTCTTGTGGGCGCGTCGAGCGCGGATCGCGCGTACTTGATAGCGACCGCTTCATTCGCCGCCGCATCAGCAACGAAGAGTTCCTGTGCGAGTTCTCGATCTTCGATGCTGAACACCGTAGTCCGACGCATCAATGCAAATACCACCCAGGCGGTCACGCCCACTTCCAGCAAGCAGAACACGATGCCGAGCCCCGTGTCCGGCCCGAGTGTCAGGCAATGCAGCGCACGCAGCAAACCGACGAGCCAATTCGTGCAAACAATAAACACCATCAGCCTGAGCGCGCCGATCGTATTCGGCTCGACATCAGAGAACATCGCCTTGGAGAGGTCGACGTGCCTGGCGAGCAGCCGCGCACAGCCAGTGAGGTAGTAGGGAACCTGGAACAGAAAGAGGACAACGGCCGCAAGCATGGTCGTGTGAATGAACAGGCTGTGCAACGGCGAGGCGACGTTGTTCGGGTCGGTGTATTCGGTTCCCGCGTGCGCAGTCAGGAACAGCGGCAGCGTCAACAGCATGCCCGTGACAATCGCCACAAGATGCAGGCCGCGCAGCGAACGCAGAGACGGCGCGCGTTCTTCAGCAATTTCGCGAGCAAACAGCCACAGCGCCGGCGCGACCAGAAACGAGGACGCCATCAGCAATCCAAGCCAGACAGCTTTCGCGGGTGCCGCAGGTTGCACCATCAGCCACTGAAACAGGTACCGCAACGATTCCAGCACCAGATAGGCAATGAGGAATACAAAGCGTTTCGGGGCACGCTTGTTGCCGACCACGAACGCGCACAGCAGGCAGCTGATGATGGCGATGGCGTAGAAGGAACTTTGCAGTGTGGTCATGTGGGTCAGGAAGGGTCCGTGGACTCGCCACTGGGTGTACGCAGGGTATCGGGTTGGTCCGGGCGATGCCACGCACCGTGCATGCACCTTGGTGCCGTGCTCGACGGCAACTCGCGGTCTCGGTGGTATGACCACCGCAGTCTGCAGATCACTACGTCCTGGCCGAACGGTGCGGACGATTCCAGCCCGCGTATCGATAGCTTTCTGCATACCGCGCGTGCATTGGCGTGCCCCCCGTCAGCTATGGAGCGTTATGACCAACCCATTTTTCCGGCTCGCTGTGGCAGCCTTCCTGCTTACCTGCATCGCGGCCACGGCGGCCGAACGGTCAGCAGACCGGGTTGCCCGCAATCACCAGCGCGCATTGGATTCATTCAGATCGGCGCAAGTACGTGCGTACCTCGAGGGTAATCCCAAAGCCATGCTGGAGCATCAAGCGGACACGGTACGGCTGATGCCGGCGTACCAGAAAACCGTGCTGGGAAAATCCGACGCCATGACGTACCACCAGGCGTTCCTGAGGCGGTTCTCGGTGCACGCCTACGACCGACAAGCCATCGAGGCCATCGATCTCGGGCAACGCGTAATGGAGATCGGCCGATTCACGATGACGCTAGGCGCGAAGGGCTCGGCCGAAGCACACACGCTCACCGGCAAGTACATGGACCTGTGGGAGAAATCCGCGACAGGCAGGCTGCTGCTGAACACCGCTGCTTGGAACTACGATCAGCCCGCAGACATAGCGGAACAGCTGCGTTTTGCGGAGGTGCCGTCTATCCACATGGCGCTTCAGGCGCGCGCGCCCGTCAGCGCAGGGATCAGCTTGGAGCTGGCAGCGCTGAGTAAATTGCAGGAGTCCGCGATTACCCAGCACGACGGCAACACCTGGGCGTTGTTCTTCGCGGACGACGCCATTCAGCTGTCCAATCACGGACCCTTCGTCTCCGGACGCAAGGCGTTGGACGAATACATGGCCGAACATGCCAAAGCGCTGGCGGTGTTCGAGAAGCTGGATCTGCGGACAGACCGGATCGATGATCTGGGCCAGTACGTGATCGAGTACGCCTCCGGCGTGGCGATCTGGCGAAGGAACGAATACTCGGGTGTCAGCCTCGGCAAGAATATTCGAATCTGGAGGCGCGCGGATCACGGTGCGCTGCAGATCTGGCGTGCGATCAGCATGTACGACTGAAAGACATGCCGTGGCATTCAGTTCATGCCACGGCCTGCCGCCTATCGATCGAACACGAGGTGCTTGGATAGGAATGGCAATACGCGTGAATAGAATCTGCCGTCCGGCGTCCAGGTGCGGCTCCACGGGTCGCCCCGATACTCCTCGGCTTCGTGCTCGATGCCGAGGTCTTCGAGCAGGCGACTGAACCTGCGATTCGACAGCACGTGCGCCTGGGTGGTGTCGAAACGCCCCCAGTCGAAGGCCAGTCCGCGCATCGTGCGTAGTGTATCTGCCGATTCATCGAGGGTGCCGTCCAGCATGAACACCTTCTGCATCCTGCGCATGATTCCGACGTCGGGCGATGTGTTGCCGTTCTCCAGTTTCATGAAGAAGTCGCAGAAGCACGGCGCCCGCCCCATATTCGGCGAGAAGGCCTGATGAATTCCGAAGAAGAATTGCGTGAGACCGGTGTCTTGCAGTTCGGCAAACGACGGACTGGCGTACATCTTTGACCAATCCAGGGCGAGCGACGTCCAGGGCAGATCGCCTGCACCGGTCGCGACGGGGTGCAAGGCATAGGCAACACTGAACTCCTTGGCATGCGACATCGCGAACTGCAGCGCACCGCGTCCGCCGAAATATTCACCGATGACAGCGCGACTTTCGCGGTGGGGCAGAGTGCGGAAGCGCCGGTCGATGAACGGCAACACTTCATTCACCGTGTGGTCCAGCCAGCGGCCGCTGACCGGGGAATTCTCGTACATGCTGCCGGTGGTGGGCCCGCTGTAGTCTGCGACCACCAGGATGAATTCCTTGACGACGCCAGCGGCGACGCCGCGCTCGACCAGCCGCTGTAAGTTGCCGTCTTCGAAGACCTGAACCGGATTGCGGAAAACGTTGTGAAGCAGATAGACAACGGGGTAGGCCTTGCCGGAGTTGGCATAACCCGGCGGTAGATACACCCGGATGTCTCGGTTCGGATGCAAGCCGATGCGGTTCTCGGTCAGGATGGTGGATGTCAGAGTTTCGGCAACCACACTACCGCGGGAAGGCTCGCCGCTGTTCACGTGCGAAGCGAATAAGGTCAACGCCAGTGACCCGAGCAACAGTCGTAAAGACATGCGAGGAGACTCCTTAAGGTTCGAGGAGCGTGAAGCATCGACCCACGGTATGTGCACATCGTCCGAGCCGGACGGCCAACACCATCAAGCAGTGCGAGGAGTCTGGCTGGACGATCACATGTCCGAGCGCAGTTCGCGGCTTCAACGCGTTCGAGTCATGGAGACGGCACGCGACACGCCCGCCCTTCAGTCACCAGCGCTGATGCACATGCGGCCTGATGTCTTCGTCGTAGATGCGCTTGATCTCGTCCATCACTTCACCTGAAAGCGCGGACTCTTCGGCCGCCGCCGCATTCATCAACGCCTGCTGCGGATTGCGCGCGCCTGGAATGACGACGCTGACTGCATCGAACATCAGGATCCAGCGCAGCGCGAACTGCGCCATGGTGGCGTCGCCGGCGAGCAGTGGCCGGACGCGTTCGACGGCAGCGAGGCCGACGTCGTAGGGAATACCGGAGAAGGTCTCGCCTACATCGAAGGCCTCGCCGTGACGGTTGAACTGCCGATGGTCGTCGGCTGCGAATTGGCTCTTGGCGCTCAGTTTCCCCGTCAACAAACCGCTGGCCAACGGCACGCGCGCGATGATCGCCACACCACGTTCGCGCGCCAGTTCAAACAAATGCTCGGCGGGGCGTTGCCGGAACATATTGAAGATGATCTGAACGCTGGCCACGTTGGGAAATTCAATGGCCTTGAGCGCTTCCTCCACGCGTTCCACGCTCACGCCGTAATGGTGGATCTTTCCCGCAGCCACCATGCGATCCATCGCCGCAAACACTTCGGGGCGGTAGTAGACATCGGTCGGCGGGCAATGCAGCTGCACCAGATCGAGACAGTCGGTATCGAGATCGCGCAGGCTGCGATCGACGAAGGCGTTGAGGTTATCTTCGCGGTAGCCATCCGCCACATGCGGGTTCAAACGTCGACCCGCCTTGGTGGCGACGAAAGGCCGTGCGCCACCGCGCGCCTTCAACACGCGCGCGATCAGCTGCTCGGAATGCCCATCGCCATAGACATCCGCGGTGTCGATGAAGTCGACACCCGCGTCGAGCGCGGCATGCAGCGCGGCGATCGCGACATCATCGTCGACGCTGCCCCAGGCACCACCGATCGCCCAGGCACCGAAGCCGATCGGGTGGACGGACTGACCAGTACGGCCAAAGGGTCTGGGTTGCATTGATGTCACCTGCAGCCTGAAAGGGGATGCAGGATGCCACATCGTACCCATCAATTCCGCATCGCCTTGGCAAGGGCTCCTGCAGGTTGCGTGATGCCTCCGTTGCAAATGAGATCGGGAAATACACTGGGCATCCGGCCGCTACCCAAGATATCTGCAAGCCGTTGGAGCGGCCTTTTAATGGCGTATCGACGCGTTGACACATGGCTGCGGCGACACTAGCATCGGAGGCTGCTAAAGGATGAATCTGGTGAACATCAAGACTTCTCTCTCGATTCAAACCTGGGGCAACAGCCTGGCGGTGCGTATTCCGGCCAAGTTGGCGCGGGCATCCCGTCTCAGCGTCGGTCAGCCGGTGTCGATCGAGGCCAGTGAGGGCATGCTGATCGTCAGAACCGAGGGCAGTCCGAAACTCAGTCTTGCCCAGAAGCTCAAGCAGTTCGACGCGACGTTGCATGCGGGCGAGGCCATGGTGCCGCGAGGCAAGCGCGGCAACGAGGCGATGTGATGGTGACGCGCTGGGTGCCTGATCGGCGCGACATCATCTGGATCGACTGCAATCCGCAAGCCGGCCGCGAGATGCGCGATCGACACCCGTTGCTTGTACTGTCGCCGCGCGTGTTCAACGACCGCACCAGCATCGTCATCGGGCTTCCGATGACAACTGCCGCAAGCAACGAAAACAATCCATTTGCTGTGCGTCATGCAGGCGCCAGGGAGGTAGTCAGCTATATCCTGACGCATCAACCCAAGTCTTTCGACTGGCGCGCGCGCGGCGCCAAAGCACATCCCTGGAAGCAGGCGCCAGCGGAAGTGTTTGCGCTCGCATGCGAAGGTCTGAATCAGATCATCGAGATCGCGACGTAAAAGTGGCGCCATTTAGCCGCCGGCAAAAGTGGTCAGCGGCATTTAACCCCATGTTGTGGGAGCGGCGTCCCGCCGCGAATCTTCGACA
>JANMUE010000549.1:0-2637 GCA_031391205.1 Lysobacterales bacterium | reverse complement strand
GTTTACGGAGTTCGATATGTGCTGAGAAGACTTCAGGACAACGCCTTCGGTTACACCCGGTACGCGATCAGGTATTGCTGCCACACCCCATCCCCGCCGCCTGCGGAGGCGACCGTCCCCTTAGACTCAAGGGGACTGGATCGCAACAGTGATCAGACGGCGAAAAATAGTCATTGCGGCAGGCTGGCGAAAGACAGTTGCTCCCACAACAGCGATCTACAGCTCGCAACCGGCGCGCGGATCCCGCTCTGCGCGCTTGATTTCGAGCCGTCGCTGCCGGCTCTTGGCGACCAGGTTCAGGCTTTCGACGATGCCGGAGAACAACATGGCGCTGTACAAATAGCCGCGCGGGATGTGGTAGTTCAGGCCATCGGCGATCAGCACCACACCGACCAGCACGATGAAGGCCAGGGCCAGCACCTTGATGGTGGGATGGCGATCGATGAAGTTGCCGACGAGGTCGGAGAACAGCAGCATCACCGCCACCGCGGCGATGATCGCCGCCGCCATGATCGGCACGTGATTGACCAGGCCGACCGCGGTAATGACGCTGTCCAGCGAGAACACGATATCGATGACCGCGATTTGTGCGATCACCATCCAGAACACGCTGCTCGCCTCGCGCTCTTCCTGGCCGTCCTCGTCGCCGCCGGAAATGGCTTCGCGAATTTCCATCACGCCCTTGATCAGCAGGAACAGGCCGCCGCCGAGCAAAACCAGATCGCGGATCGATAATGCATGCCCGAACGGACTCCATACCGGCCGCGTCATGCTGGCCAGCCAGGCCAGGGACATCAGCAGACCCAATCGCGAGAAGCAGGCCAGCATCAGGCCGAAGCGCCGCGCAGACGAGCGCCGCTCCGGTGGCAGCTTGCCTACCGCGATCGAGATAAAGACGAGATTATCGACACCCAGAACGATTTCCAGCGTGGCCAGCGTGAACAGGGCGATCAGCCCTTCGGATGTAAAGAAAACTTCCATTTCGATCCAGTTGAGCGGTCAGTGCACGAAGCGCGGCCAAAGAATCGCCGTCCAGATGGCGATAACATTGACCATGGTGATGAAAACCGCCGCCGAGCCCATATCCTTGGCGCGACCTGCGAACAAAGCATATTCCGGGCTGATGCGGTCGACGACCTGCTCGATCGCGGAATTCAGCAGCTCTGCGGACAACACCAGCAACATCGAACCAAACAGCAGCGCGCGCTCAAGGCCGGTGTTTCCGAACACAAAGGCTACCGGAGTCAACATCAGCACCAGATAGGTTTCCAGACGAAACGAGCTCTCGGTCTGAAACGCGGTGGCCAGCCCTTTGCAGGACCACATGAAAGCACGCCAGATCTTGCCTGGTCCGCGCGGTAGCGCACCGCCGACATCGGCCATTACACGGACTCGGTCGATTTGGGCAGGTAGGCGATATCGAGCTCGCGCACTGCTTTGACATCATCGAGACGACGCACCGGCAAGGTGTAGGGCGCGCCCTTCATCTTTTCCGGGTCGCGCGCGGCGAGTTCAAGAATTTCGGCCATGGCATCGACGAAGCGATCCAGTTCATCCATGGTCTCGGTTTCGGTCGGCTCAATCAGCAGGCACTCGGGCACGATCAGCGGAAAATAATTGGTCGGCGCGTGGATGCCGTAGTCGAGCAGGGTCTTGGCGAAGTCGAGCGCGCTGACGCCATGCTCTTTCTTCTGACGTAACACGGTGACAATGAACTCATGGCTGGCGCGGCGATCCGGCAACGCCAGATCGAACCCCTTGTCCTTGAGCCGTGCCGCAAGATAGTTGGCATTGAGCGTGGCGAATTCGCCAACGCGGTGCATACCGACACGCCCGAGCAAGCGCGCATACACGTAAGCACGCAGCAGCACGCCGGGATTGCCACCAAACGCACTGAGGCGGCCGATCGACTGGGGCATACCTTTTTCGTCGTCCATGCGATAACCATCGGCATGCTTGCGCACCACCGGCAGCGGCAGATACGGCAGCAGCCGTGCCGACACGCCGACTGCGCCCGCACCCGGACCACCACCGCCATGTGGCGTCGAGAAAGTCTTGTGCAGATTCATATGGATGGCGTCGAAGCCCATATCGCCGGGGCGCACCTTGCCGAGGATGGCGTTGAGGTTGGCGCCGTCGTAATACAGCAGGCCGCCGGCCTCGTGCACCAGAAGCGCGATCTCGACGATGCCGCGATCGAATACGCCCAGCGTCGAGGGATTGGTCAGCATGATGCCGGCGGTCTTGGGGCCGAGCACCTTCTTCAGCGCCTCGATATCGACGTCGCCGTCCTTACCGGTGGGGATTTCGCGCACCACACAGCCGCATTGCACCGCGGTCGCCGGGTTGGTGCCGTGCGCCGCATCGGGCACGATGATCTCGTTGCGGGCGTGATCGCCACGATCGCGGTGATAGGCCATGATCATGGCTACGCCGGCGAACTCGCCCTGAGCACCGGCCATCGGCGCCAGCGATACGCCCTTCATGCCGGTGACCTCGGCCAGGATTTCCTGCAGGTCGTGCATACAGCTCAGATAGCCCTGCGACAGCGATGCCGGCGCCGAGGGATGGCGCATCAGAAAGCCGTCGAGCATCGCCAGCTGATTGCAGGCGCGGGGGTTGTATTTCATCGTGCAA
>JANMUE010000539.1:0-19339 GCA_031391205.1 Lysobacterales bacterium | reverse complement strand
GCGTGAGCCGCGATGCTCTTGCTCTGAATCTCGAGCAGTAGAGCAAGAGCATCGCGACTCACGTCGCTCCTACATGGCTAATTCTAATTCTGAATCCTGATCGGAATCGGGTAATAGGCGCCCGACAGCTGAGCCGCGGTGAAATGATGCATCTCATCTCCGTAGCTCGGATGACTTTTCAGCCCCGACGGTGTGCTGGCCTGCACGAAGAGTTCGTAATCGCCATTGGCGAAGCCGCTGGAATCGAACTGCAGTGCGTAGCGGCCCTGCGGTGCCGGGGCATCCTGCGCGGTCTCCAGCAGGATCACGCGCTGGCCCGGCCCGGTGCCGCTGCCGACCAGGCGCAGGAACACTTCCACTTTGGCGATACCTGCGGTGCCACCGGTGCTCCATACTTCGGTGCTGACCACGGGCGAATGCATCAACTGTGGTGCCCAGCCGGCCCAGCTGCGATTGCCGACTTCGATATTCAGCGGCACCACGCCACTGACCTGGATTCGCGTGACCGGATCGGCGTCCAACCAGTGATCATCGATGACTTCGGTGCTCTCGATGGTCTGCAGGCGCGCCGGCGGCCCCAGTCTCGGCAATTCGGCATGCAACGGGAAATGATGCAGTGCTGATGGTGGCGTATAGGCGGGCGCACTGCCCGGCGGGTACAGCACCTCGACGTGGACATTGAGCAGGCCGCTGTTCTCGACATTGAACTGGAAGGCGTTGTTGCCGACCTGCAGCGGCGACGCGCCACCTTGAACGATATCGCCGAGCTTGACGCGCGCCGTATGCGGTATGCCCCAGCCCATCAGCGCCGGATTGACCGGTGCGCTGTTGTTGCGCGGCTGTGTCACGACGAACTGCGCGCCACCGTTGACCCTGACGAAGTCGTTGGGCAGTACCGTAAGCGTGGAGTAATCGCCCATCTGGTAGGTGTACACCAGCCAGGCCTCGGCGGTTGCGCCGACGGTTGTCGGGCGCAGATCGTTCGGGATATTGACGTTGAACGTGGGGAATGAACCATTGCCACGGCTTGCCTTCTGATAGTCGGTGCCTTCGATGCGGGTGACGTAGTTGTGCACCGTGCGCGCGTCGACCACAGGGCCGTCGAATCCGAAGTTATCCCAATGCACCAGATAGTACGGATTCTGGTCTTTGGACGTGTTGTAGCCAAACCCCACCCACAGCAGTTCGTAATCGCCGGCCGTGAAGGTATACGGCGCATAGCTGGTGTTGAGCACGCTGCGCCCATCAATGAACACCTGCACCCCATCGGTGCCGACACGCACATCGAAGTTGCGACGCACATTGGAAATCGCCTGGCGCCCCAGTTCCTCCAGGTTGACCCCGGCAAGTTTATGCGACGCGCCCTGCATATCGATCAGACTCACGCTCAGTTCCTGGTGCACAGCGCGCAGCCGCAGAATGCCCGCCGGCAGCCCGAGTGCGCCCTCTTCATCGAAGAAGCTGGCATGTGCGGTCAGATCGGTCGGTATCGGATTGAGGTCCAGATACCACACCGAACGCGGGCTCAGCGGCGCATCCATATCGAACACGATGCGCCGACGCACGCCCGTCTCGACGCGCACTTTTTTGCGGAAGCGCTGCGCGGTCTGCGACTTGTCGCCGGTGTTGTCGACGCGCGTGCCATTCGCTGTGTGCGCGTGATACTGGTCGTTGACGAAGAACAGATTGAAACGCGGGTCGGTGGAGGTGGTGCTGGCATTGTTCCAGAGCTTTTCGTCGGCCGGACCCAGCGGCAGATTGAAGTCGTCGAAATAGGTCATGCCGGTGCGCAGCGCTGCCACGCGTGCGCCATCGCCGCCATTGAAATCCACCAACCTCGGATAGCTGGTGATCACGCCCAGAGCATTGATGCGCTCCACCTTCAGGTGATAGAGCGCGCCATTGGTCAGTGGCTGGATCTGCACACGGCGATTGCCGGTGACCAGCCAGCGCGCGCCAGGCGGCAGTGCGCCGCCCTTGGCCAGCACTGGCGCGGTGAGGTGATCAGGGTTCAGACAGCTGTTGCTGTCGTTACCGATCAGTGATCTGGCCTTCTCGGCTGATGGCGCAACATCCGGCCACCAAGTGACGAGGAATCCGGCGTCGTCCTCGGGCGATCCCGTCATGTTCCAGAACTGACCCCAGGGATTTTCGGCGTTGTAGTCCATCTCGATGGTCGCCACGCGATCGTCACGCAGCACCACCACGGTGGGCGCTACGTCCAGCGGGCCGCCCTCGAATCCACTTTCGAAGATGGTTTGCGCCTGCAGCGTTGCAGACAACAAACACATGCCGAAAACCGCGGCAATGCTTCCGGAGAATCCAAGGCGGTGCATCGCGCGTTTCCAGCTGGTGACAACGGTCGGGATGAGCATGGGTCGAGGCCCTCGGCAATGAGGCGCTGAGCTTGTGACTCAGCCACGCAAGGTTCTGCGAACGGGTCTACACGTTTGCCGATAGTCGTGTCGAAAACGTCGACTGGCGCACGTTCTGTGCAGTCTGTGCGCCGCCGTCACGGCGTAGGGTGGGTGACAACCCACCACGGTAAGGCGTTCGAGAATGCTGGGTTATCACCCACCCTGCATCGCACCCGGCATGGCGATGGCAGTGACGACGTAGCGCATCGACCCACCGGCGCTCAGCACATCCAGCGGCCAGCAGGTGGTGAGCAGCAAGGTGTCGCGATCGGGCAGGGCGATGCGTTGCTGTCTGCTGTCGACTACGCGAAACGCCGCAACACGATAGCGCCGTGTGTCGCCGGCCTGCTCCCAAAGCAGTTCATCGCCTTGCTGCAGATTTCCAACCCAGCGGAAGTGCGTGTCGCGATGCGCACTGACCACAGGTCCGAACTGTGGATCGCGATGGGTGAGGCCGGGGCCGAAGGCCAGCACGCGGGGGCTGGCCTGATCGAGCACGATCTGATCGACATCCAGCCGCGGCACCTGCAGACGTGCGACACCGCGAAAATCCGCATCCGGCCAGGGTCGGCCGCCGGGCGATTGCGCATAGGCATCGGCGATCAAGCGCATCGCCAGCCAACCCTTGCCGACGGGATACAACGCTTGCGCGCAAAGCAGGCCGCCGCTGATCAGCAGCAGGCCAGCCAGGATGCGCGCAGGCGAGCGTCTCATGAGCGACCGCGCGCCAGCACAAAGACGAAGACGGTAAGCAGAAACGCACCGAGCAATAGTTGTCCGCGCCAGCCGAGCGCGTTGCCGCTGAACCCGGTGTCGCCCGTTGCCGCGTTGGCGAACTGCGACCGCGATCGCAGCCACACGATCATCGCCAGACCCATCAACATCAGCCCGAGCAGCAGCTGTGCGCGCCAGCCCAGTGCCGTCTGCGCGAACTCGGCGTCGGCAGGTGGCGGGTTGTTGAACTCGGTCTTGGCGAGTGCGTCACTATCCTTTCGGCGCACGATTTTTTCGACCGCCACAAAACTGGTGAAGCGCGACAGCAGCCGATGTTCGAGTGCGGTGCGCAGTACTTCCTCGCGCACTGTGGCTTCGTCGGCGCCCAGGACAAGATCATCCTCCAGCGCCTGGATCTTGCGGCGTGCCCAGATCTTGGCGATGCCGACCGCCGGTGTTGCCTGAGCCGTGGACAGAGACTTGGAAAAAGTACCGGTCAGTCCTTGCGCGCGCAGTTTCACCTCACCTGAGCCGCCATCGATACGACTGGTCAGCCACAGCGGCTCGCCGGAATAAAGATCCGGTGTCGCTTTGGGCCAAGACTCCGCATTGCCCGGCCATTGCACCTCGATGCCGGTCAATACCGGCGCGTCGATACGGCGAAACATCGCGCTGAGCGGCTTGTCGATCGCGTCGATAGATTCGATGATCTCGGCAAAGCCGCGACCGAGTTCGGCGGAGCGGCGCAGGAAGGCGCGATTCGGCGCATTGCCGATGCCGACCATGAACAGGCGGGCATCGCTGCTGCGTGCGGCGATCTGGCGATAGATGGCGTCTTCATTGCCGACTGCGCCGTCGGTGATGAACACTACTTGCCGCACCCGCCCATTGATCGGCGGCAAGGACAGCGCGGTGTCGATGGCACCGGCGATCTCGGTACCGCCATCGGCACTGCGTGTGGCGACGAAGTCGCGGGCGGTGGCGATCGCCTGCGCGTTCATCGGCAAAGACATCGGGCTCAGCGCCGTCGCGCTGGAGTCGAAATCCACCACGTTGAAATAGTCACCCGGCTGCAGCTGGGCCAGCGCGAAATCGGCGGCCTTCTGCGCTCCGTCCCAGGCAGCGCCCAGCATTGAGCCGGAGCTGTCCAGCACAAGAATCAACTCGCGCGGCAGACGCGGACCCGTCTGCGTCGGCGGCACCAGCATCAAGCTCACATAGCGCTGTCCATCGATCTCTTCGACGAAGCTGGCGGCCTGCGCTGCCATGCCGGGTTGCGCTGCCCAGCTCAGTACGAAATCGCGATCGGCAGCGATGCGCTCTGAGCGCGTATGAATGCGGAAGTCGTTGTTCCTGCCTGTCACGTCGATGCTGTGCGACGCCGACTGCGGCGCCAGAATCGGAATACCTGCAGCGACGCGCACGTCGATGCGCGCGGGCAGGGTGATGCCCGATGCCGTCGCCACCGGCGCGAGTGCATCCAGCGCGGCACCGAGATCGTCAACCGGCGTGCTTCCGTATCGAGGCCGCAGCGTCAGCGGAAACACCAGTTCAAAACGCCCGTCGCGATAGCCAATGTGCTGGAAGTACTCGATCTCGATATTGACCTCCGACTGCGGAGGAATATTGGCGACGCGGGTCGAGAACACATCCGCCGCCTGGCGTTCAACCAGGGCGGTGGCCATGCCCGCGGATTTGGCGGCTTCGTACTCGATGCGTGCCGCCTCGCGCTCGCGAATCTCGCCCTCGATCAGACGACCGTCCAGTTCGATGCGCATCGCAAACACAGCGCTGTCCGCGGGCATCGGCAGGCGGTACTGGCCTTCGAGAAAATCGTTACCGGGATTGATGAAGCGCTGCCGCACCCGCGCATGCGCCACCATGCCGGCGACCTCGATCTCGACTTCGGTTGCGGTGGCCGGCAACACCGTCGCCGGTGTGTTGGGACCGTGCACCGACATGCCGGGCGGCGGTGGCTCGCCGCTGCGCGCGGCGTTGAATGGAATGGTGCAGAGTGCGAACAGCAACAGCCAGAAGCACGACACGGAACGCAGGGCAGACATGGCGATGGACTCGCGGGTGGGGGACCGATGTGTCCATTGGAGTCCTGCAATGCGTTCGACTTCAGACATGCTGCGGCCATCGCTGCGATGGAAGTGGACATTCTTCTGACGGGCAGTGAGAGCAGCACGACGCGGGAGCGGCGTCCCGCCGCGAACAGGTATTCCGCAATCGTCGATATTCGCGGCCGGAGGCCGCTCCCACCGTCCCTCAAGGCTGGCTCGTCAGCACCGTCGCCAATTCCATGCCGCCGACATCGATGCCGAAATTGCAGCTGGACTCACCGTTTTCGCCGACGCAGTCGCAGCCTGTCTTGGCGTGGTTGGGGCTGCACATGGCGAAGTCTGCCGAATAGGGATCGCCATCGTCATTCGCTGCGGCGCAGGTACTGCTGCTGCATGTGGTGAACCAGCGCACGTCATGCAGTTTCAGCTTCCAATCCGACTGCGACAGGCGCAGTGCCTCGGTGCGACAGCGCCCCTGCGCATCCTTGCCGATGCGCAGCAGGTTGTACCCGTCATCGAAGGGCAGGGCGAGAAAGTGCTGGATCGGACCGCCGTCAGCGAACCGACGTTTCAGCAGACGTTCGTCCAGCTGAGCGCGACCGGTCTGTGCGTCGATCCGGCCAATGACAACGGCGGCGTCTTCTGCGGCTTGGGGGGCGGAAAAAGGCGGGGTGGCGGTTCCCAGAACGACTGCGATCACGGCGATAAGTATACGCATGGGGAATTCCTTGGTAGCTGAGAGGGTAATGCCATGCCGACAGCCGTTGTCCGGCTGCCGCCATGGTGGGGAGGCTCAGAAGCCGTAGCTGGTTTCCAACAGGGCACCGCCGGAAAACTCTTCGACGGTGCTGAGTTCGCAGCTTTTGCATTCGCCGGCATTGCAGTACATGCTGCCCAGATCGCCGGTTGCTTCGTCGCAGCCGCTACCCTTCTTGCAAGCGCAGTCGATCGACACCGCATTGACGGCGCCGTTCAAGCCCGGATCGAGGCGATCGATCAGCGCTGGCACCAGATAGCCGCGTACATCCAGCAGCGTATATACATAGCCAGCCGGCGCATGGAAGCGATTGTTCGCGAAAGTGGGTGCGGGCGGCGTGTCGCCATTGTGCTGCTGCATAAAGGCAGCGATTTCGGCACGCACGAAGGGCAAAGCCATCAATTCCGGCAACGCCTGCGGCATGTTGCGCGCGCGTTGCCTGCTGGCGAAATCGACGGCTTCGCCAGTGTCGCGGATGGCGATCGCGCCGCGGAAACCCGAGCAGCCGCCTGCGCAGTTGCTGGAATTGCAGGAGGTGTGGCCGTTGGGTGCGATCACCGGATTGCAGCCGCCGGTAGCGTTACTGCAATCGCAGGTGTGCTTGGCCGACAGCACGAACGAACCATCGGCTTGCACCAGCGAATAGCCACTGGGCGGACGATAGGCGAGGACATTCGGTGCCGGATGCCAGGTAACGCTTCCCGGCGGGATCCAGCTGCGACTATTGGCGCAGTCCTCTGCCGAAGCAGTGGTCGCCAGCAGCGTCAGCGCGAATGTGGCGGCAAAACAGATCAACTTTCTTGCGAACATGGGGTGCTCCTCCTAAGCGTGCGGCGGAATTGCCGGACACACTTCTCACTTCGCATGCAGCGGGCGCGATCTGACAATCGGTGGCTTCGACGCTGCGCCGTCGTAGGAGCGGCGTCCCGCCGCGAAGCCGTTGCTTTTGTAGAGCGGGGCTTGCTCCGCTGCTTGTGATCTTTCCCAATGCTGAAGGCAAATCAAAAGCAGCGGAGCAAGCCCCGCTCTTCAACGGCAAAAGCGATGGCGAGCGGGTCGGGCGCCGCTCCTGCAACAGCGTAGAGTCGGGAATTTCAGAATCTGATGAAATTCTTGTCAGAAATCGCCATCGGGCTGCGAAGTGATCAACAGGACCGGTAGCGAATGCGCTGCTGGCCGATCCGGGAGATCAGGGAATGATGGTCATGCAGAAACAGGAACGGATTTCACTTGTGACACGGGGCGGGGGCCATTATCGTGGCGCCGCCATGGCCCCCAGGGAAGAGGACAGCGATCCCGCGAGTGCGACCTGCGAACCGCAGGGCGGTGCCGCGGGCGCAGTGAGGCAGGTCGATCAGGCGGATCAGCTCGAGCATGCGCGCATCGATCGCGCCTGCGCCGGCGATGCCGCGTCGATCGCGCAATTGATTCGTGACTTGCTGCCGACGGTGCGTACCGTGCTGCGCGCGCGTCTGGGCGGCGCGGCGCGTGCCGATGTGGCGCGGTCGGTCGACGATCTTGTACAGGACGTGTTTCTGCAGCTGTTTGCCGATGATGGTCGGGTGCTGCGGCGCTGGCAGCCGGGCCGTGGCTTGCCGCTGGGGCGCTTCGTGGCGCTGATCGCCGATCGTTATGCGATTTCGGAAATGCGCGTGCATCGCGCCACCGACCAGGCTTTGGAGATCGGCACGGTGGCCGACAGTCTGCACGCGGACGAAGTCGGGCCCGAGGCCTGGATGCACAGTCATCAGGCGCTGCGCCTGCTCTTCGATGCGATGAACGCGCGTCTGAGCCCGCTGGGTCGGCGCCTGTTCCGGCTTTTGTTCGTAGACGAACTCGATATCGAAGAGATCTGCCTGCGAACCGGCATGGGGGCGGATGCGGTATATGCCTGGCGCAGCCGATTGCGGCGTCAGGCGGCGCAATTGTTTGAATGCATCGAGGCGCCTGTGCGAATAGGAGCACACTGATGACGACGAAAAAATCCAACGACGAACTCGATGCCCTGCTCGGTGCCATCGCACGCGCCGGCGAAGAACCCGCTGCCGCTGACGGCGCAGCAACGGCTGGCGCCGACGACGAAGCACTGATCGCGCGCATTACCGCAGGTGTACTGGCGCAGCAGTCGGCGCCAACGATGCCGCAATCATCCACGGCACCCAGGCGCCGCACTCCCTGGTGGTTGGGTGTCGCCACCGCAGCCAGTCTGGCTCTGGCCTGGCTGCTGGTGCCCAGGCCCTACGATGCAGCAGCGCTGCCCGATTATGCGTTCGAGATTTCCGGTCTGGATGCCGGGCAGCGCGATCACGCGGCGGCGAATGCCATGCGTCGCGAGGGTGCGATCACGCTGGGGAATCGTCTGGTCGTCACGCTGCGGCCGGAGACCGCCACTGCCGCCGTTGCGGCGGCACGTCTCTGGCATGCGCGTGGCAATGCGATCGAGATGCTCGATGTGCCCTTGCAGCGTTCCGCAGCCGGCACCGTGCGTCTGGATGTGGAAGTCGGCAGCGAACTGCAGCTGGCGCCCGGCGATCATCAGTTGTGGCTGGTAATTGGTCCCGACAACTATCTGCCCGATGCTGCGGCACTGCACGCGGTGATGCAGCCGACCGCATCGCCCGGTCATTACGTGCTGCCGTTTTCGCTGGCCGTGCGCACCGCCACGCCATGATGTGTGCCGTATCTTCGATGCGTTGGGCGGTGTTCGCCGGTGCCTGCGCGATAGGGGCCTGCTCGCCGGATGCACCGCCGCAGCACGACGACGGCGCATTGGCATCTCCGCCTGGGGTGGAGTTCGCCGGCTGTGCAGCCATCGCGCGCGACGCGCACTGCGCGCTGGCGGCCGGCGCGGCGCTGGATCTGTGGATTGATGTGGACGATGTGCGGAGCTGGTCGCTGGAACTGGGCACCCGCGAAGTCGATCTGGCGGCAATGGCCAATGTGCGTGCGGGTGGTCTGGCGCTGCATCTTGAGCCGGCGGCACTGCCGACGACGCTGAGCCTGCGCGCCCGCACTGCCGCTGCACCGGTGTTTCAGCTCACCATCGATCGCGCACCGGAATACGACTGGGATCGCGAGGTCAGTGTGCTGCTTGAGCAAGGCGATACCGCGGCTGCCATCACGCGCATGCAGCGTGCGTTGAACGAAGTCGCCGAGAGCGAACGCGGGCCGGTGCGCAGCCGCTTGGCGCGGGCGCAGACGCGTGTCGGCGACTGGCCTGCGGCCGAGGCGGAGTTCATCGCAGCGATTGCCGACAACCGACAATCCGGACGTATCTCCGCTTCCGTCAACGACAGTACCGTGCTGGCCTTCCATTACCTCAATCGCAGTGGCGATCTGAACGCTGCCGTGCGCGTGCTCGAACAAGCACCGATGCCGGCACCGGGCGATGCACGCAGCCACATGCTGATGGACAGCCTGCGCGGCTTCGTTGCGCGCATGGCCGGCGATCTGGGCGGGGCCGAGCATGACTATCGCGCGGCACTGGATCGCGCACTGCGCCTGAGCGATGCACGTCAGGAAGCCGTGGCCCGCGTCGGACTGGCGCAGATATGGGCGGAGATGGGCGACTTCGCACGGGCCGCCGATACGCTGCGTCATCATCCCGCTGCCGACAGCACGCTGACTCCCTGCGATCGCGCGCGTGCACTGAATACGCGCGCATGGATTCATCTGCTGGCGCGCGAGTCGGGCACCGCACTCGGCGATCCGATGCCGGATCTCGATCAGGCCGGCGCGCTGCTGCAGACGCACTGCGACTATCTCGGCGCCGACCGCAGCAATGTCGAACTCAATCGTGCCCTGGCCTGGGTGCAGCGTGGCGACAGCGCTGCGGCGCGCCAGGCATTGCAGGCGGCACACGCACTCAACACCGAACCGCCGGCGCATCAGCGTGCCTGGATGCTGGAGATCGAGGCGCGCATCGCTGTTGTCGAGCATGATCCGGCACGGGCGTTGCTCATCTATGGCGAACTCGATCGTCGTGCTGCGGCCTTTGTACTTCCGGATGCGCAGTGGCGTGCGGCGCTGGGCGCGGCAGAGGCACAGCGCGCCCTGGGCGACGTTGACGCGGCGATCGCCGAACTCGTGCGTGCCGATGCGCTGCTCGCGGACTACTTGCGCGATCTGCCGGCACTGGAATCGCGGGCGTTGTTCCAGGCGCGTTATGAATCGCTGCCGCGGCAATGGGTGGACGCGCTGATCGAACGCGGCCGGATCGATGCGGCCTGGCAAGTGGCGCGGCGCTATCGCAATGCACCGCTGCGCCGGGTGCAGCGACTGGCGCGGATCGGCGCATTGAGTGCAGAAGAACAGGCACACTGGCGTGCGCTGATATCGCGCTATCAGCAGCTGCGCACCGAGCTCGATGCCGCTGCCGCGGAAGACTGGCAGCTGTCGGCGCAGCAACTCGAACGCGTGCGCGGCGAGCGCGAATCCTCCCGGCGGCAACTGCGCGCGCTGGTGGAACAGACGGCAGCCGTCGGTGCCGAGCCGGAAACCCTGCCGGATCTGCCAACGCCAGCGCCGCACGAGCTGAGCCTGCTGTATTTTCCGCTGCGCCGGGGCTGGGTGGTGTTCGCCTTCAACCAGCACGGCCTGCGCGCGCAGCGACTGCAGCAGATCGATCCGAAGGCTACGCCGGAGGCGCTCGGCCGGCAATTGTTGCAGCCCGTTGCGGATGAACTGCGCTCGGCCTCGCGTCTGCGTTTGCTCACTTATGGCGCGTTGCGTGAGCTGGATTTTCACCGGCTCGATTGGCAGGGGCAGGTATTGGGCGCCACGCATCGTGTGGTGTATGTCGCCGATCTGGCCACGCCGGCGAGCGTGGACACCCGCGCCGAACGCGTGCTGCTGGTGGCCGATCCGGCCGGCGATCTGCCTGCGGCGCGGCACGAGGTCGCCGGCATCGCGGCGACACTGCGGCGCCATCAGCCCGATGTCGATATCGAGCGATTGCAGGGGCAGCAGGCCAGCACCCGCGCCATTGCAGCTGCACTCACGCGCGCCACACTGTTTCATTACGCCGGACATACGGCGCAGATCGACAGCGACGCGCATATCGGGTTTGCGCTGGCCGGCGGACAACGCCTGGAGCTTGGCGACATTCTGATGCTGGAGCGTGCACCGCGGCTGGCGGTGCTGGCCGCCTGCGACAGCGCGCGTTCCGGACTGCGCACACCGGCCGAGGCATTGAGTCTGGCGCATGCCTTTCTGGTGCGCGGCAGTCTGGATGTGGTGGCGGCGACGCGTCCGGTCGGCGATGCCGAGTCGGCCGATCTGACTGCAGCGCTGTACACGCTGCGTGCGCAGGGACTGCCCATCGATCAGGCGCTGGCTGAGGCGCAAAGGGATTTGCTCAAGGCACAGCCCGATGGCGACTGGTCAGCGTTTCGTGTGTACACGCGTTAGGGGTATTGCCGTCGATGCGTTGCCTGGAGATTTGCCGTCACTGTTTCTGTGCAACGGGTTTGACGGCATCGGACACCGGCTCGGAGCCGGACGAGTGGTTATCCAATGGAGGCTGTCTATGAAAATCGATATGCGCGTTCTGGCCTGCAGTCTGCTGGTGTTCGCTGCACAGACGTCGGCCAGCGCACCGCTTCCCGACCACGGTGCCTGCCTGCAGTGGCGCTGGATCGGCGTCGCCAACAACGAGAACGCCAATTGCGCGCAGATGGCACCATCGGGATGGCAGGGTGCGCGCCTGTTCACTGCTGCAGAGGCGACGCCGTCGCCGGCGCTGACGCGTTTCTGCCGGTTCGAAACCAATGTCGCCAATCCATCGACCACGGCGATCGAAGAACTGGTCGGTCCGCGCCTGCGCAAGGTCGAGCGCGACTGCGTGGTGGTGTCGCCGCAGGCCGATCCGACTTCGCTGGCCACGGTGCAATGGCCGGCGCTGGCTGCCGAGCTGGCCGAACAATCGGGCGCCGCTGCACTCGCCGCCACCACCGTACTCGGCAGCGCGCTGGTGCGAGTCGCGGTGCTCGATGGCAATCCGACCAATGCCGTCGATCCGGAAACCGATAGCGGCACTTCGCCACACGGCAATGCGCTGATCACCATGGCCGAGCAGCTGCTGTGCCCGGGCACTGGCGGCTGCGCTGCGCATATCACGTCGCGGCTGGCGCTGAGTTTCCTGCGAGTCAATCCGAGCCAGCGTGTGGCGGCCGATATCGACACCGTCAACGGTGGTTATCTCGCCAGCGTCGGCGATCTGGCTGCGGCGACCTACAAGGAAGTCACCGCCTGGCGCGGCGGTGTTGCGGGCAGCCGACTGATCCTCAATATATCTCTGGGCTGGGATGGTGCTTTTGGTGGCGATGAGGCGCGCGTCGCCGACATGCCCGCCGCGGCTCAGGCCATGCACGCGGTTCTGCTCGATGCCAGCTGCCGTGGAGTGCTGGTATTCGCGGCCGCCGGCAACCGCTCCGGCGATCCTGTTGTGGAGACCGGGCCGTTGCTGCCTGCGGCGTGGGAACGCCGTGCTGCACCAGATTTCGCCGCCTGCGCGTCGGCGCTGGGGGCGACTGCCGCACTCGATCCGCTGAACTTCAGCGGCAGCAACTATCGGCCGCTGGTGCACTCAGTCAGTGCCATCGAAGCCGATGGCACCGAACTCGATAACGCCCGGTTGGGCGCGCGTGCGCGGTTGGTGGCTTATGGCGATCATGCTGTGGTCGAGAGTCTGGCGCGCAGCGCTGGCGAACCCACCGCCACGCTGAGCGGCAGCTCCGTCGCCACCCTGTTGGCCTCGGCCAATGCGGCGCTGGCCTGGTCGCACGACAGCACGATGAATCCGCATCAGCTGGTGGATTTTCTTTACGCTGCGGCCAATGGCAGCAGCTCGGCGCTGACACCCACTGCTGATATCTGCCTGCGTGATGCCAGCGGCGCCTGTGTCGGCGGCGTGGATTACCACGCGCATCGCCTGAGCCTGTGCCTGACGCGAATGGCGACCGGCGATCCCAGTCTTACGCCAGAAGACTGCGCGTGGGATGCCGACAATCCGCTGATGGCGGTGGATTACAGCGCCTACGACGCGGCGGCGGCGCGCATCGATCTGACGCGCTACAGCCGCACCAGCATCGACAGCAGCTGCGGTGCCTCCGAGCTGCGAACCAATCCGGATCGGCCCACTCCTGCGCAGCCCTGTCCGCATCTGACCCTGCCTAGTCTGGGCGAGCGGCCCTGGGTGCTGCCGCAGCCGGGTTCGGATCTGTGTCCACAATGCGAGGACGGTGGTCGGATCGCGAAAAGCGCCCGCGCCAAAGTGGCGACGACACGTGTGCTACGCATGCAAATCTCGTCGCGGCTGACCGAGCAGATCACGGCGGTGACCTTGGTAGCAGGCACGCAGTTTTATGCCATCGCCCTTGATCGCCCGTTGAGCGCAGGCGATCGTCTCGTGCTGGAAGGGCTTGAAAGCATCGCTGGCGATCGCGAGCACGTCACCGTTGCCTTTGCGGTCAATGCCAGCCATACAGCGATCAGCACCGTGCTGCTGGCGCAATGAGCGATGCCGCCCGCCAGAGGCTGGTCGCGCGTACGCACGCTGCGACCGACCGCGCCTCCGCCGGCATTGCAATGCACGTGCGCTTCGGCGAATTTGTGCTCGATCACCGCCGCGAGCTGCTGATCGGACCGCAGGGCGCGACCGCGCTCAGGCCACAGGTCTATGCGGTGTTGTGCGCGATGATCACCGGCGCGCCCGGCATCGTCGCGCACGATGCTTTGTGCGACAAAGTCTGGGGTCATCGTGCGGTGTCGCGCAGCGCCATTGCGCAGGCACTGCGCGAACTGCGCCGTGCACTGGGCGATCAGGCACGCCAGCCGCGCTACATCGAAACCCGGCAGCGTCGCGGCTATCGGCTGATTCCGGATGTGGTCTGCGAGTAGCCGTCGAGCCGATGGCCGTATTGGGATCGCGGCGGGCTTACGCTCAACACCCTTGGCGAGGCGCTGACCGCCGCTCCTACATTGACGGCGGCTACTGCCCGTACTTGGCTTCCATCTCCTTGGCCATCGCCTCGGCTTCGGCCTCGCTCATGTTCTGCAGCTCATCCAACGACTTGCCGTACATCGCCTGAGTCGCGGCATTGATCTGGTCGCGATGTGGGGCAATGTTGCGGTCGATGTCCTGCTTGGCCTTTGTCTGCTGCGCTCGCGCCGCTGCGAGTTGACCCTGCGGGTTCTCGAAGCGAGCGGTGTAGAGGCGCCGCACTTCGGCGTCACTCTTGCCATTGGCCTCTGCGCCGAGTGCCTGGCGCATGGCGGCGGTCCTGATGACCTGCATTTCGGCCTGCTTGCGCGCTTCGGCTTGTTTCTGCGCCTGCCGTTCTGCCTCCTCACGCTTTTCCAGTTCAGGGTCCCAGTCGGCGTGTGCGGCTGTGCTCAGGACCAGGCAGATGACGGCGACATAGTTCATCCAGCGGTTCATGACGTGCTCCTCGCGATGCCCGACGCTGCACACCGGCGGTGTGCTGGCCTGGGCTTGTCGATGAATACGCAGAACGATGCCGGGATTCGTCAGCTGATGTGGGTCCGATCTGCGATCGGACGCTGTTGATCTTCTCGCCGGGCTACCCAGAGCGTCCGACCATAGGTCGGACCCACAGTGTCGAAGCGCTATTCGAAGCCGTGCGCGAAAAGAATATTGCTGCGAAACAATGCCGCGATGGCAGCGGTCTGGTCGCCGGCGCGGGCGTTATCGCGTTCGCCGGCGACGCCAGTGGCGAGCCCGGTAAACAGCACATCGGGGTTGGAGAAATACGGCCTGCGCGTGCAGCCGCCAGGGCAGGGCGCGGCATAGCTCATCACAGTGCGAAACTGGCCATCGACATAGTGGCCGTAGGCATAGGGGAACGACGGGGTTCCGCCGCTGTTCGCGGGATCATGATTGAACCCCATGTTGTGGCCATGCTCATGCGCATAGCTGAGATTGCCGACCGCACAGCCACGCGCCGATACCTGGAACGCCAATGACGCAAAGCCTAAGCTGGGCGGGCTGCCCATCATGTAACCCAGGCCACAGGAACCGCCGAACTCCGACACCATTCCCACCAGATCGGCGCCCGTCTGGTTGCGCCACATCGCCACTTCGGCATCGACAAGCAGCCAATTCAGATCATCATCCGGAGAACCGGAATCGACACGCGTCGTGAAGCGCGCGCCGGCCAGTCGGAACCGCGCCAGCATCTGGCTATTGGTGAAGGCGAGATTCGCCGAATCGACCGCACTCTGCGCAAACGTCTGCGCCTGTGGCGCTCCACCCAACTGGGTGACGGTGCCGGGAGAGAACACGATCAGCACATCGATCTCGACTTCGCCGCCCGAGGGTGCCGTAGCGGACGCGTCGGCAACGAACCGGTCATTCGACGCGGGCGCAGGTCGCGCCCCGCCGCAGGCAGGAAAGCGCTCACTGTCGAGCTTCAGCAGCACGCCACCTTCGGCGTTGGTCGTCAGTTCGTAGATACCGTCGGCGATACTGAAATAGCCACCGAGATGATCACCGACACGGGTGAGCAATATTGGCTGCTCCCTATCGCCATCGACATGACCGATCCAGGTGAAGTTCTGCGCCGCCCGCCGTGCGGACGCGGCGCGCTGCGCCGACACGCGTTTGCCATCCGGCAGGTCGAACGTCAGCATATCGCTGCGTTCATTGAATGCATCAAGATCAGGCGCAATGCGCGACGCGGCAATGGCTGCGGGGCTGGCCGCGACGGCGCGCTCCATTGCGACCGGTTCGACGATGCGCCACGGCGACGCTGCCGACACAGCACCGGACATCGCCCAAAGACTCATCACAAGCAAACGATTCATGCGCGACTCTCGTGCTGCTTCGATGGTGCGAGTTTATCGGCATCATGCGGTTGTAGGCACGGGTCTTGAACCCGTGCGCTTTTGATTTTCGCCCCGATCGCCGAAAATCAATAGCGGGCGGGTACAAGACCCGCTCCTACAAAAGCATCGGCACCCTACTGCCCCACCTTGAAACGCCCGATCTCTATGGTCTGGCTGCCGCCTTCGAGTCTACGCGTGACCGCAGCACGCTGACCGCCAGCGCTGCCGAAGCGGGTCTGGAACTCCAGTTGCACCGTGACCGGCCCGGTCAGGCTTTGACGACGATCGCCGAAGTAATTGGCGGAGACGATATAGGTGCCGGGCAGTGGGCGGCGGATGCTGTAAACCTCGGGACCATAGCCGCCGGTGAAGTCGCGGCTGACATGGCCGCCGGTGCGTGTATGCGGCGTGCTGTAGTACGCCTTGTCGCCGCTTGGGTCGGTGACCCACAGATCGATATCGGTGTTGTCGGCATCCCAGCTCAGCACCACGCGCAGGCCCACCGCCACCGGATCGAGGAAGCGTTCGTCGATGCCGATTTTCGCGAGCTCGATCTTTGCGCCATCGGGCGTATTGGCCAGCACATTGTTGAGTTCATGCAACGCGATGATTTCGATATCGGGGAAGCGGCCATTCCATTCGCCGCTGGCGACCTTCCACAGCAATTCGACGGCACGTTTCGCATCGGGCCTGGCTGCACGCGACAGGGCCAGTGCCAGATCGCGATAGCTCTGCGGTTCTTCAGCGCGTTGCGTCAATGCCAGTTCGAACTGCGGGATGGCGAGTTCATAACGGTCCCATTGCCCGAGGCGATAGGCCAGCACCCGGGTCAGCGCGGTGTTCTCGGTATCCAGTTCGGCGAGGTTGGACAGCACGCGCAGCGCCAGCCGTGCGAGCTTGGCTTCATCGCGAAGATAGTCGGCGACATCCAGATAAAACGCTGGCGTCTTGCCATTGGCCTCGCGTTCGAGCAGATACGCGGCATACGGATCTTTGGCGGCGCGGATCGCCGCGAGATACGGCGTGTCGGGATTCCAGCCACTGAGTTCGATCTGCGCGGTCAATGTGGATTCGAGCTGTTTGCGCTCATCGTCACCGCCGATACTGCCATCGGTTTTCGCCATGGCGCGCATGCGGCTGGTCGAAGGCGCGCCACCGGAGGGGAGGGCTGCCGCAGCGTCCATCATCTCCTCGGCCATCACAGCCTCGGCTGCAGGTGGTGGCGCCGCCGCCATCACCGGTTCGGCCGGCGAAGACTCGCGTGCCAGTGCGCGATCGTCGCCGTTTCGGCTGGCGGCCGATTCGCCCTCGTTGATTCGTGAGCCGGTAACCGGGATAAATGTGATCTCTTCGTGGGAGGGAGCCGGCAACTTCAGGCGCAGGGCGCCCAGCGATTCGATCGCGAAGACCAGGCGCGCGGCTTCGCGCTCCCAGGCGGCACGCGATTCTGCCGCAGCGCCTTCGCGCAACCAGCGAGCAGTCAGCGCCTTTGCGCCTTTCGTCAGCGTCTCTGCCTGCACGCGGCCGCCGGCCCAGAGCTTGTCGGCGGAGTGGCCCCAGTGCTGCAACTCGGCATTTGCCACGGTTTCCAGCAGGCTCTCGATGCCCGGATAGCTATTGGCGTGATAATCGCGAAATGCCTGCCAGCGCTGCGCGAGATTATCCAGTCGCGAAGCGAGCCCCGGGTCGGCAACAGTCTTTGGCTGCGCGGCCAACTGACGTTGATACTCGGCACGCAGCTCGAGCTCCATGGGCTCGACGCGGTAGCGCACATAGTCTTCGATGCGATCCAGCACCAGCAGCGACGTGGTGCGCGTGACCACGCCGTAACGTTTGGCCAGCGCGGTGATCGCGGTGTCATCGGGCTTGCTGACGGCGTTGAGTTGGTCGATCCAGGACTGAGCCCAGAGCCTGTGCACGGTATCGGCCAGGGCGCCGGTTGCAGACTCAGCGCGGCCGACAGCAAGTTTGCGTACGACCTCTTTGTCATCACCCGATCCGAAACGCAGCGTCATCTCTGCCTGACCACGGCAGCGTGCGGTCAACGTGATGCTGGTGCCGCTGCGTGATGGCGCGGTGGGGGTGATGTCGCGACATTCGCCGGTGCCGACTGCGCTGCTCAGCAATCGCCAGGCCTGCTGCGCCAGCGTTGCAGCGGCTTGCTCGGCAGTCTGTGCAGTGAGGTCGATGACCTGGCCGCCGCCGTGGCGTGCGATCTGCGACAGCCGTGCATGGTCGGCGCGCTGCGCCGCATGCAGCACAAAGACCGGAGGTGTGCGGCCATTGTCGGCTTGCAGCTGTGGTTCACTGTCACCGAAATTGCTGAGGCCGTCGCCGACGATCAACACTTGATCGACCGCGCCCAAGCCCTTCAAACTGATCGCGCCATAGCTGCTGCCACCGTCCAGTGGCAGCTCGGCGATGGCATCGAGCACCATCTTGCCGCCGCCGACGCGCACCATAAACTGCCGTGCCGCATCGGCATCGTTGCGAAATGCCACCAGCAGAATTTCGCTTCCGTCGAGTGTGCGCAAATAGGCCTGCAAGGCCGCCGCCTCGCGCTGCAGGTCACGATCGCGCGCACTTGCCGAGGCATCGACAAAGAGTGCGATGCGTTTTGGCTTCGCAGCAGCTGCCAGACGCTCGGGCAGGCCGGTGTCGATCTTTGCGACGATGCTGCGCCAGCTTGGGTCTATGCGATCAGCGGCTTCCACCCATTGCACATCTGCATGGCCACTTTTGGGGATGCGGAAGGCAAGTTCTTTCTGTGGGCGCACATTGTCGCGGCTGAGTTCGGCGATCCATGCGGTGCCGGTTTTCTCGAAGTGCAAAGCCGGATCGCCTGCCAGCGCATCGACCTGGGGTGTCGCCGAACCCAGCACCGCTTCGGCGCGTACATGCAGATGGCCTACGGTATCGGTGAAATTCATCGGCAGGCTATAGCGCCATGCCGTGCCGAGATCCGCGAGCGTGGATTCGATATGCAGGCGCACGCGCTTGCTGCCGCGCGCCGGGATCGGATACAGCCGGGTGCGGAACACGTTGCCGGCGGTGAGCTCGGCCAGGCCGGGATCGATCTGCTGGCGCGTGGTTTCCTCGAAGGCCACGCGCGCGGTCTGTTTGTCGACCACCACGCCTTCGCGCATCGCGCCATTCACTTCAAGTGCGTAGCCGGCCACGCTTTGGCCGGCGGCCAGCGGAAATACGAACTCGCCTTCCAATATGCGATCGTTGGGATTGTCGAACACCAGGTCCAGCGTGGTGCGCGCGACGAAACCCTGCATGCGCACCTGGATGTCCAGTGACGATAATCTGATGGGCTGGGCGCGCTGATCGGGTGCCAGCCAGATCGTCGGCGGCTGCGCGATGGTGTTCTGCGCTGTCGCAGCGAGGCTGGTGAGACCCAGCAACACGCCCGATAGCAAAATGCGGATGTTCACGAAGACGCTCCTGTTGGCCGTGCGATACGGTGACTGCGTGCAACTGAACGGGGCGGGACTGGTTTCGGGGTTAATGCGATGAAAATGTGGGAGCGGCGT
>JANMUE010000538.1:0-1404 GCA_031391205.1 Lysobacterales bacterium | reverse complement strand
GCCGGATACCAACAGCAGCATGGCAAATTCGTTGCCCATGGCCGTCATGCGGCTTTCCAGCACATTGCCGCCACAATCGAGAATCACGCGGGTGACGTCGTAAACCAGTCCGGTACGGTCGCTGCCAATGGCGCAGATAACGATGAGTTCTTTCATTCTGTCCTGTTTAACACGGACTACAGTCCGCCGTGCCTTGGTGTGAGAGTGTACAGCCCACCGTGGCGGCTGCAACCAATTCGGCGTGTGTTCTTAGCTTGCGTTACCGGCTCGCGGGCCAGTAGGATCGCTGCCCCCGTTTCCCATAGAGAAAGCCATGTTTAGCGGCAGTATTGTTGCGCTTGTCACGCCCATGAAGGTGGACGGCGCGGTTGATTTCGAGGCCTTGACGCGTCTGGTCAATTTTCACATCGAAAATGGCACCGCTGCGTTGGGCGCAGTGGGGACGACCGGCGAGTCGGCGACGCTGGACGTTGCAGAACATATGGCGGTAGTGGCCGCCACCATCAAAGCCGCAGCGGGGCGGGTGCCAGTGATTGCCGGTACCGGCGCTAACTCGACGCGCGAAGCCATCGAACTGACTGCTGCTGCCAAGCAAGTCGGCGCCGATGCTTGCTTGGTGGTCACCCCGTATTACAACAAGCCCACACAAGAGGGGCTGTATCAGCATTTCAAGGCCATCACGCAAGCGGTGGACATTCCCATCGTGTTGTACAACGTACCTGGTCGCACCGCCTGCGATATGAAGCCGGATACAGTGGCCCGCTTGTGTGAGATACCGGCCATTGTCGGGTTGAAAGAAGCCAGCGGTTCGATGGAGCGCAATCGTGAATTGGCGGCACGCTTCGGCAAGCGGCTGGATCTATTAAGCGGCGACGACGACATCGGTTGCGAGAGCGTTCTGGCGGGTTTCCGCGGCGTGATTTCCGTGACCGCCAACATCGCACCGCGCAAGATGCATGACATGTTCGCCGCGGCGTTGCGAGGCGATGCCGCGACCGCGCGGGCTATTGACGCTGAGCTACGCGGCTTGCACAAGACATTGTTTGTCGAATCCAACCCGATTCCCGCCAAGTGGGCAGTGGCCCGAATGGGCTTGATGCCAGACGGCATCCGCTTGCCCTTGACGCCGCTATCTGCCGAACACTATGAAGTCGTTCTGGCAGCGATGCGCCAAGCGGGCGTTATGTTTGCCTGAACGCGAAGGCCTGTGTAAGCTGCGCGCCCCGAAGTTGGCGGCGTCAGCCTGCTGATCTTGTGTGATGATTTTCAAGGATGCGGAGAGGTGGCCGAGCGGTCGAAGGCGCTGGACTGGAATTCCAGTAACATCTTCACGGGTGTTCCAGGGTTCGAATCCCTGCCTCTCCGCCAGATACAAAAAGAAACCGGCCTTGCGCCGGTTTTTTT
>JANMUE010000537.1:0-7119 GCA_031391205.1 Lysobacterales bacterium | reverse complement strand
ACGCCGCTCCCACGACGCCGCTCCCACGACATCACCTGTGGAATTGTTGAGACGGCGTCGACACGCTTGCCGTACAACGTTATCAAGTCAGTTTCTCAGTCTGTCCACGCGCGTCAGATAACTTCCGCGTGCCGCGACGACAAACACTGCAATGCTGCCATCCGCCGTTGGCTGGACGGCCAGCTCGCCGGCCTTGAAAAGATCCTCGGCGCCGGCTGGCATCCGTTGGAAGCTCGCGCCGCCATCGCGGCTGCGCTCCACCCCGGTTGCTGACGCATCTTGCCGCGAAACGTAAACTACGGCGGCATTCCCGGGATCGCAGGCAATATCGACGATGCTGCTGCCTTCGGCGCTCATCGCCCGCCACGACATGCCGCCATCCTCGGAGCGGTAGACGCGTGACGTCCAATTCACCGACGTTGCAGCGAGATACACCGTTTGCGGATCGGAATCATTGATGCAAAGCCGCGATCGACTGAACACCGTGGGCATGCCTGCGGAGGCATCCTGCCAGGTCGCGCCCGCATCATCGGAGCGCAGCACGCGGCCATGACGTGCGCCGCTGCGGTCATCAAAGGTCGCGAGCAGACGCATAGCGCCCTCACCTTCGACGAGTTCAATATCAGTGACGCCGCCGGCCCCCGTGCTCTCGTAGGATTTGCGCCAATGCACACCGCGATCCTCGGAAATCCACACGGTGGCCTCGTTGCCTGCGGCACCGACGTCGGACCCGGCGATCACCACGGTATCGGGCGAGTACCTGCCAAAGCGCAGGCTATGGATATCGGTTTCATAGGCGCTGCCCTGATCCGGCCCGAGCGCCGTCCAGCTGCCATCGGCATTGCGCCGGTACAGCCCCTCGGCTGCGACGGCCGAAGGTCCGCCCGAGACGGCATACAAGCGGCCGTCGGCGTCGAAGGCCAGCGCATTGAAGCGCGTAGCCGGCAACGTTCCGCGGGTCCAATGCAGACCGCGATCAGAAGACGCGTACACCGCACCCGTGTTGACACCGTTCGCGGCGATTGCCAGACGCCGCTCATCGAAGGGATGCATCGCGACCGCGCGCACATTCATCGCATGCACGCCCTCGGCCGACGTGGCAAAAGTCAGGCCGCGGTCCCGCGATAGTGCGATGGCATCGGCGATGCGGCCTAGCGCGATCCGCTGCGAGGAAACCGGATCGAAGCGCACCGAACGCAGCGATTGCCCCTGAGTTGCGGATACCTGCTGCCAGCTACGCCCGCCATTCTCGCTGCGCCGCAGGCCACCCCCATCGGTGGCGACCAGGATCAACTCAGCGTTATCGGGGGCAACGGCAATCGACTCCACCGCGAGCGACGACCACGTGGCATCGTGCAACGGCGCCCAGCTGCGACCGAAATCATCCGAGGCATAAACACCGAACGCCTGTCCTGCCAGCCGCATGCCGCCGCCAACCAATAGGCGTTCGCCCGCGAATGCCACTGTGCGCAAAGGACGATCGGGCAGGCGCTGAGAACGCTGCGTCCAATTCAGTCCGTCATTCTCGCTGACCCAAACTTCGCCACCAGAAAAGTCACCGCCAAAAACCGCAACGATGCGGCGCGGGTCAACAGGATCGATGGCGATTTCACGGCAGCTCAGCGGCCGTGACAGCGGCGGTGTGCGATTGCTCCAGCTCCCACCGCGATCGTGCGAGCGCATCACATTGACGGGCTGCGTGCCCTGAGCGTCGGCGATGCCGGCCCAGAGCACTGCAGGACGAAGCGGGTCTAAAGCGACGTCCAGTACCGCATCGTTGAGACCGATGCCGAGCGCCCTACGCTGCCAGACCTTGCCACCATCGCTAGAGGTGACCACGCCATCGAGCGTACCCAGAACGATGCCGCCGGTTTTTGAGAACTCGATGTCGTAGACCGGCGCGTTGCCGAGTTCCGGCACCCGCTGCCAGGATGCGCCGCTGTCGTCGGAACGATAGAGCGCGCCGGAAGTTGCCGATACCGTGGCAACATGCGCCGCCAGCAGCACGGATGGTTCGACGGGTGAGTAGGCGACATCCGCGATATCGCCGCCGATGGGGCTGCGCTGTTGCCAGTAACCACTGGCCAACTCAGTGCTCGTCGGTTGCGGCGGATCGTTGGACGTGCCCTGGCCAAAGGCGAGCGCGAACGGCGCGAACGCCAGCAGTATCGATACGATGACGATGCTGGGGTGCGCGTTGCCGACCGCGCAGATATTCTGGATGTGGCGGAAGACGGAGTAGGGTGTGTGCAGATGCGGCAACATGATGGGTCCGGAGTCGGGTTTGAAGTCCAGCCATGCTGGCAGCGCCGATCGCGCCGGACGTTGGGCGTGCTCTGAAATGCGCCTGAGAAAATTCCCAAATCAGGCCTGCGCCTGGACCGAAACCAGAAGCTGGAGCGCGCATGCGGTTATTGATCGTTGAAGACAATCCGCAGCTCGTAGCCAACGTGTTCGAATACTTCGAAGCGCGCGGCCATGTGATGGATGCAGCCCCTGATGGCCTGACCGGCCTGCATCTGGCGGCACACAATGACTATGACGCCATCATCCTGGACTGGATGCTGCCGCGCATCGACGGCCCGACACTGGCACAACGCCTGCGCCTCGATGTGGGCAAGCGCACGCCGATCATCATGCTGACAGCACGTGATGAGCTCAGCGACAAGCTCAGCGGCTTTCATGCCGGTGCCGACGATTATCTGACCAAGCCTTTTGCGCTGCCCGAGCTCGAAGTGCGGCTGCAGGCGCTGGTCGCGCGCAGCCAGGGAAATGTGCAGCCACAGCGTGTGCTGCAGATCGAAGACTTGAGTATGAATCTGGATACGCTGGAGGTGCTGCGTGCCGGTGCGTCGATCAAGCTGTATCCGGCCTGCCGCAAGCTGCTGGAATGCCTGATGCGCGCGGCGCCGGCCGTGGTGACGCGGGATCGGCTCGAACAGGCGGTCTGGGGCGATTCGCCGCCGGATTCGGACATGCTGCGCACCCACCTCTATGAGCTGCGCCGCGCCGTCGATGCGGCATCGGCACGCAAGCTTATTCACACCGTGCCGCGCATCGGCTATCGCATCGGAGCCCCGTCCGCACATGAAACGTAGTCTGCGCTCGCGCATCGCGGTCGGTCTGGCCGGTTATTCGCTGCTGTTGGCCGCGAGCGTGATCGGTATCGGTTACACGGTGCATGAGTCGCTGGAATGGATGGTCTGGCATGCGCAGCTCGACGGCGAGATGGCGACGTATCTTCAGCAGCGTGCGCGCCAGCCGGATGCGGTGTTGCCACGCAGCAGCAAGCTCAAGACCTATGTCGCCAATAGGGGCGACGGTTCCCTGCCACCGGCGCTGCGTGCGCTGGGCCCTGGGCTGCACGACGATATCGATGTCGATGGTGTCGAGACCGCGGTGATGGTGCGCGAGGTCGACGGTCAGCGTATCTACATGCTGATCGATATTTCTGCGCTCGAAGCCGAGGAACGCCGGATTGGCTGGCTGCTGATCGCGCTCACGCTGCTCGGTGCGGCGCTGTTGGTTCTGGCGATATGGTGGTTGTCAGGGCGCCTGATGCGACCGGTCAGTGCGCTGGCCGCATCGGTGGATCATTTGCAGCCGGGTGCCGTCCAGGCGCAGCGGCTGCAGGTGCAGACCGATTCGACAGCAGAGATCGATTCGATCGCCACCGCAATGAATCGCCTGCTCGATCGCGTCGACCAATTGATCCTGCGCGAACGCGACTTCGTCAACACCGTCAGCCACGAGCTGCGCACACCGCTTGCGGTGATCAGCGGTGCCGCGCAGCTTGCCGAGCAACAGGTCGATCTGCCGGAACATGTGCGCAGGCCCATACAGCGCATCCGCAATGCCGCGCAGGAGGTCGAGCAGCTCATCCATCTGCTGCTGGTGCTGGCCAAATCACCGGAACGGCTGCGCGACAGCGATGAAGAATTCCGCCTCGATGAGCTGCTGCCCGACATCCTCAGCGATCATCGGCACCTGGTGCATGACAAGGCGCTGCAGCTTGAACTCGGAGCGTTGGCACCGGGGCGTCTGCGTGCGCCACCTGGCATCGTGCAGGTCGCGATCTCCAATCTTCTGCGCAACGCCATCGAGAACAGCGACCGCGGCGTCATCCAGGTGTCCGTCACGCCAGCCGGTGTCGTGCGCATACGCGACAGCGGACACGGCATGAGCCCGGAAGACATCAGCCGCGTCTATGCGCTGCAGGCACGCGGCGCATCGTCTGGCCCCGGGCAGGGTATCGGTCTGGCATTGATCGCACGCATCTGCGAACACCTGTCCTGGCGACTCGATATCGAATCGCAGGGCGACGCCGGCACCTTGGCGATCCTGGATCTGCGCAAGAGCCTGATCATGGCTCCTTAACGCCACGCTAACCGCGGTCCGACATTCCACCGACGTGCCGCTGCGTAAAAAGCCAGCATGCCGATCGCCTAGTTGCGGTCGGCGTTCTGGTCTTTCTTCACAGCGGGCAGGTGAACTTGTCGAACCTCAGATTATTTCCCGACGTGGTTGCGGACAGCGAATGTGCGCCGGCGATCACCGCGCGCTGTTCGCAGGGCGCGCGCGTGGGCAGTCGCATCGACTACTACGGCATCCATCTCGTGGTGCCGCTGCTGGCATGTGCGATCCTGCTGTCGTGGCTGGAACTGGGCGGCGGTAATCGCGTGATTGCCGATCAGCTCTACGCCTGGCAGGGCGGGCGCTGGCTGCTGAAGCACCATTACATCACCAGCTGGCTGATTCACCCGGGCGGTAAATACCTCAGCCTGACGATGTGGCTGGGCGTGTTCGTCCTGTACCTGCAAAGCTGTCGACGCAGCGGGCTGGGGTCGCTGACGCGCCCTTTGATTTTTCTGCTGCTGGCGACGCTGATCGCCGTCAGCCTGGCCTCGGTACTCAAAGCCACGGTTGCGATGGATTGCCCCTGGGACATACAGGCCTACGGCGGGCTGCGCCCCTACCTCGGATTGTTCGACGCTCGTCCGATCGGCCTGCATGATTCGGGCTGTTTTCCGGCGGGTCATGCCGGTGCAGGCTATGCCTGGGTAGCGCTGTATTTTTTCTTTACCGCTGTCGCGCCACGTTGGCGTCTGCATGGATTGGCGGTCGGACTTCTGCTGGGTGCGCTGTTTGGATTTTCGCAGCAATTGCGCGGTGCACATTTTCTTTCGCACGATCTGGTGGCGCTGATGCTGTGCTGGCTGACTGCGCTGACGTTGAGTGCTTGCCTGCGCCTTGAACGTGTCGAGGTCGGGCGATGAATCTGGCCGTGTTCAGCGGCCGGCTGCGTACCTGGCGGCCCGAGGTCAGCATCGAAATGTTGACCCTGCTGATCTGTGTGTATCTGGCGCTGACCAGCAATGCCGCGTTCTGGTCGGCGGCGCTGGCCGGCAAGTCCTTGCTCGCCGGGCAGACCTGGCGTTTCGTTGTCGGCACCTTTGCTGCGATGTGCGGACTGCACCTGATCGTCCTGCTGCTGGCCGCGAGCCGCTGGACGATCAAACCGCTGCTTGCCGTGGTGGTGGTGGTCACTGCGGCAGCGGCGTATTACCAGGATCGTTACTCAGTGTTTCTCGATCCGGACATGCTGCGCAACGTGTTGCACACCGAATATCAGGAAGCGCGCGAGTTGATTTCAGCCAGTTTCGTGCTGAGTGTTTTTTCGATTTCAGTTCCGGCCTGGTTGCTGATCTGGCGCGTGCGCATCGTGCGCCGTGGCTGGACACGGGCGACGCTGCGGCGTGCGTTCGCGGTGGCGATCGCAATGGCATTGATCACCGGCGGTCTGCTGTTGGCGTTCCGCGATCTGTCGTCGCTGATGCGCAATCACAAGGAAGTGCGCTATCTGGTGAATCCCGGCAACGTCATCTATGCGGTGACGCGGGTGCTGTGGGCCGACGCAAGACAGGCGCAGCGCGCACTGATACCGCTGGGAACCGATGCCCGCGTGGCGGTGCGACCACTGGCGGCCAAGCCAAGGCTGCTGGTGATCGTTGTTGGCGAAACCGTTCGCGCGCAGAATTGGGGACTGAACGGCTACGCACGCGACACCACGCCGCAGCTGCGCGCATTGAACGTAGTGAACTTCAGTGATGTGCGCTCCTGCGGCACCGCGACTGAGGTCTCGCTGCCTTGCATGTTCGCGCCGATCGGCCGGCGCGATTACGACGAAGAAAAGATTCGCGGTCAGGAATCACTTCTGCACGTGCTGCAGCATGCCGGCGTCGCCACGCTGTGGCGCGACAATCAAACCGGCTGCAAGGGTGTATGCAGTGGTCTGCCATTTCAGCAATGGAAGGATGCTGAGGTCGCCGACTTGTGCCGCGATGGTGCCTGTTTCGATGAAGTTCTGCTGCACCGGTTGCAGGACGATATCGATGCCAGCGCCGGCGATAGGGTCGTGGTGCTGCATCCTCTGGGCAATCACGGGCCGAGCTATCACGCGCGCTATCCCGATCGCTTTCGTCGCTACACGCCCACCTGCGACAGCGCCGAACCGGGCGAATGCAGCAGCGAGGCCCTGGTCAACAGCTATGACAATGCCGTGCTTTACGGTGAACATTTTATTGCCGAGGCGATTGCGCTGTTGCAACGTCAGCAACGCCACGACACCGCGCTGATCTATGTCTCCGATCATGGCGAATCGCTGGGCGAGCACGGTCTGTTTCTGCATGGCGTGCCCTACGCCATCGCGCCCGATCAGCAGACACGCGTGCCGATGGTGGTCTGGCTGGGCGAAGGCTATGCGGCGACGGCCGGCATCGACAGCGCCTGCCTGCGCGAACGCAGCAACCTTCCGGCAGCGCACGATCATCTGTTCCACAGCGTCCTGGGTTTGCTGGATGTGGAGACTTCGGTGTACGAGCCGGGGCTCGATCTGTTCAAGCCCTGCAGGTCGGTGTAGGGCGGTGATGTAGGAGCGGTGATGTAGGAGCGGCGTGAGCCGCGAAGCTCTTGCTCTGCTGTCTGGAGATCAGAGCAAGAGCTTCGCGGCTCACG
This sequence comes from Lysobacterales bacterium, assembly GCA_031391205.1. Taxonomy (GTDB): domain Bacteria; phylum Pseudomonadota; class Gammaproteobacteria; order Xanthomonadales; family Ahniellaceae; genus 0-14-3-00-62-12. Next base: position 105 of record JANMUE010000537.1, on the reverse strand, counting down.
CCGCTCCTACATCACCGCTCCTACATCACCGCCCTACACCGACCTGCAGGGCTTGAACAGATCGAGCCCCGGCTCGTACACCGAAGTCTCCACATCCAGCAAACC
>JANMUE010000533.1:0-11972 GCA_031391205.1 Lysobacterales bacterium | reverse complement strand
GCTGGCTCGGTACCGACCCCAATGCGCCAAACGAGGCGCCACGCGATGGCCGCATGCGCCGCAAGAACATGCTGAATGTCGACGAGGTAATGACGACCCAGCCGGATCATCTCTTCGGTGTCGATCTGAATCGCAACAATCCGCCTTATTGGAACACCAGCAACGAAGAAGCCTCTTCGAGCAATGCCGCATCGCTGATCCATCATGGAAGCGGCCCACATTCGGAACCCGAGGCCCAGGCATTGATGGCGGCCGCAGCACTGGGGCCGGCCAGCGAGCTGCGCGTCTACACCGATGTGCATTCGTTCGGCCGCGTGCTGTTCTGGTCGCGGACCAGCAACGAGCGCCTGACTGCTATCACGCAGTCGGTACTTGCCGGATTCCAGGCACATCATCTGGCGCTGCCCGGCGGACGCCGTTACGTTTATCCGGTGGCGTCGCAGTTGTCACCGTTCACAGGGATCGGCACCACCGATGAATTGTTTGCGCACCAGTTCCAGGTGCCGTCCTGGACATTGGAACTGGAACCACCAGGCGACACGCTCTACCACCGCAACGAGGCCTTGTGCGGCGCCAACTATGGCGGCGTGGTAGAAAACTGCCACGATGGTTTCATCCTGCCGGAGTCGCAGATTCGGCGCGTGCGCAACAACATGTCGGAAACCCTGGCCGGTATCTTCTATCGTCAGGCCGGGCCGCCGTCGATCACCGCCACACGCATCTTCGATCAGGCCAGCGGTGCACTGGTATACGAATCGCAGTGGGTCGTCGACGCACCGACCTCACGCCGCCAGGTCGTACACCAGACGCAGCCGCTGCAGTTGGATCGCGACTACGTGCTGGCGCACAGCTACGACAAGCCGATGCGCTGGCGCAGCGACGGTGCATTGGCGGCATTTCCCGGCGTCGCGCCGGCAGCGACGCAATCCATCGACCTTCTGAATGTCGGCGTGCAACCGCTGAGCATCACCAGCAGCAACCGGCGCTGGTTGAACCAGCCGGGCGTGGCGCCGGAGGGTTATCAGCGCTACAGCGATGACACCACTGCGATCGATATCCGCCTGCCGCGCAACGCCACCAACACGGCGGCGGTGGTTGGCCAGCTCGAGGCCATTCTTCGCCATGGCGACGCCGATCTGACCGCACAGCCGCTCGATGCCAACCCTGCCACCGTCGCGCGCTGGCTGGATGGCAACTGGTCGGGCCATGAAGACAGCACCGGCGCTCAGACCGACAGCGGCGGCCTGGATGGCACGGTGCGGCTGCAGGTCACCGATCAGAGTCTCGGCGCGCCGTTCACCCTGGTGCCGGGCTCGTCTTCGGCCTGGTACGACACCGCGCGCAGTGGCGAAGGTTTCGTGCTGGAGATCCTGTCCAACACCCTCGCCATCGCCTATTTCTTCACCTACAACGCCGCGGGCGAGCAGGACTGGTACACCATGGCCGGCCAGATTCGCGGCAATCGCATCGTGTTTCCGCAGGTGATACGCACCTCGGGTGGTGTCTTCGGAGCCGGGTTTACTCCGGCCAACGTGGTCAACACCGTGGTCGGATCTGCCACGTTCAACTTCGCTTCCTGCGAATCCGGCTGGATGGACTGGACGATCGACGGCGCCCATGGTCGCATGCAATTGTCGCGGTTGACGCGTGTGCTGGGCCTGGGCTGCGGCGCATCGAATCCGACGACTGGCCCAGGCGCGGGATTGTCCGGCTCCTGGTACGACACCACGCGCAGCGGCGAAGGCTATGTGCTGGAATTGCTCAGCACCGGTGGCGCCATCGTCTACTGGTTCAGCTACGACGCGCAGGGCCAACGCCGCTGGTTCTTTGGGACCGGCGAGATGATCAACGGCAACCTGGTGTTCAACAACCTGCTGAGCACCCGCGGCCCGCGCTTCGGCAGCGCGTACAACGCCGCCGATCTCGTCGTCAGTCCGTGGGGCGCGCTCACGTTGGCGCTCAGCTGCAGTGGTGGCCGCTCCGACTACAACAGCAGCGTCGCGGGCTTCGGCAGCGGCAGTCTGAATCTCTCGCGGCTGACACGTATTTCAGGACTGGACTGCAGCGAGTTATAAGGCACTGTTCTGTTTTTGCACTTGTAGAGCGGGGCTTGCTCCGCTGCTCAGGCGTTTGCTTTGATCCCAACATCAAGAGCAAAAGCAGCGGAGCAAGCCCCGCCTATGACCGAAGGGCTCTCAACAGCGGAGCTGGTCAATCCCTTGGGACAACGGCAGGGAGGCAACAGTCCGCTGATCTCGGCTCAAAACGTCTACTCAAAGCCATCACTGAAGATATGGCTGAGGATGAAATCGTCTACGGTCAGGAAACTGTCAGCGCTGGAGTTGGTATCGCCGGATGCCAGGTCGGATGCCGCCGAATCGAAGACGATGAAATAGCCATCGGCGCTGAGGTCCATGAAATTACCACCGCTGCCATTGCCATTGCCGCTTCCCGGCGTACTGCTCAGGCGATAGACGTCGCCGACGCTGCCGCGATACAGATACGCCTGCTGCGACACGCCCATTATGGTGCTGGAACACTGCATGATCACATCGGCGCGATTGCTGATACGTGGATCTTCGCAGGCGCTGGTGGTGGGCGGCAGCGGCACGGCGGTCAGTGTGTTGAGCTGACGATCGCGAATGAAGATCAGGCTGCCGGTGGCGCCCGGTGCGTTGCTGGCAAATGAGCGGAACACCATGAAGCGCGCGTCCGGCGAGATCGAAATCTGTTCGGATGCGCCGACGAACGCCACGCCGCCCACGGTGCGACTGACCAGTGCAGTGGTGCCTGCAGTGCGATCGCGCAGGAAGACGTCGCTGATATTGCCGTCCGGCGCACCGTCTATGGCGGCGTTGGCCGCGAACACGACAAATCGTCCATCGCTCGAGATGGCGTTGTTCGACAGCGGAAAACTGTAGCCGACGATCTGTGTCTCCGCCGAATCGACACTGATGCGCTCCGCCGCCACGCCCAGATTCTCGACGTCAGCCAGAAAAATGTCCGGCGCATTATTGGTGTCACCGACGATCAAATTGGTCGCCTCCGAGTGGAAGGCGATGTAGCGCCCGCTACCGGATATCGAAGCGTATCGCGACGCGCCATCGGTCGCGGCGGCACCAACACCGCGGCTGACCAGAGTGGTATCGAATCCCACTTCATTCTGCGGCAGCGGAAAAGCCCGGCTGTAGTAGATATCGGAGAAACCCGACTGGTTGCCGCCCAGATTGGCCGCCAGGGTTTCGAATGCCACCTCGTTGCCACTGAACGAAGCCGAGGGCGCGAAGCTGTTGCCGTTGCCCAGCGCGCTCATCGCCAGGATCAGCGAATCGGCTGCCGGTGTAGCGACGCTGAGATCGTAGCGATAGAGATTGAGCGCGCCGTTGGCCGGTGGCCCCAGGGTGGTTGCGGAGGACACGAAGTAGATGAACCGCCCATCTTCCGAAAGCGCCGGATCCCGCGTGCCATTGTTGGCCTGGGCATCGGTCACCGGGTGAGTGATGCGCCCGATCAATACCGGCTGGGCCTGAATCGACGTAAGCCCGGCGCACAGCGCAGCGGCGACAAGAAAATTTCCAAGCAAGCGTGGCATGTCCGATCCTTACCGTGATGGTTCTGTCGATGAATACGCAGGAACGGGACGGGATTTGTCAGCGCCGCCGATCATTGCCGCGCAATCGGACGGCCCGATCGATAGTGATTCACTTCGAAATACCCGATGAAGCCCTTCTCCCGCAACGCGGGAGAGAGTGGCGCGCAGCGATGGATGAGGGAGGTGTGCGATGGCGTCTGGCATTTGCCGCGGCGCTGATCGCAAGCACCGGGCACCACCGCGCTTCTCCCTCACCCTAGCCCTCTCCCGGATGCGGGAGAGGGGACTCAAATCACGGGATCGCAGTCAGGTTTGGCCACTTTCGGGCGTATTTGCTGTATGAGTTGGAAAGCCCCAAGGAGTCCGCCCATGCGTTCGTTCAATTTGTGGTGTGCGTTGGTGATCGCCGCCGGCGCCGGCCAGTCGATGGCGGCGACGACGCCGAACGCCGCACCTCAGCCCGATGCCTACGACGTCGAGAACCGCAGCATCGTGTCCAGTGGCATCACCCGACCCTTCGTGATTTCGATCCCGAATCCACGAGTGGCCAATCTACCGTTGGTGTTTTCGCTGCACGGCGACGGCGGCAACGGCGCCGGCATGCGCGCGGCACTGCCGCTGGAGACGCCTGCCAACTTTGGTGCGGTGTTCGTCTATCCCAGCGCGCCTAGCGGAACCTTCCAGTATTTCAGCGACCTCGGCCGCACCCGCGAAGTGCAATTCGTTCGCGATCTGATCGATGCGCTGGATGTGGAACTGGATATCGATCGCGGCCGCGTGTTCATTACCGGATTCAGTGGCGGCGCCACCATGGCCAATGCGCTGGGCTGTCGCATGGAAGCCGACGAGATCCGCGAGCTGGGCATCCACTCCGGTTCGCTGTATCCGCTCAACAATGATTTCACCTATACCGGCAACGGCGGTGTCAGCTGCGCGTTGCCGGCGACGATGCTGGTCTGGGGCATGAACGACATGACTGGCGGCGTGGACTATGCCACCGGCCAGGCGGTGCGCAACAATCATCTGGCGACGCAGAACTGCGCCGCGACGACAACGCCACGCGACCCGTCACCCTGCGTCAACTACGACAGTTGCGAGCGCGATGTCGCCTGGTGCGCGATTCCTGCCATGGGGCACTCGATCTGGAACCAGGCGGCGGTGGCAATCTGGGGATTCTTCGCAGCGCAGCAGCCCGAAGTGCCGGCGGCGACTCAAGCGATCTACGACGACGCACTGCAAAATGGATTCGAGAATTTTTCCTGGGGCACAGTGGACTTCAACAACACCGTTTCACCACACGCTGGCGCAGCATCCATCCTGTTCACCGCACACGGTTTTCAAGGACTATCGTTTGCGCGGCAGGCACAGGCGGTATCGGTGGCAGCGTATCCGGAGCTGCGTTTCTGGATACGCGGCAACAACGGCGGTGAGAACTTCAACTTCTCGCTGCAGACCGGTGCCACGCTGCACACCGATGTCGCACTCGCGCAATTCATCACAGGTGGCGTGGTCGCAGCCGGCAGTTACCGGGAAGTGCGCATCCGCTTCGCCGATCCGCCGATTTCCTACAGCGGTACATTCGAGCGCATCAATATCCAGGATGCCAGTGGCAATACTGCCGGCAACCCACAGATCGTACGCATCGACGATGTGGTGTTGATCGGTAGCGAAGGCGCTGCCGGTGCCGAATTCGCCGATGGGTTTGAGGATCCTTGATCGTAGGCTGGCGGGTGAGGTGAGTCGCTTTGACGATGCCCTCTGGCATCGTCAGACGAGCCGAACGCCCGGCGGTGACGCCGGGCCGGAGAGCGCAGCGAACCCGGCAAACGCGCAGGTCTGCTGGGGTTCGCTGCGCTCACCCCAGCCTACGTAGCTACTGTGTCGATTGCGGAGGCGACACAGTTTCCTGCGCCGGTGCCGGCGTGAACGCCGTGCGCAGCAGCAGCGCGGCGGCATAGAGCACGACGACGACCACGCCCCAACGCAGCGTCTCCAGCGGCAGCGACTTCACCACATACGCAGCCACCAATACGGCCGGAATGCCACCCAATGTGAGCCCCAGCACCACGCGCAGGTCGATGCGGTCGGCCTTGATGAAGCGCACGCCGCTGATGGGCATCAGAAACGCACAGGCGCCCATCATCACCGGAAACGCCGCGGTGGGATTCAGCCCCATGAGACTAAGCAGGATCAGCGAAGGCGCGTACAGACCGATGCCAAAGCTCATCAGTGCACCCAGTACCAGATGTGCGGCAACCGCCGCCAGCATCCACGGCCAGGACAGCGCCAGCGCATCGCCACCGGCCGGCAGCATCTTGAGATTGGCGAGTGCATACAGCACCGCCGCGATGATCATCGCGAAACCGACGAATCCCTGCACAGTGCGCACCGGCAGCCTTACCACCAGCGGCGCTCCCAGCGTCGACCCCACCACCGAGGCCACGATGCAGGCGAGCAGCAGCAGCGGATCGACGCTGACCAGGTTGATGAAGATCAGCGCCTGCGCCACCGTCGGCAGCGCATGACCGACATTCAACGTCGCTGGAATGAAGCTGTCCGGCACCAGCTTGCGCAGTTTCAACCAAGCAGTGGTAGGTGCGAACGAGCCTATGCCCAGGGTGTCGAAGAAGTCAGTCACCACGCCCAGCACCACGGACTCGGCATTGGGTATGGCCTGGCCGCGGCGGCGCGCAGTGCTGATCAGCACGATGGTGAAATACAACGCCAGCAGGCTCAGGCAGGACAGCAGTACCGCAACGATCATGGTAGCTCCATGGGCAGGCCAGGGGACGGGAGTGCCGATAGTACCTACTCAAGCTGGAAACGACGCTTGTCGGGCAAAGTGTCCCGGTTTGAAATGCCGCGCGGGCGCAGTCCCCTCTCCCACTTCGCGGGAGTGGGCCAGGGTGAGGTAAACGCCCGATCATGCTCGGTGTTTGCGAACAGTGCAGACCGGAGAAATCCGCCGCGCAATATCGGACATTGTCGAACGTCTGCCTCATCCGGCGCTGCGCGCCACCTTCTCCCGCATAGCGGGAGAAGGGCCTCAATCAGATTCCGACACCGCGAGCGGAACCCCGAACAACGACCCCTCGATCGTCGCATACACCAATGTGTCGCCATCGCGCACCAGCGAACCGGCAATGCCCCACTGATGCCCGCCGCCATCGGGCAGGGGCCGACGCGCGATCAGTTTTCCGGTGCGGCGATCGAGCACGTTGTAGCTGGCAGCATGCTGCACGAAATACGGCGTACCCCCGGCCGCACCGACATGAATGCGATCACCCTCGATCAGAGGCATGCCGAAGGTCCAGCCATAGACATCGCTGCGCCAGCGTACGCTGCCGGTATCGGCGTCGATCGCGCTGATTCGTCGCAGATCCGATGAGCCGATATAGATCGTGCCGTCCACAACAACGGGCGTGGACTCTACCCAGGAGCCCCAAAAGTACAGGCGCCACACCTCGGCACCGGTTGCGGCATCGAGCGCATACAGGCCGGCGCCGCGATTGCCCACCAGCACCTTGCCCGCATGCAGTACCGGCGTCGTGTCGATATCGGCACCGCTGTCGAAGCGCCAGATTTCCTTGCCGGTATCGCGCTGCAGGGCATAGACAAGATGGTCGCCGCTGCCGAAGATCAGGCTGTTGCCGGCAACGGCGGCGCCATGCCGAATGCGTGCCCGCGTGTCGAAGCGCCAGCGCCGCGCCCCGTTCTGCGCATCGATCGCATGCATCCCGCCATCGCCCGAACCGACATAGACCACATCATCGACGACCAGCGGCTGCGCGGCCTGCCAGTCCCAGTTGAACACGGCTGGATGTCCGGTAATCCGCGACACCTCGGCATCACCCAGCGCATAGCGCCAGATTTCCTTGCCATCACTGAGCCCGAGCTTGAACAGATAACCGTTGTCGCAGACGAAATAGACAGCAGCGTCCGCCACGGTGGCGCGCCCATAGATCGGCCGGCCTGCGGGAAACGTCCAGCGCAGGCTGCCATCCTGCACATTCACCGCTTGAAACACGCCACCGGTGCTGCCGATATAGACCACACCGTGCGCAGCAGTCGGCGACGCATAGATCTGACCGCCGAGCCGCGTCTGCCACTTCGGCTGTGGCCCGTTCGGCAGCTCCGGTGGCAGCGGCTCCAGCGGCAATGTGTCAGTGCGCCGCAGCTCGGCGCGACTGTTGGGGCCGGGAAAGGTGCCGATGAGGCGATCGCCATCGACACTCAGCGTCAACGCCAACGCGTCGTAGGTGATACGCCGGCCGTTTTCGACAACGCTGCCGCCAGCATCGACACCAAAGTAGTTGGATACCGGCTGAGTCAACAGCAGCTTGAGCGCACCGGTTTCATCGCGACGAAATTCCAGACCAACTTCGATGCGTTCCTTCGCCGTTCCGGTGCTGCCTATCCATCGTCCGACAAATGCGTCGGAAGCTGCGGCCGGTTCTGCGCCGCGCGCTGCGATCGCGCTCAGAGAAAGCAGCAGCATTGCGGCGAAGGTCATGCGCGGCGGCGCACGCAGGATCGACACCGATATCGAATTCGTTTCCGCTGCCATGACCTGCCCCCTCTGACGCCGGCCGCCGGTTGCGGCCGCTGCGCTGAAGTACGCTATCCGGCCACCATGCCAGCGGCGCGTGCTGAAAGGCGGGGTGCACAGGTCACTAACGCTGATGGGGCCGCTCAAGGCATACTGGTCGAACCGATTCGTCGGTCATCCTTCAACGTTACTGCCCGAGAAACCGCGCCATGAGCGATACGCCCCCCGACCGCCTGTCCATCAACACCAAGAGCCCGCATCACGATGCCGCTGCCATGGCACGCGGCGTAGGCATTCGTTTCAAAGGTGTCGAACACACCAATGTCGAGGAATACTGCGTCAGCGAAGGCTGGGTACGGCTCGCAGTCGGCAAGGCACTGGATCGCCGCGGCAACTCGATGACGATGAAGTTTCACGGCGCGGTCGAACCGTATTTCCACGATACGGCGAAGAAAGACGAAGCCTGATCACCGCGATGTGGGTCCGACCTGCGGTCGGACGCTCTGCAGTGCGATAGAACCGCCCAAGAGCGTCCGCGCGCAGCGCGGACCCACAAAACACTCGCGTCAGAACTGCATCGACCAACTGTTGATAAAGCCGGTATCACCTGAGGCGTTGTCGTTCACGCGCAAATTCCACGTGCCGTTCGCGACTTCGCTGGAGGCGTTGATGGTGACCGTCTTGATGATGTTGTCGGTGCCAGAACCGGTTCGGTTGTGGATGTTGTACAGCGTGCCATCCGGTGCCGCCAGATCGACCTTCAGATCACCTTGATAGGTGTGCACGATGTTGACCGATACGCTGAGCGTGGCCGATGCGTTGCCGGCAACGCCGCTCACCGTGATCGGGCTGTTGACAGTGGCATTGTCGCTGATGGTGATGTCGGTGAGGTTCTGGAAGAACGGCCCGGCAACGACGGTGCTGTAGCTGCCGGTCAACGACAAGCCGGCAAACGCCGCAAAGGATTTCAGGCGCACGTGATAGGTGCCTGCCTGCGCGGTCGCGATGTTGCAGGTCTCGGCATTGCCACCCAGATACGGACGGCAGTCATACACCGTATCGGTAGGCGCACTCCCGAACTTCACGTACATGTCCGAGTCACCCGTACCACCGGTGGTGACAAATCGCAGTCCCGTCGCACCAGCAGGCACGACCATGGTGTAGTTCAGCGATACACCGGTTGCTGCTGAAAGCCCGGTCTTGGCGACGCCATTGGCCAGCACGGTATCCACCGGAGGCGATGTGACCGTCACCGACTGAGTGACGCTGTGGGTGGCACCGCCATTGTCGGTGACCGTCAACACCACACTGTAGGTGCCCGCGGCGCTGTAGGTCTTGCTGGGATTGGTCGCCGTCGAGGTGGTGCTGTCGCCGAAGTTCCAGCTGCGCGATGCAATGCTGCCATCGCTGTCGGTGGAACTGTCGGTAAAGGTCGCTGTCAGGCCGCTGGTGGTAAAGCTGTAGTTGGCGACCGGCGCTGCATTGGCGACCGTGCTCACCGTCACCGACTTGCTGACACTGTGCGTTGCGCCGCCGTTGTCGGTGACCGTCAGCACCACACTGTACGTGCCTGCGGCACTGTAGGTCTTGCTGGGATTGGTCGCGGTCGACGTGGTGCTGTCGCCGAAGTTCCAGCTGCGTGATGCGATCGTGCCATCGCTGTCGGTGGAGCCATCGCTGAAGTTGACGCTCAGCCCATTACTGACAAAGCTGAAGTTGGCGACCGGCGCCTGATTGCCGCCCGTCGTCACCGTGAACAGCACCGCATTGGGTGTTCCCGCCTTACCCGCGGCATCGGTGGCTTGCACGTAGACACGGTGTTGTCCCGCGCTGAGACCGGTGGTCGGAATAGTGGCGCGCACCGATTCGTTGCTGGCGTTGAACGATCCATCCACTGCCGTCATCGCAATCGGTGTGGCGCCCGTCTGCCACGGCAGCTTGTCGACATAGGCCTGCGCCGACGCGATGTTCTGCACGGTCTCGGTGCCGTTGTTCTGATTGAAGCGGCTGTCGTTGACGGTGGCGGTCACGGTAAACGGTGTGCCTGCCGCAACGGTCGCAACCGACGAAGTCACACTCACGGCATCCGGACCCGAGGGCAGGTTGTACGGCGACTGCAGATTGCGCGCCGCATACTTCAGCGCCGCAAGATTGTTCGGCAGCGTCGTGTTCTGGAAGGTCGTGCAGCTTTCGAAGAAGGCGACGCCGAGTTCCAACGTGTACGCGGGTGCGCCCAACGAGCCGTAGAAGTTGTCATCGGTGGCGCCGTCGGTGGCGTACAGCTCGGCCGACTGCTCCGGACTGTAGCTGTTGAAATACGCCATGCGCCGCCCCAGTGTGCGCAACGCCGGGCCGTTCGGTGCCAGCGATGAGGTATCGCCCCAGGGCCACAGCACCAGCTGCGAGAAGCTGTGCACATCGATGAACATGCCCTTGTAGTCACTCGGTGCGGCCACCGAAACCGTGTCCACGCGGCGATCAGGCAGTACGCCACCCTGATACACGCCGCTGCCATCGGCGATGCCGGCGACATACTGGATCAGGTTTTTTGTTTCCTGCTCCGATGAGCGCAGCGGGCCGCGATAGGTCTCGTTGCAGGGATCGCCGCTGGATCCTCCGGCGACGGTGTTCCAGTGATAGGCGAAATTGCGATTCAGATCGGTGCCGAAGCTGCTGCTGGAGCAGCTGCCATTGGTGTTGTTGGTGTTCTTGCGCCAGCTCAGGCCGGTCTCGGCCTTTTTGCGGCCATCGGGATTGGCCTGCAACACCAGATGGAAGCGGTTGTGATCGACCAACCAGGTCGCTTCCGGATCGGTGCCGTAGCTGTTGAGCAGCCATTCGCCGAAGCGCGTAACCAGTTCCGCCGGTGTGTATTCGCGCGCATGAATCGATCCGAAGATCACCATATTGGGCTTGTCGGTGATGGTCGCGTCGGTGGCGCTGTTGTTGATGCGCAGCACCTTCATCGTATAGCCGAGGCTGGCATTGCGGCTCTTCTCGAAGCTCGGCCCGATGTCGACAATGGACGCCAGCGTGGGTTTGGCGGCCACCAGGTTGCTCATGGTCGTGTAGGTTTCTTCCACGGTGCGATAGCAGCTGAACCCGGGAATGCTTTTTACGCTGCCGGATTGGCGCAGCGCGCTTTCGAACGCATGCAGCCGCGACGTCATCACGCTGTCGATCTGCACGTCCAGGCCTGCGCTGCGCAGCGCGTCGACTTCCTCGGCATTGGCCTCGGTGCGGGCTTCGCCGCGCTTGGCATCTACGATCAAATGCTGGAACTGCGAACCCAAGGCTTGCAGCTGGGCAGGGTTGCGGTACTTCACCACGATGAAAGAGCTGAGATGGGCCGGCTCGGCAGCGTATGCGGACGTTACAAGCAACAACAGGGCACAACAGGGTGCAAATATCCTGCGCAACATGGCAACTCCAAATGTTCGCCCGATCCTCCCCGATCGAACGTTAGGGTGTGTCATGCGCCGCAGCAGTTCTGGAGGCCGCGGGGCACGGCGATTTCCGGGTGCTGATCCACCCGACACGACACGCACTGTTATCGGCGGTCCCCCAAGACCGACCTTTCGTTTTCACGCCGTGTACACGGATTGATAGCAGCTTGTGGTGGGAATCGCTCGCTGCAGTGCGGCGAAAAGCCATGTAGGAGCGGCGTGAGCCGCGAAGCTCTTGCTCTGATCTCCAGACAGCAGAGCAAGAGCTTCGCGGCTCACGCCGCTCCTACATGGCTTTTCGCCGCACTGCAGCGAGCGATTCCCACCACAAGCTGCTATCAATCCGTGTACACGGCGTGAAAACGAAAGGTCGGTCTTGGGGGAC
>JANMUE010000373.1:0-1306 GCA_031391205.1 Lysobacterales bacterium | reverse complement strand
GCTGCCTCCCAAAGGGTTCACCGCCAAGGTTCATCAAATGGATGCCAAGGTTGGCGGTACCTACAAAATGTCGTTTACCAATTTCACCACTGGCCATAGTTATTCTTTTGGTGGAGCCTATCTTGAGCTGGAGCCGCATAGCCGCATTCGTTACACGGCTAAATTCGACGATCCTAACTTGGCTGCGGAAATGCAAACCACCATCACGCTGACGAAAGTGTCTTGTGGGACTGAAATAAACATCGTGCAAGCAGGTATTCCGAGCGTCATTCCCACCGACGGGTGTTATCTCGGCTGGCAGGAGTCGTTGGAATTTCTGGCGAGTTTGGTCGAACCGGATATTCGCGATTAATAGAACGCAAGCATGGGTGCATGCCCATCTCACGTTGCTTTTAGCCTGCGCTGAATTGTTTACTCGGCTGATGACCCAGCGTTAGGCGGCTTGTCAGGTAACACCGATGCGTGAAGCGCTAGGTCTTATGTTGTAAATGTTGGAGGTCACGATGATCACACTCTATGGCTTCGGCCGCATTTTTCGCCCGGTGATCGGCGAGACGCGCGACCTCAGGGTGCAATGGGCGCTCGAGGAAACCGGACTGCCTTATCGCGTTCACGGCCTTGATCATACTGGCGGCGAACACGACGGTCCCGCCTATAGCAAGATCAGCCCGTTCCGTCTGATACCGGCCATCGATGACGATGGCTTCGTCCTCGCGGAGTCAGGAGCGATATTAATTTACCTTGCCGAAAAGGCCGGCAAGCTGATCCCACCTGATGTTGAAGGGCGGATGCGCGTTATCCAATGGTGCTTCGCGACGCTTAACACTATCGAGCGGCCCATGCTGGAGATTCTGTTGATCGACAAGTTTGGCGGTGAGAATACTGAAAGCCGACGAGCAGAAATGGTGAAGCAGGCTGGCCGCTGGCTTAACGGACTGGAGCGCCGCCTGGACGGCCGTGAATGGATCGCCTGCGACGACTTCACTGTCGCCGACATCCTCCTCGCCACCGTCTTGCGCCAAATCCGCAAGACCGATCTCATCGATAGTTATCCCCAGCTTAAAGCCTATTACGAACGAGCCCAAGCGCGCCCGGCCTGGCAGCGCACTCTCAGTCTCTATGCAGAGCGATTAGGCGTGACGGTTGCGGATATTTGTTGAGACCCTTCGTTGAGAATTGACACCGCCTCATCAGATCGTCCTTAGGTCCAATGGCACTTAGTTAAAGTCAACTCGCCGTGATCCGGCAGCAGAAGGGCAGACACATGGGTCTGCCCCTACACTGGGTCCGAGATGTTGTAGGGGCG
>JANMUE010000281.1:0-21279 GCA_031391205.1 Lysobacterales bacterium | reverse complement strand
TTAAGCCATGCAAGAGTAGGTCATCGCCAAGGACCTTTTGAAAACAAACGGGTTGTCCTTCACGGGGCAACCCGTTTGCATTTAAGCCTGCAACAGGTCATCGCCAAGGACCTTTTGAAAACAAAGCCCGCTGCAGAAATGAACCGCCCCGGTTTTCGTGGAGGCTGCAACAGGTCAGGTTTGATTGGGAAGCTGGATAGTGAAAAGTGCTCCACCGCCTGGTGCGTTTGCCGCTGTTACATTGCCACCACATTCTTGAACGACCTTCTTGACCCATGCCAGCCCCAATCCGGAGCCCTTTGGCTTAGTACTGTTGTAGGGCTCAAACCAGCGTTCATCGAAATTGTGCGGAAGACCCTTTCCGTGGTCCCGGATACGCATCACGACGTCTTTTTTGGCTGGAGTAAACAGTTCGATCTCGATCCTGGTTTGCACTTCGGGTGCGGTGGCTTCAATAGCGTTCGTAAAAATATTGATCAGTGCCTGCCGCATTCGATCCTTATGTGCGTAAACGAGGCAAGCCCCGGCGACGTTCGGTCGATAAATCTCACATTGCCCACTGTCCTCATACAAGCCACAAACTTCGTCTAGCAATTCTCTGAGATCAAACGACTGACGCTCGCGTTGTGGCACTCGCGTATAGTCGCCAAAGGCATTCACTATGCGTTTGAGTGCATCGACCTGAGCGACGATGGTTTGTGTGGCGCGGTTGAGGACGTCTGACTCCTCTGGCGTCATCTTTCCCAGATATTTGTATCGCAGGCGCTCCGCGGCCAGCTGAATAGGGGTAAGCGGATTTTTGATCTCGTGTGCGAGGCGTTTGGCAACCTCAGCCCAGGCAGCCTCGCGCTGCCCCAGTGCAATGACTGCCGCGTCATCGAAAACAGCTACAAAATTCAAAGCGCCATCTCCGGGCAAGAGCGTGCCGCGGATCAGCAAGGCGCGTCCGGGTTCGCCCTCCAATCGAACCTCTTGTCGCCATTGCGCACGTTTCTCGGTTGCACAATTTCCGAGGAACTCGAAGAAGGATGCGGCGCGAGGAAAGTGTTCACCAGCTGATGCTATTTCTATTCCTAACAGTGCGTTTGGGTCAATTTCCAGCAGTGCAGCCGCGGCGGGATTTGCCGAAAGAATACAATTGCTGTCAAAGCTCACCACGCCTGCACTCATCCGCTCGAGAATTGCCTCCAGTCGATTTCGACTGTGTTCGACCTCGGACCTGGCTTCTCTCTCTCTCAAACTTGCCTCAGCCAATTCGTGCGACATGCGATTGAATGTCGTGGTCAAGTCCCCGAGCTCATCTGCGCTGGTCACGCGAATGGTTTGCCCGTATCTGCCCGATGTGATTTCGCCAGCAGCGACGACGAGGTTGGAAATGGGGCGAATCAGTCGTCTCGCTGCGGCCAACGCAACCAGAAGCGCAATGAGTAAAGCGAGCAATCCAACCAAGCCAAGAATGAGAGTGAACGTGGATTTCAGCGCATCACGCTGAAACTTCAATTGCGAGTAATCGATAGCGGTGCGTTCGAGTTCGTTCAACCGCGGCGCCAGGTCTGCGGGAATCGGAACAACTGCTTGAAGCAGTCCATCGCCATTGAATGGTTGCAATACACGCCACGTCAGGGATGAGGCGGTCCGTTCATTGAGAGCCAGTTGCCCTGCTGCACGTACCTGCAGCCATTCCTGATCGTTTGGTGCCGGAGGAAAGACTACTTCTGCCGTGTTGAAAGAAATCGCGACGACGTCGCCAGTGCTGCTCAACAGCGTTACGTGAACGGGGTCAGTGGTTCGGTCCACCAGATCATCGAGCATGGCCTGTTGGTCCGCTCCGTCAATCAGATCCTCAGAGGCCGCAATTCGAGCCGTCAGGTCGCGCGCACGACGTTCGAATGAAGCGAGCACCTCGCGACCAATGGCCTCGGCATTCTCCTGTGCGCCAGCCACGTCGGCTCGAAACCAGCTATCAACGCTGGAATCCACAAATCGAATGGCGAAAATTGAAACCAAAACGATCGGCGGCAATGAAATGAGCGCGATCAGCAGCGCCAGCCGCGCGTTGATTCTGCTCCCTGGAACGCCTAGCCGCAGTTGCCGTACCAGTCGCCCAAATTCGAAACCGACGATGCCAATGAGTACCAATACGCCTGCGCCAGCAGCCGCGAGCAACCACACGTAGCGATTTCCCAGCTGACTGTCAGCCCGCTCTGCATCACCCGCGAGCCACAGTGCCGCGTAGAGCAAAAAGACGATCGCAACGACTGGAAGCAGTAAGAACAGTCGGCGCATCATCAGGTCTGACTCCATCGCACAGGCGCCGACGAAACGCGCCATTCAGAGTCAAAAAATGCGGAAAGTCGCATCGGTGCGGGCAATGCGTCGGTGTCCAGGCGCATGAACACTGTGCCGTTCCCGGTGCCCAGTCCATCCATTGGCAGTTTGACCACATCCAGCGCCGCAATCAGCTGCAGTCGACTGGCGAAAGTACGCGGAGCACCTGACGTTGGCCGCAACTCATAACGTTTTGCCATTGGAAGATAGTCCAGCCGCAGTGCACGGATTTGCCGACTACCGCCTTCGGGAGACACCACAAACTCGAATCGCAGTGGTATTCCGTGGTCGAGCGCGTCCAGCAAGCTGGGGTTGAGCCGAACGGACAAGGAAAGGTCCAAGGTGTTGGATGACCTGTCGGCCGAAGCACTGATGATTCGACACTGTTGGTTATCCTCGTTGCAACCGCCAAGTTGGACCATCAATCCGATGATCAACAGTTTCCAGGCAGAAACCTGGCGCGGCCCAGTTGCTCGATCAGCCATCACGCTCAAGCACCGCGTAAAAAAAACCGTCCGAACCGCAGTTACCCGGCAGATTCTGGCTGCCAAACGGGCCGCAATGATCAAACCATTCCGGCACGCCGGGGCGTATCCGCGCATCGGCATGTTTGGCCAAAAACGCGGCGATTTGGCGTTCGTTTTCATCTTTGATGACTGAGCACGTCGAATAGACTAGCCGTCCCTTCGGGGCCAGCAAAGGCCATAGGGCATTGAGTAACACACCCTGAGTATGAACCAAGGCTGCAACGTCCGACGCTCGCCGAAGCAGTCGAATATCCGGATGGCGTCGGATGACGCCGGTTCCAGAACACGGTGCGTCGAGGAGAATGCGGTCGAACGACACACCTGTCCACCAGTCCGAGACGCGTACAGCGTCGGCATGCTTGAGCGTTGGGCGTAGCCCCAGCCGTGACATCGACTTCCGCGTCTGCTCCAGGCGCTTGCCCTCGCGGTCAAGCCCGATCAGCAGCTTAAGTCCAGGTTCCTGTTCCGCGATATGTGCGAGCTTCCCACCTGGCGCGGCGCAGGCATCCAGCACACTCAGCCCGGGAGCAAGATCGAGCAACTGTGCAGCGCATTGAGCCGCAGCATCCTGAACGCTGAACCAGCCGTCCTGCCAGCCGGGCAGACCGGCAACATCGCCGATGTTGTCCAGGCGAATGGCGTCGGGCAAATTCGGGTGGACGGTGCCTTCAAATCCAGCATCGCGCAGCAGCTCGATGACTGCGTCGCGCGTCTGTCGCTGCTTATGTACCCGCAGCCAAATCGGTGGCTGCGCGTTGTTCGCATCGAATACCTGGTCAGCCGAAGTGCTCCAGTCGGCGCGCATCCGGTCGATCAACCACTGCGGATGCCCTGTATTGATTTCGTCATTGGTTCCGATTCTGGCGTGGAGCGCACTCGGTTCCCGTGATACGCGCCGCAACACAGCATTTACCAGGCCGGCGAGTTGCGGATGGCCCAGCGCGCGAGCTGCGTCGACACTGGCATCCACCACTGCATACTCGTTATCGATCCCAAGCTCCAACTGCGTCAGCCCAAGTAGGATCAGGGCTTCAACCTCCCTCGCGGCTGCGGCGATGGGTTTATCGAGCAACAACAGTAGCATTGCCCTGCGTCGGAAATAGCTTCGGATCGTTTCGTAAAGCATCAGGCGTAACAGGGCGCGATCTCGTGCATCAGATAGTGTGGTGTCGGCCTCCGGCAGCCCGTCTGAAAGCGAGCCACTGCTGCTCATCAGTCGCGCCAGCAGCCGCGCTGCTACGGCGCGCACAGGCATTCCGCGGACAACCGGACGATGTTTCACGACGATGCGGCGAGCATAGGTCTCGCGTTGAGATAGTCGACGGCACTGATGACTTTTCCGCCATCGCGTTGCAGTCTGGAAATCGACAAAACGCCATCCCTGCAAGCCATATCAATTCCCGAACGAGATGCGCGCAGCAACGTTCCTGGAGGCGCTGCGGCAATTCCGGGTATTGGCGCCGCGGCATGTACACGAACGCGCTCCCCGAGCAAAACGGTTTCGGCAATCGGCCAGGGAGAAAAGGCGCGGACTTTTCGTTCCAATACGGTGCAGGATAGTTCGAAGTCCAGTATGGCTTCGTGTTTCTCGATTTTTGCGGCATAACATACGCCGAATTCATCCTGTGGACGTGGCGGTGGCAGTGTTTCCGCCTGCCAGCGCTGCAGTCCTTCCGCCAACAAATCGGCGCCCAGTAAGGCCAGCCTGTCATGCAATGAGCCAGCGCTGTCGGAAGAAAGGATGGGCGTGCGCCGACTCAATATCACTGGCCCGGTATCTAGCCCTTTCTCCATCTGCATCAGATCTACGCCGGTCTCGGTATCGCCCGCCATCAAAGCGCGTTGGATGGGGGCGGCACCGCGCCATCTTGGCAGGATCGACGCATGCACGTTCCAGCAGCCGGCTTTAGGCGTAGACAGCACCTGCGGAGTCAGGATCAGACCGTAAGCGACGACGATCATCAAGTCGGGTGCCAGCGATTCAAGTTCACGACGAGCGATCGGTGTGCGTAGCGATTCGGGTTGAAAGACAGGAATACCCGCTTCGAGCGCACAGTGTTTTACCGGGCTTGCGGTCAAATCGCGCCCACGGCCTGCAGGTCGATCCGGTTGCGTGTACACCCCGACCAGATTCAACCCACTGGCAAGTACCGCTTGCAGGCAGGGAACTGCAAATTCTGGCGTTCCGGCAAATACGATGCGCCGCGTTGACGTGTTCAGAGCGTGTGCTCGCGAGAACCGGCGTCACCGCGATTGCGTCGGCTTTTCTCAAGCTTGCGGCGCACCAGATCACGCTTGAGGGGTGACAGATAATCGACAAACACCTTGCCGGTGAGATGATCCATTTCGTGCTGTATGCAAATCGCAAGGAGCCCTTCGGCCTCGATAGTGTAGGGGCTACCATTTCGATCAAGCGCTTGGACACGCACTTGATTGGCGCGTGTGACGTCGGCATAAATTCCAGGAACCGAAAGGCAGCCTTCCTGGTAGACCTGCTCGCCGTCACTGCTGACGATTTGCGGGTTGATGAAGACCATAGGTTGGTCCTTGGCATCAGATACATCCAGCACCAGAAGTTGCTTATGCACGTCCACCTGGGTTGCCGCGAGCCCGATGCCGGGTGCGATGTACATGGTCTCGAACATGTCATCAATCAATTGCTGCAATGCAGCATCGAACGCCTCTATCGGCGTCGCCCTGGTACGCAAGCGTGGGTCGGGGAATTCAAGAATCGTGAGCTTGGCCATGGAAATCTCCGTGTCGATACAAGATGCTGCCAATTGTGGCTGGTTTCAAGCGAATCGGGGCTCTGGCGGGCTGCGGCGGGATTCCTTGTCATCGTGTTGCGGCAGGGGAACGAACAGCCGCATTCTCACTGCTTGATTTTTGGGTTACACTCGATACAGTCCTCGGCAAATCAGGACCTTAGCCGCCATGCTTAAACGAATGCTTGCAGTTGTTGCCGGAGTGCTTTTAGTTGCTTCGGGTTTTGCCGCTGAACCAGAACTCCGTGATGATCATCCTCAGACCTATACCGTGGTCCGGGGTGACACGCTTTGGGACATTTCGGCGCGATTTCTGAGAAGTCCCTGGCTTTGGCCAGAAATCTGGCAGGCCAACAGCCAGATCGAGAACCCACACCTGATTTATCCCGGTGACGTGATCAGTCTGGTCTATGTCGATGGGCAACCACGTCTGTTGCGTGGCGGTCGACCTGACGTTGTCAAGCTCTCCCCGCGCGTACGTTCAAGCGGACCACGGGAGGCGATAACCGCGATTCCGCTGAATCGGATTCGGCCGTTTCTGGAAAAGATGCGCGTACTGACGGACGCAGACGCCAAGGATCTTCCCTACGTGGTGTCTGCCGAAGAAAGCCGACTCTTGTCGGTACCGGGTCAGGTGGTCTATGTGCGTGGTCTTGATGCGCGTCCTGGCGATGAAGTCGATGTAGTACGGCCCACAGTGATTTACCGCGACGTGCCCAAACGATTTCGCTGGGGCAATAGCGAACGCGAATTTGAGAAAGTTCCGTATGAAGGCGTGAAGCAGAAGACATTCGCCACACTTTGGGAAGATTGGTCGCGTGACCTGTTTCGAAACAATCAGGTCGACACGCTCGGTCACGAAGTCATGCACATCGCACGTGCACGGGTGCTGAGATCAGGGGACCCCAGCACGCTTGTGTTGCAATCTTCGGAGTACGAGGTAATTGACGGCGATCTCATTCTGCCGGTGGATGCCAGCCCCTATGACGCTACCTACTTCCCGCATTCACCGGGAAGCGTGCCGGACAACATGCGCGTGCTGGCAGTGTCCGATACCGAGGTCTATACCGGTCCGATGCGGGTGGTGGCGATGTCGCGCGGCGCACGAGAGGGCGTGGAGAATGGGCAGGTTTACTCTGTCTTCCAGCCCGGCGAGCGGCTTCGCGACAATGTGAAGTACGCTGGCAACGATCTTCGCACCACGATTTCAGACCGCAAGGCGATGGTCACGATGCCGGAAGAATTCCTCGGGCATGTGATGGTGTTCCGTACCTTCGAGAAAGTGAGCTACGGTCTGGTCATGGATGGCATCCGGCCGATTAAGGTGCATGACGTGATTCGCGCACCGCAGTCGCTCTGAGTAACCGTAACTAACAAAAAACGCGGCCTCGGCCGCGTTTTTTTTTGAGACTGCGACATTTCGCAGCATTGATTCGGCAATGGCTGATGGTCCTTTGCTACGCGCCACCCCAGGATAGATGGATGCAATATGGGAAAGCGGCGATGCAAGAACAGGAAGCCTGGCTGATTTGGTTGAGTGCACCGGACACCGGCGGCGCCCGCCTGCGACGTGCGGTGACGCGCTTTGGAAGCATGCTTGAAGCGCTGCGTGCCGGAGCCAATGCGTGGCGCGAGCTGGGCGTTAGCGATGCTGCAGTGAACTGGCTCAAGTTTCCAGATCGGGCGCGAGTAAAGCATGATCTAACCTGGCTCGAGGCAGCGGATCATCATCTGCTGACCTGCGACAGTGTAGATTTTCCCACCCTGCTTCAGCGTATTCCTGCTACCCCCGCAGCGCTCTTCGTGCGCGGCGATCCGATGGTTCTATGGCAGCCCCAAGTTGCGATTGTGGGAAGCCGGCGTGCTTCTGCTGGTGGTTTGGAATTGGCGCGAGATTTTGCGGCGAACCTGGCGCGCGCCGGCTTCTGTATCACCAGTGGCATGGCCGACGGTATCGACGGAGCCGCGCATGTTTCGGCACTCGATGCGGGCGGTAAAAGCATTGCGGTGCTCGGCACCGGCGTCGACATGGTCTATCCACGCAAACACGATCGCCTGGCGGCGCGATTGCAGCAGCAGGGCGCTCTGGTATCGGAATTTCCGCTGCAGACTCCAGGTGCGCCGGAGAATTTTCCACGACGCAATCGAATTATCGCCGGCCTTAGCCTGGGCACTCTGGTCGTTGAGGCAGGAATCCAGTCGGGTTCTCTCATCACCGCAAGATTGGCAGCGGAGCAGGGTCGCGAGGTCTTTGCGATCCCGGGCTCCGTGCGCAATCCGATGGCGCGCGGCTGCCACCGCCTGATCCGTGACGGCGCCACACTGATTGAATGTACTGCGGACCTGCTGCAGGAGTTGCTGCCGCTGGCGCAGGTGCTGGCGAGCGATCTCAGGTCGCAGCTTGCCGAGTTGCAAACTTTGGAAACAGCAACGGCCCGATTGCAAGATTCGTCAACATTACGTGAATCCAGGCCAGAAACCGTGCCGTTATTGACCGCAATGGGCTTTGATCCGGTCGATATCGACACCTTGGTGCAACGCAGTGGATTGACCGCGGCCTCGATCTCTTCCATGCTGACCACACTGGAGCTGGATGGGGCGGTGGCAATGTTGGCTGGCAACTGCTACCAACGTATCGGCTTAGGCACGAACGCGGCCCCTTCGTCCGCGCGGAAATCAAGATGAAAGAGACCGTCCTCGACGTACTGGTCTACCTGTTCGAAAACTACTTCCACGGTGCCCCCGACACCGTTCATGATCGGGACTCCCTTCAAAGCGAACTGATTGAGGCCGGATTCGATCCGATCCAGATCGGGAAAGCGTTTGACTGGTTGCTGGATTTGCAGACCGATCGCGTCGCGCAGGTTCCGGCGCCAGCGATCGGGCCGGTGCGGGTCTATGCGCAGGAAGAACTGGATCGCCTGGAGCCGGAATGCATCGGTTTTCTGATGCGACTGGAGAGCCATGGCGTACTCGATGCCGATAGCCGCGAGCGCGTTCTCGAACGTGCCTGGGCATTGGAGCAACCCCAGATCGAGCTCGAAGACCTGAAATGGGTGGTACTGCTGGTGCTGTTCAATGATCCCGGACGCGAGGCGGAGTTTGCCTGGATGGAAACTCAGCTGCTCGGGGAACGGTTGCGCTCGAATTGAAACGCTGGCTCTCGTTGCAACAGGGAAAGGCAGCCGATGCACGGGCTTAAACGCCCGTGACGAGACATATTGCAACTTGACAGCTCAAGTCTAGGTGTAATTCACTGAAAGGGACTGGCTCCGTGCGCTAGCCTGCGCGGCGGCTCGGGTTTCGCTCAACCGGGTCAACCCGCACGAGCTACTCAACAAACTTCAAGAACAAGGGGCGCGCAAGGGAACCTTGCGCAGCATCCGGAAACCTAATGGCCAAGAACCTGCTCATCGTCGAGTCGCCTGCAAAGGCGAAGACCATCAATAAGTACCTGGGTAAGGATTTCCAGGTGCTGGCGTCGTACGGTCATATCCGTGACCTGGTACCGCGCGAGGGCGCCGTCGACACCGAGCGCGGCTTTGCCATGCGTTACGATCTGATCGAGAAGAACGAGCGTCACGTCGAGGCGATCGCCAAGGCCGCAGAAAAAGCCGACGCCCTGTCTCTGGCGACCGACTTGGATCGCGAAGGCGAGGCCATCAGTTGGCATATCGCCGAGATTCTGCGTGAGCGCGGCTTGCTCAAGGGCAAGACCGTGCATCGCGTCGTGTTTTCAGAGATCACCCCCAAGGCGGTCAATGACGCGATAGCGCATCCGCGAAAGATCGCCATCGACCTGGTGAACGCGCAGCAGGCACGGCGTGCGCTGGACTATCTGGTCGGCTTCAATCTTTCGCCGGTGTTATGGCGCAAGGTGCAAACCGGTCTCTCTGCCGGCCGAGTGCAATCGCCGGCACTGCGCATGATCACCGAGCGCGAAGAAGAGATCGAACGCTTCATCAAGCAGGAATACTGGAGCATCGAAGCGGCCTGCCAACATCCGCAAGCTGCATTTACCGCCAAGCTCACCCGCTTCGATGGCGCCAAGGTCGAGCAGTTCTCTTTCGTCAACGCTGAGCAGGCCGAGCATGTGCGCTCGACGCTGGTCGCTGCCGCCAAAGGCGCGCTCAATGTCAGCGATGTGCAGAGCAAGCAACGCCAGCGCCGTCCCGCGCCGCCGTTCATCACCTCGACATTGCAGCAGGAAGCCGCGCGCAAGCTCGGCTTCGGGACCAGTCGCACCATGCGCCTGGCGCAGGGTTTGTATGAGGGTGTGCCGCTGGGTAGCGAAGGGCAAGTCGGTCTCATCACTTATATGCGTACCGACTCGGTCAGTCTCGGTGTCGATGCCGTTGAAGAGCTGCGCGGTGTGATCGAGCAGCGCTTCGGCAAGAAGGCGTTGCCGGAAACACCCAACATCTATAAGACCAAATCCAAGAACGCCCAAGAGGCGCATGAGGCGATCCGCCCCACTTCGGCATTGCACACACCGGAGGCGGTCGCGCCTTATCTCAATCCTGATCAACTGCGATTGTACGAATTGATCTGGAAGCGCACGGTCGCCAGTCAGATGGCGCCGGCCTTGATGAATACTGTATCGGTCGATCTTGCCTGTGGTGATCGCAATAACTTTCGCGCGACCGGCACCACCGTCATCGAGCCCGGATTCCTCGCCGTCTATGAAGAGGGCAAGGATCAGCGCAGCGAAGAAGATGACGATGAGGGACGGCGTCTGCCAGCGATGCAAAAAGGCGATCGCATCCCGCTCAATCAGATCGTCGCAGATCAGCATTTCACCGAGCCACCGCCGCGTTACTCCGAAGCCAGTCTGGTCAAGGCGTTGGAAGAGCATGGCATCGGTCGGCCGTCGACCTATGCCAGCATCATCCAGACGCTGCTGGGCCGCGAATACGTCATGCTCGACAACAAACGATTCCGCCCCACTGATGTCGGGCGTGTCGTGGCCCGTTTTCTGTCTACGCATTTCACCCAATACGTCGATTACGACTTCACCGCCAAGCTTGAAGACGAGCTCGATGCGGTGTCGCGTGGTGAAGAAGACTGGGTGCCGTTGATGCAGAAGTTCTGGACGCCATTCAAGGCACTGGTCACCGACAAGATGGAATCGGTGAGCCTGGACGAAGCCAAATCGCAACGCGTGCTGGGCAATGACCCGGTCAGCGGAAAGCAGATCAGTGTTCGCCTCGGGCGCTATGGCGCGTTTGCGCAGATTGGTGTCAAGGATGACGAGGACAAGCCGAAGTTCGCCAGTCTGCTGCCCGGGCAGAGCCTGCATACGATCACGCTGGATGACGCGTTGACGCTGTTCAAGCTGCCGCGCGACCTCGGCAAGGCCGCAGACGGCCATGAAGTCAGCGCCGGCATGGGGCGTTTCGGGCCATTCGTGAAGCACGGCAAGATGTATGCGTCAATCAAGGAACCGGACAACGCCTACACCATCGAGCTGCCGCGCGCGTTGGAATTACTGCGCGAGAAGGAAGAGGCCATTGCCAATCGGGTGATCGCCAGCTTCGACGAGGGCAAGATCCAGATCCTCCGCGGCAAATTCGGTCCGTACATCACCGACGGCGAGAAGAACGGAAAAATACCCAAGGATCGCGAGCCGGAATCATTGACGCGCGATGAGTGCGCAGCGTTACTTGCCGAAGGTAAACCGGTACGCAAAGGTTGGGGATCGAAGCGCTCTGGTGGGAAAAAAGCGCCGGCCAAAAAAGCTGCAGCGAAGAAGGAAGCCGTCGCCAAGACTACCGTTGCGGTAAAAAAACCTGCTGCGCGCAAAGCCCCTGCAAAGAAGGCGGCCACCGCCAAGCGGTCGGTCGCGAAAAAATCCGCAGCAAAGAAGACTGCCGTGAAAAAAACCGCCGCCAAAAAAACGTCGGCGCGGAAAACCGCTTGACGTTGCCTCGACCCAAGCGCGACCGCCGCAATCCAATGCGATGACCGACTGCGAAAAGTAGGCTGGCGGAGAGCGCAGCGAACCCCAGCAGACTTGCGCGTTTGCTGGGGTTCGCCGCGCTCTCCGGCCCGGCGTCGCCGCCGGGCGTTCGGCTCGTCTGACGATGCCCGACGGCATCGTCAAAGCGACTCACCTCACCCGCCAGCCTACGCTGTTCTTATGGATGTCAAATCAGACCATTTCCGCTGCCTCAGCGGCAATCCGGATACATCTGATTGCCTTCGACCCCCGGCTGGATCGAAAAGCGTTTGTAGGTCCACTGATACTGCAACGGCGCCATGCGCACGCAATCTTCCAGCCCCTGATGCAAGGCGGCAACGGCGCGTTTCGAATCGCTATCGGCAATGTCTTCTGGCGCAGGCAGAAAATGCAGCCGGAATCCGCTGCCGCGGGGCAGTCGTTCAGCAAATCCAAAAACCACGGCAGCGCCGGTCTTGTGCGCGAGCCGCGAAAGCAGCGTCATGCTCTTGCAGGG
Organism: Lysobacterales bacterium; assembly: GCA_031391205.1. Taxonomy (GTDB): domain Bacteria; phylum Pseudomonadota; class Gammaproteobacteria; order Xanthomonadales; family Ahniellaceae; genus 0-14-3-00-62-12. The sequence continues at coordinate 9,204 of JANMUE010000281.1, read as the reverse complement.
CAGGCCAAAGAACGGCGCAAACTCGCCTTCACCGCCCTTGGGCCGTTGATCGGGTAGCACGCCCAGGATCATGCGCTGCTTGAGGCAGCGGAACAACTCACGCACACCCGCAGCATCGGCGCGAATCTGTGTGGCACCCAATGCACCGCGACCGCCAAGCAGCAGCGGTTCCCAGGCGGGATGCTGCGGTTGGCGATAGAGCAGGGCCATGGGGCCACGCGTGCACAGGAAGAGATTCAGCAACTCCCATTGGCCAAGATGGGGCGCAGCGATGATGACCCCGCGCTGTGCAGCAATTGCGGCATCGAGCAATTCACCTCCGCGTACTTCCTTGATCTGAGCAAGCGCACGTTGCGGCTTAGACCCCCAGACCCGCGGTAGCTCGGTGAGCCCCATCGCCGTATGTGCCAGCGATTCACGCACGAAGCGGCGCTGCTCGTCGGAACTCAGGTGTCCGAAACAGAGCGCGACGTTGCGCCGGGTGACCCGGTACTCGCGCGTATTCGCCAAACGCAGCATGGCGCCAAGCACACGCCCCAATCCATGCAGCCAGCGCAGCGGCAGCCACGCCAGCAAACGCATCAGGCCCTGCACAATGCGCACGCGAATGGGGATCGAACTAACCATCGCTGCATCAAAGCCGGTTGCCTTGCGGAGTGCAAGTCTTGACTTGTGCCGCTTACAGACAATGTGGGAGCGGTGTGAGCCGCGATGCTCTTGCTCTGACTGTCAAATCAAGAGCATCGCGGCTCACGCCGTGCATGGACGCACAAGTGTCGTCGAAGGCAGGATGCCGAGAGACGACCGCCTCTCCTACAGTCCAGCTGCTTCTACAATGCGCAATCAGAATTCAGAGATTTTCCGATGATCGCCCTGATTCAACGCGTGCTCAGTGCCTCCGTCGATGTCGAAGGCGAACGCATCGGCGCGATCGGCCCGGGTTTGCTGGCGCTGGTTGCGGTCGAACCAGAAGACGCTGAGACGCAGACCCAGCGCATGCTGGAACGTCTGCTGGGGTATCGGGTGTTTTCCGACGACCAGGACAGGATGAATCGGTCGTTGACCGACATCCGCGGTGGCCTGCTGCTGGTGTCGCAATTTACGCTGGCGGCGGATACCAAGAAGGGCATGCGTCCGAGTTTCACTTCCGCAGCTTCGCCGGAGCACGGCCGCAAATGGTTTGACCGTCTGGTGGATCAGGCACGGTCGACGCATGGCGAGGTGGCGACGGGGCGCTTCGGCGCCAATATGCAGGTTGCATTGGTCAACGATGGACCGGTGACCTTCTGGTTGCAGGCGCGCTGAGTGATCGGTCCGCCGGCAATTCTTGACGCCTGCGCAAGCGCCGCGCGATGGAGCTATTCGAATCCGCGCTATTCGAACCCGTTGGCAAAGCCCTCAGAGCTCTGCAACGCAAAGCCGATGCCATCTGATGTGCGGTGTTCCCAGCCCCATTTGCGCCAGGGCGATACGCGGAACGCGGCGAGCCCGGAAGCGGGGCCTGCAGGTCGAATCCAGTGGTTCACGCCGATGTCGTAGCTCGCGTACAACTGCGCGACGCTGCTGCGAAATCCAGCGCTGCTCTGACTCGTGAGGTCGGCGAAATACGCGGCCCATGCGAGCTGTCCGGCGACATCAAGCGAATGTTCGATGTCTTCGAAATTGATCTGGCCGTCGGCGCCATTGAGCAGGATGGCGTAACGTGGCATCCACAACGCGCCGCCGCCGTAGCTTTGATCGTCGGTTTGCACCATGGTGCCGTTGTAGAAGATGCCCATGCGACGAACAAACGCCGCCGATTCGACGTCTTCGCCACTGGCATAGGCGCGCACGACAGCATCGGTCAACAGCGCACTCATCCAGGATGACGCACCGAGACTGGCATCGTCCCAGTCGCTGTCATGCTGGGTGCCGTAATGATACAGCCCGCCATCGATACGTTGCGCCGGAATCGCACCGCCGGCACCGTCCTGATGCGCGCGCAGGTCAGCGAGTATCTGGTTGACGGTATCACGCCTGGCGTTGCCGCCAAGGACTTCATAGGCGACCACGTTGGCCAGCAGTTTGAACGCCGCGTGCCGCTCCGTCCAGAATCCCTGCGGTGCCGACCAGGCATGCTGGAAGCCGGCTTGAGCATTGGTCACCAGTGCAATGTCGGGCAGCAACAGGTCGTCGCCGGTGAGCCAGTGCGCATAAGCCAGGGATTCGTTGTAAGCGTACTTGGAATCACCCGACGCGAGGCCGAAGAAACCACCGCTGTCGATCTGATTGAAGTAGAACTGCGTCGCCTGTACCGCTTCGCGCAATGCGGTGAACGAGCCGCCGCGGAAGTGCAGGATGAACATCGTTGCCGCGCGGTCGTACAGCCAAGGCTCACGCTGCGTCTTGTAGGGACATTGATTGGCAACAGTGACCAGCGGGTCATCGCGGTTGATCACCGAATAGAAATTGTTTTTCAACGCCCGCTCTGACTCCTGATAGCCCTGCCAGGTGGCGATGGCATCCATCGCCGCCGGGTTGTCACGGGCCTCGGTGTTGCTGGGGTCAAACGCTGTGCTGCGCGCCGGCTTCAGCAAACCTTGGCTAAGCCAGGAAGCGGGCAATACGGCGTAGACATCGGGTTCATCGACATTGTCTGCACTGACGAAGCTACCGCTGTCGACGCGATGCCAGGCGCTGCGTGGATTGGTCAACGTGGCAACGTTCAGCAGTCGCGGCGAGCCACCCCAACTGACGGAAATCGTTTCGGCAGCCACAGGCGACGCGAAGGTGTTCTGAATCTGGATCCTGGCCACACGCACCGAAGTGCCATCGTGCAGCGGATTGCTGCGATGCCGCCATGGCGTGAGTTGTTGCACATAGGCGGGAATTTCAACGCCGTTCTTCTCAACCCGCAGCGTGGTCAGATTGGCGGCGGTAATCGAGCCGCGCGGAAAGGGCATTCCGAAGGTAATCAGGCGCGGCGTGCCTGCCGTGACGACCTGGGTCGGAAGCAGGCGTACTTCCACACTGCCGCTGGTCTGAGCCGGCGCAAAGAACGCGTCAGCGGCCCAGCCGGGGGCAGCAATGATCAGCAGCAGGGGAAGCAGTGGAAATCGCATGGCGTATCTGATGAAGGCGAGGCGGAGAGACTATTTCCGACATCGATCCCTTGTTGCGCGCGCAATCACAATTGAAGTGATTGCGCGGCACACCACTCCGGCTTACGGCAGGCTGATCGGCTCCGGGCGCGGCAGCACCGGAATGCCGAGCGCCTTGATGGCGTCCTGCAACGGAGGCAACTCCTTCTGCAGAAATCCGGCCAGGCCCGCCAGTGCTTCCCGTGTGCGCTGCTCGCCCTGCTCAAGGTAGGCCATATGTGTGGGCGAGGGCGGGCGCAGCGTCGACGAGAAATACCAGGCGGCATTACCCAAAACACCTTGTGCATCGGTCTCCGCGACATAGCCCTTGGTGGCTTCGGGCGGTTGCCAGATTGTCTTTTCCACCGCCAGCAATCCTTCCTTGAAGGTGTCGATTTTCTTGATCAGCGACTGATGTGGATCGCTGTCGGTGATCTCGGTTCCTGGATCGCGCTCCTTGCGGCGGTCGATGTTGGTCTTGGCCAGGGCACTGGCGCGATCGATATCACTGCGCAGATCCTGCATCTGGCGCACAGCATCGGTGATCGCCTCCTGCGCACGACCCAGCCTGACCCAGCCCGCCGACTTTGCAGCGTAGTCGGCGTCGGTCAGATCCAGGCGTGGATCAGCCAGCACCTGCATCTTGCGGCTCTCGCGGACATCGCCGAACACAACGCTGACTTCGTAAGCTCCGGGTACGGCGGGTGCCTGGGTACCTCCGCCCCAGGGGCTAGGCGGTTGTGGCGATCGATAGGCGTTGTGGTTGAGATCCCAGACCGCGCGATTCAGACCGCGTGTCACCTCCACTTCGAAACGGCTGACCAGAATTCCGCCGCGATCGCGCACTTCCACTGCTGCCTTTGTGGGCTTGGGCTTCTCGTCTTTGACAGGGATCGGTGGTGTGCGCAGACGTTCGATATCGACATCGGGATGCGGCAGGTGTTCGGCATCGAGGTAAAAGCTGATCAGTGCGCCGTAATCACGCGACTGGCCGCGAAACTCGGATTGGGTGTTGATGTTGTCCAGGATGTTGGGCTTGGCCTGATACTGCTGAGCCGCGGCGATTTCAAACAGGATGAGCTTTGCATCTGCACTGCGTTCCTTCACGCCACGCAGGGGCCGGATGTCGTCGATGATGTACAGCGCCCGCCCATGTGTGGCGATGATCAGATCGTGTTCGCGCGGATGGATCGCCAGATCCATCACTGATGCGGTGGGCAGGCCGTGCGTCCATTTGTTCCAACGCTTGCCGGCGTCCAAGGAAACATACAGGCCGAACTCCGTACCCAGGAACAGCAATTCCGGATCGGCCGGGTCTTGCAACAACACCAGCGCGTAGCCGTCGATATCGTCGGTTGCGAGTGAGGTCCAGCGTTTGCCGTAGTCGTCGACGCGGAACAGGTAGGGCGTCCAGTCCGAGCGGCGATGATTGTCGAATACGACAAACGCTGTTCCTGCCTGATGGGGCGAGGGCATGATGTGCGGTATCCAGGTGTCGGCAGGAACGCCGCGTGCGCCCGCAGTCACGTTGTTCCAGGTGGCGCCGGCGTCGCGCGTGATCTGAACCCGGCCATCGTCGGTGCCTACCCAGATCACGCCGGCTGCCAGCGCGCTCGGCGCAATGCTGACGATGGTGGTGTAATTTTCGGCAGCGGTTACATCGCTGGTCAGTCCTCCGCTTTCGAATGACTTCTGCTTCTCGGGGTCGTTGCTGGTCAGGTCCGGGCTGATGGTGGTCCAGTTGTTGCCGCGATCCGTAGAACGATGCAGAAACTGGCTACCGAAATAGATCGTGCCTGCATTGAAAGGGTCCTGAGCGAAGCCGGCATTCCAATTGAAGCGCAGCCTCGTCTTTGCATCGGGCGCTGCCGGGCGGATCGAAAAACGCTCGCCGGTATCCAGATCCCAGCGCAGGATGTGCCCGTCCTGACTCATGGCATAGCCACGCCGCGAATTTTCCGGATCGGGCGATGTGTCGAAGCCATCGCCAAAACCGACCTCGGTCCAATGCGCATTGCGGATCGCGCCCTGCTCCCAGAGAGTGGAAGGACCGCGCCACGAACCGTTGTCCTGCAGGCCGCCATAGAGGTTATAGGGCGTCTCCATGTCGTAGCGCACGTGATAGAACTGCGCCAGCGGCAGGTTGGTGACGTAGCGCCAGGTGTCGCCGTGATCGCGGCTGATGCCGATACCGCCATCATTGCCGTTGATCATGTAGTCGGGATCATTCGGGTCGATCCACAGGGCGTGATTGTCCGGATGCAGATGCTTCAGTCCGATCAGCGGCTGGAAACTCTTGCCGCCATCGATGGATACGTCGACAAATGTGCCGAGCCGATACAGGCGATCGGCGTTCTTTGGGTCGACGCGAATATCGGCGTAATAGAACGGACGTCCGGAAACATTCAATTCCTTGTTCACCGTGGTCCAGCGGTAGCCGCCATCGTCGGATCGAAGCAGCGCGCTGTCCTTGGCTTCGACCAGTGCATAGACGACGCGCGGGTTGCTGGCGGATACCGCCAAACCCATACGACCGAGTTCTCCGGCCGGGAGTCCATCGGCAACCGTCGCCTTGCGCCAGTGGTCGCCACCATCGGTGGTCATGTACAGAGCGCTGCCGGGGCCGCCCGATTTGAAGAACCAGGGCCAGCGCCGGTACTCCCACATATTGGCGAAGAGCTTCTCCGGATTGTTGGGATCGATCACCAGTTCAGCCGCACCGGTGCGCTCATCGACGTAGAGCACGCGCTGCCAGGTCTTGCCTGCATCGCGGCTACGGTAGACGCCGCGTTCGCTGTTCTCGCCCCAGGCCCGGCCCATTGCTGCGACGTAGACGGTGTCAGGATCGCGCGGATGCACGATCACGCGATGGATGCGTTCGCTGTCCTTGAGTCCCATGTGCTGCCAGGTGCGGCCGGCATCGAGTGATCGGTAGACGCCACGACCCACCGATGTCGAATTGCGCACATTGCCTTCACCGGTACCCACCCAGACGACATCCGGATTCGCCGGAGATACCGCGATGGCGCCGATGGCATGTACGTCCTGATCATCGAACACTGGCTGCCAATGACTGCCGCCATTGGTGGACTTCCAGACGCCGCCGGCGGCCGCGCCGACATAGATCGTGTTGGAATCGTTGGGCGCTACGTCAATCGCGGCGACACGTCCACTCATCCCGGCAGGACCAATGGACCGCGCCTTCAGCCCTGCAAGCAACGCGGCATCGAACTCGGCCGAAGACGCCATCGACACGAATGCGCACATGAGTGCAATCAGAAAAGCAGGCAACATCGAAACGCGACTGCGCTTCGCAGCAAAGGCAGGCATCGGGGATTCCCCAGGCTAAAGGCTAGCGACTACCCTAGCCCAAGCGGGCGATGATCGGAAGATGCAACAAAGGACAGGTTGCGTTGCCAAGCCAATTCGGTAGCGGTGGGTTTTCATCGCGAATGGTGGTTTGCTAAGCCTGCGGACCGGCGAGCAGCCAACGGATTCGATATCGATCCAGCGCCGACGCATCATCGCTTGGTACAGGTGCGACGCCAGAGTTGAGCGCTTTTAGCCACCGCCGGGCTTCGATAGTGCCGGGATGTTCCGGTCCGAACAAGGATTCACGTTGCGCAATCGCCAGGCCAATTTCTTGTCGTGCATGATCGGGATTGCCATTGCGCGCGGCGAGCACGGCGCGCGCCAGCAGGACGCTGGACCAGCGTGGATGACCGCCATCGCGTATTCGCGACAAAGCCGGCTCGGCCGCGTCCAGATCGCTGGCAGCGCCCTGGTAACGCCCAAGCGCAACACGTACCCAGGCGCGATCAAGATGTGCGTAAGCCAACAGCACATTGCCCGGAACGATGCTGGCGTAATCTCGAAACAGTATGTCATCGAGCCGTCGCTCGGCCGATTCGAAATCGCCATCGAGTTCGTCTGCCAGCGCGAGCGTGTTTCTGCATATGCCGACGACGGCATGGTGTGCACCATAGATATCGATCTGTGCTTCCAGCACCGAGGTCGCGACGATGCGCGCATCGCGCACATCACCCGCCAGTACCAATGTCTGTGCCAGCGCAGCCTGCGTCGCCAAGGTGCTGCCATGTTTTTCACCGAGCAGGCGTTTCATGTCTTCGAAAGCCTGCATCTGAATGGCGCGTGCTTCGGTCAGGCGACCGGAATCACGCAATACGGATCCAAGCTCACGCCCGAGCTCGGCGCGCAGCGCGACGGGTGTGTTGTCCAGGCTCTGGGCAGCATCAGCACGGCGCAACACCGATTCGGCACGTACGTAGTCGCCGCGACTGTGCAGCACATCGGCGAGCGACAGCGGTATCCAAGCCGAACCATCTGCGCCCTGCGCATACCAGCGGCGCTCAGCTTCGATCAACGCCGCCTCGGAGTCGGCGTAGCGCGCGATATAGTGCAAAGCGCGCCCGTAGCGCGCCAGTACATCGGTCAACGTCGGATCGTCGGGATCGAGGCTGCGTCGCAGCAGTAGCGATTCACCAACCAGTTCGGCACCACGGGCATAGTTGCCGCGGCCGATCAGCACATCGCCGCCGATGCCGAGCAATTCCGCCAACAAATCGGGTTGTGCGGTAAAAAGCGATCGCGCGCGCGCAAGTCCGTCCTCAATGATGGTGTCCGCGTTGGCACGCGGAGCGCGGGTGAAACGCGGATCCGCCTCGCGCAGCAGTTCGACGAGATAGTTGCGGACCAGCTGATTGAGCTCGGCCTGACGGCGGATGCGTTCGGACTGCACCATCACGGTGGCCACGTACGCCACGATCACCACGGCAAGCATGATGGCGACGGCGCTGCCGAACCAATTTCGACTGATGAAGCGCTGCAGATGGTAGCCCAGCGATGGCGGGCGGGCACGCACCGGGCGCTGCGTCAGCCAGGCGTCCAGATCGTCGGCCAGTTGTTGTGCCGAGGCATAGCGCTGACTCGGCAGTCGCGCCAGCGCGCGCTGAGCGATTGCATCCAGATCGCCACGCAACTGTCGCCGCAGACGCGCTGCAGTGGTGTTGCGTGCCTGCAAGACGGCATCGGCTTCGTTGGCGGAATATCCGGCCCGTGCCCATACCTGGCTCGGACCCGGAGGGTCCTCACTGACCACCGCGTGTGCCAACTCAACCAGATTGCTGGAACTCGATTGGAACGGGCGCGCCCCGGTCAACAGCTGCATCATCAACACGCCGAGCTGATAGACGTCCACGGCGGTGGTTGCCGGTTCACCCAGGAATTGTTCGGGACTGGCGTACTGCGGCGTGAGCACGCGCGCATGCGTAAGCGTCGGTGCTTCTCCGGCATCCTCATGTTCGGGGTTGAGCAGTTTGGCGATTCCGAAGTCCAGCAGCTTGACGTGGCCGTCGCCGGTAATCATTACATTGGCCGGCTTGATATCGCGATGCACGATCAATCGGCGGTGCGCGCTGTGCACCGCCATCGCCACTTCGCGCAACAGCCGGATGCGCGCGCCGATATCCAACCGCTGCGCATCGCACCAGTGGTCGATGCGTTCGCCATCGACGCACTCCATCGCCAACCAGGGGCGGCCATCCTCTCCGACGCCGGCATCGAGCAGGCGCGCGATGCGCGGGTCGTCCAGGGTCGCCAGGATGCGACGTTCCTGCTCGAAACGCGCAACGAGTTCTGCCGATGCGCGTTCGGCAGCCAGAATCTTGATGGCAGCGGTCTGGTTGCTATGCGTTCCACTGCCTGTTGCCAACCATACCTCGGCCATTCCGCCACGTCCCAGCATGCGCGACAGACGCCAGGCACCGAGCGTGGCTCCATCCATGGGCGTAGTGGCCGCGATCGATCTGGCGACGGCGCGACCCAGCACCTCATCGACGCCATCGCGTCGCGGTTCCGCGGCGACCAACAGTCGTTCCAGCCAGCGTGCTTCCTCGGGCCGATCGCGATGCCAGCTTGCGAGTTGTGCACTGCGCTCTTCGGGCGTCAGAGACAACAGCTTGTCCAACGCCTGATTGAGCGCTTCAAAGCGCTGGCCCTCGGGCAAATCGCTCACGGCGCAACAGCGGTGGCGATCCAGGCGCGGGCGCGCTTGAGGTCGCGTTGG
>JANMUE010000280.1:0-12335 GCA_031391205.1 Lysobacterales bacterium | reverse complement strand
CCGTGCATGGATGCACAAGTGTCGTCGAAGGCAGGATGCCGAGAGACGACCGCCGTGCATGGATGCACAAGTGTCGTCGAAGGCAGGATGCCGAGAGACGACCGCCGTGCATGGATGCACAAGTGTCGTCGAAGGCAGGATGCCGAGAGACGACCGCCGCTCCTACACACACCTGCTGACGTGAGCCGCCAGCACTGCGGCCGAATCACCCGGGCCGGAAGTTTTACTTGCGCTTCAGCCCAGCGCCTGGGCTGCCGGCACGAACGGATAACTCAGATCGCGCGCCACCGCTTCGTAGGTAATATGACCGGCATGCACATTCAAGCCATTGAGCAGATGTGGATCGTCCAGCATGGCCTGACGCGCACCCTTGTTGGCCAGATGCACGGCAAACGGCAGCGTCGCATTGGTCAACGCAAACGTAGAAGTGCGTGCCACACCGCCCGGCATATTGGCGACGCAGTAATGAATCACTCCATCGACTTCGTAGGTAGGGTGTTGATGGGTCGTGGCCTTGCTGGTCTCAAAGCAGCCGCCCTGATCGATGGCTACATCCACCAGGACCGAACCAGGGCGCATCAGACTGAGCTGTGCGCGTGACACCAGCTTGGGTGCCGCAGCACCTGGAATCAGCACCGCCCCGATCACCAGATCAGTATCGGGCAGACGCTCTTCGATGGCATCGTGCGTGGAATAGATCGTGGTCAGACGATCGCCATAGAGTTCGTCGAGATACTTCAGGCGATTGAGCGAACGATCCAGGATGGTGACATGCGCGTTCATGCCCATTGCCATGCGCGCCGCATTGATACCGACGACGCCACCCCCAATGACCAGAACTTCCGCCGGCTTGACGCCCGGCACGCCACCCAGCAATACGCCCGATCCGCCCTGTGCCTTCTCCAACGCATGCGCGCCGGCCTGAATCGACATCCGCCCAGCCACCTCGCTCATCGGCGCCAGCAATGGCAGGCCGCCTGAGCGATCGGTCACCGTCTCATACGCGATAGCGGTGCAGCCCGATTGCACCAGCGCCTTGGTCTGCTCCGGATCTGGCGCAAGGTGTAGGTAGGTGTAGAGCACCTGACCCGGACGCAGCATCCTGCACTCGCCGGGCTGCGGCTCCTTGACCTTGATGATCATGTCGGCGCGCTGGAAGATCTCCTCCGGCGTGTCGACGATTTCGGCGCCGGCCTTCTGGTACATCTCGTTGGTCAGACCGATGGATTTTCCACCGTCAAATTGCACCATCACCTTGTGACCATGCGAGATCAGTTCGCGCGCACCAGCTGGGGTGAGTCCAATGCGGTACTCGTGATTCTTGATTTCCTTGGGTACGCCGATAAGCATGGAGTTGCCCTCCCAGGGCAGAGTTTGAAATGTCGGTGCCGATCCGGACAGCGGTCGCCGCTATCCGGATTGCGCATTGGTCGATCAGCGCCAGACCACGTCGATGCCGTCCGAATCCGCGATCACCGACTCCAGCATCGAGGTCAACTGTGTGGACGCTCCCGCATCCCTCAGAATGGCCACCGTCGCCAGGTCGATGAAATAGTCCTTGTCGGTGGAGCTCTCCTCTTCCATCACAGCGAGCATATGGGCGAGATCGGCATCGTCGATCTGGGCGAGCAGCCGGTTGGTGTCTTTCAGATAGAGCGCTGGCATATCAGTCCCTGTTGGCTGGAAGGGGTGGTCCGGCATAGGCCGGGGCCATCATTGTATCGAGTACCGCATCCCGGAAGTTTCAAAACATGCACGCGCGTTTTCGCCAGCGTGACGTTATTGCGCGGTTTGCCAAGGCGAACCGCTTTGGCTGCAGTGCCCGGCTCGCCACGAAAACGAATCCATCGCTGTCCTTTGTTTCGAGAATGCCGCGTCGCGGTACTAGGCCGTCTCCCGAATCGCTTCGGCAATGCGCTGGAAGATTTGATCGATATGTGACTTCTGCAGAATCAGCGGCGGTGACAGCGCAATCACATCACCGGTGACCCGGATCAAAAGATTCTTGTCGAAGAAGCATCGGGTGAATACATCGTAGGCACGCGCCCCCACCGCGCCGGGTCGCGAAGTCATCTCGATCGCGCCGATCAGGCCAAAATTGCGGATGTCGATGATGTTGGGCAATTCCCTCAACGCGTGGATCGCGTCCTCCCAATACTGGCCGAGCTCAATCGCCTTCTCGAACAGGTTCTCTTCACGATAGATATCGAGCGCCGCTACCGCAGCGGCGCAGGCGACCGGATGCCCGGAGTAGGTATATCCGTGGAACAACTCGATAGCGCCCGCCGGCCCATGCATGAAGGCATCATGGATGGCATTCGATGCAAACACCGCCCCCATCGGAATGCTGCCATTGGTCAGGCCCTTGGCGGTGGTGATCAGATCCGGCGTGACGCCAAAGCGCTGCGCCGCGAATGCCTTGCCCACGCGCCCGAAGCCCGTGATCACCTCATCGAAGATCAGCAGGATGCCGTGCTTGTCACAGATTTCGCGCACCCGCTTAAGATAGCCCTCGGGCGGCAGAATCACGCCTGCAGAACCCGCGATGGGCTCGATGATCACCGCTGCGATGGTGCTGGCGTCGTGGAGTTGCACCAGCCGCTCGAGATCCTCAGCAAGCTCCATACCGTGCTTGGGCAGGCCACGACTGAAGGCGTTGCGTTCGATATCCAATGTGTGTCGGATGTGATCGACGCCGGGCAATTGCGTGGCGAAAAACTTGCGGTTGTTGACCAGGCCACCGACCGAAATGCCACCGAATCCGACACCGTGATAGCCCTTCTCGCGGCCAATCAGGCGTGTACGCGTACCCTCACCACGGACGCGGTGGTAGGCCAGTGCGATCTTCAGCGCGGTATCCACCGACTCGGAACCGGAATTGGTAAAGAACACATGCTTCAAAGGATCCGGTGCAATCTCGGCCAAGCGTTCGGCAAGAACAAATGGCAGCGGATGGCCCATCTGGAAGGTCGGGGCGAAATCCAGCGTGCGGATCTGCTGGCTGACCGCGTCGCTCACACGGTCGCGGCTGTGGCCGGCGTTACAACACCAGAGCCCGCCTGTGCCATCGAGAATCTCGCGGCCGTCGACCGATTTATAGTGCATGCCCGCGGCGCTGACCAGCATGCGCGCCTGCTGCTTGAACTGCCGGTTGGCGGTAAACGGCATCCAGAACGCGTCCATATGCTCGGGCGCAGCGGTCGCCTGCTGCTGATAGTGATCGGCGAAATTGGCTGCCGAGCCAGGTTCGGTATTGCTCATCGGGCGCTCCATAAATGAATGGGCGGAACGCTATCAGTGTTGAAAAAACTTTACAACAATGGCACTTTGGACTTAAAAATTGACCAGTATTCGATCAACTGTTTAATATTCAGCAACACTGCGGGGCGTAGACCATGGACATCGGCATTCGTCTGCAGACGGTGCGAAAGAGCAAGGGCCTGAGCCAGCGCGAGCTGGCCAAGCGGGTAGGCGTCACCAACAGCACCATTTCGTTGATCGAACAGAACAAGGTCAGCCCCTCTGTCAGCTCATTGAAGAAGGTGCTGGACGGCATACCCATCTCTCTGGCGAATTTTTTCACGCTGGACCTCCCCATCAGCGACGGGGACAGCCCATTCTTCGCCCCAGATCAGCAACCTGATCTCGGCACCAACGGTATTCATTATTTTCTGGTCGGTAAGAATCTGCCGAATCGCCAGATGTGCATTCTGCGCGAAGTCATGCCCGCCGGCAGCGACACCGGTGACACCATGCTGTCGCACGAAGGCGAGGAAGGCGGCGTGGTGATCAGCGGACAGGTCGAAGTGACTATAGGCGAGCACGTGCGCGTGCTCGGCCCGGGCGAGGCCTATTATTTTGAAAGCCGGCAACTGCATCGTTTTCGCAACGTCGGCAATCAGGAAGCGATCCTGGTCAGCGCCAGCACACCACCTACTTTCTGATTTGATCACGAGGATCGCTCAATGAAACAGCCGATGACCCGCGCGCTTTGGCAAGCCAAGGCCGATACGCTCTCGCTTCGCACTCAAGCATTCATCGACGGCAAGTATCGCGACGCGATCTCCGGCAAGACTTTTGACTGCATCAGTCCGATTGACGGCCGCAGTCTCGGCCGGATTGCTGAATGCGGCGCCGACGATATCGATCTCGCGGTCAAGGCGGCACGGCGCGTATTTGACAATGGCATCTGGTCGGACAGCAAACCGACGCACCGCAAGAAGGTACTGATCCGTTTTGCCCAACTGCTGCAGGATCATGGCGAAGAGCTGGCGCTGCTGGAATCATTGGACATGGGCAAGCCGGTGGGCGATGCGCTTAGTGTCGACGTTGCCGCCAGTGTGCGCTGCATGAGCTGGACCGGAGAAGCGATCGACAAGGTCTACGGCGAAGTCGCTGCCACCGGCCGCGATGAACTCGGGCTGGTGACGCGCGAACCGCTGGGCGTCGTCGGCGCCATCGTGCCCTGGAATTTTCCGCTGCTGATGGCGGTATGGAAGATCGCGCCCGCACTCGCCTGTGGTAATTCGGTAGTACTTAAACCTTCAGAGAAGTCGCCGCTGACCGCGATTCGCATTGCCGAACTGGCTGTGGAAGCAGGAATCCCCACAGGAGTTTTCAACGTCGTGCCCGGCTTTGGCAAAGGGGCTGGTGAGTCACTCGCCTTGCACATGGATGTCGATGGCCTGGTGTTCACCGGGTCCACTGCTGTCGGCAAATTCCTGCTCGAGTGTGCCGGCCGCTCCAATATGAAACGCGCCTATATGGAGTGCGGCGGCAAGAGCCCGAATCTGGTGTTCGCCGACGCGCCGGATCTCAAGGCAGCGGCGATCGCCGCCGCTGGCGGCATCTTTTACAACCAGGGCGAAGTCTGCACGGCCGCATCGCGACTGCTGGTTGAGCGTTCGATCAAGGAAGATTTCGTTGCGATGGTCGTCGAGGCCGGGCGCGGCATGCAGCCCGCGCATCCTTTCGAGCCAGGAGCCGCGATGGGCGCCATGGTCGATCAATCACAGATGCAGCGTGTGCTCGACTATGTCGACAAAGGCAAGACGCAGGGTGCGGAGCTGCGACTCGGCGGCAACCGCACGATGGCCGACAGCGGCGGGTTCTATATCGAGCCGACGATCTTCGATCGCGTGCGGCACGACATGATCATTTCCCGCGAGGAAATCTTCGGGCCAGTGTTGTCGGTGATCGAGTTCGATACCGAGGAGGAAGCGCTGCGTATCGCCAACGATTCTCCTTACGGACTGGCAGCTGGCCTGTGGACACGGGACATCACGCGCGCCCACCGCGTGGCGCGGAAACTGCGAGCCGGCAGTGTCTGGGTCAATTACTGGGATGGCGGCGACATGACCGCCCCGTTTGGTGGCTACAAGCAATCCGGAAACGGTCGCGACAAATCGCTGCATGCCTTTGAGAAATACACCGAGGTCAAGGCGACCTGGATCAATCTGTCGGCGTGATTGTCAGGGATCTCAAGATCGCCTGTTGAGGCCGGCATTCACTTAGTTTTCGGTCGCGCTATGGCCACGATGTCGAGCACGTCCGGATCGTTGCTGATTCCGCGCACTTCCCAGTCGATCACGGTGCCCGAGCAGTGATCGCAGATCCATACCTGAGTGACATTTGCAGTGGCGAGCTGTCGCGCCGGCCGTTGGTCGGCAAAAACGGCTTCGACACGGTTCACGCGATACGGATACAGCAGGTCGGTGGTAATCAAGACACTTACTGCCTTGCTGCGCACGTTCCATACGTGCGCGACTATGGGTTTACCGCTCCCACGATGGTGCGGGTAATGCAGACGATCGGCGGGCTCCAGGGATTTTTCCGGCCACAATGCCTCGACATCGGATCTGGGCGTATCGTTCCAGGCCCGTCCCTGCTGAATGCCCAGGCGGCGAGCTAATGCTGGCGGGAGTCCCAACCAATGTTCCGATGCTGACCCGCCCGGCCCGGCGAACATGACATCCGTTCGTTTTCCACATTTCAACTCCGGCCCCAGCGCGAGTGAAGCATCGTAGAGCATGGCCAGGTAACCATGCAGAACCTGTTCCCGCTTCGCACTGCAAAACTCATCTCCGAGCACGTCGAGTTGCCAGGCAGGCAACAGCGCAGCGTCCACCCTCTTCGGTGTCGCGTTCGCCACGTTGAACATCCTGGCGACGTTGATGCTGGCGCGCCCGCTTTGGGCGCTGCTGATCAGAATCACACTCCCCGAAACAGCCAATGCCAGCATGACAAGAATCCCGACGCGAACCAACGGCAAGCGGCTCAGCCCCAGGGCGACCGCCACACCGCCGAACGGAATCATGACCAGGGTCATATAGAACGGCGTGTAGTCGCGCAAACCCGCGAGCAGCAACGACAACGCGACCAGCATCAGTATCGCCAGTGCGAGCAGCACGCGTTCCACGCGACTGCTACGCCGAAGGTTTCCAACCAGGCCCAGGGCCGCAAGCGCAGCCATCGATATCAGCGCGCATTGGGTCCAGATACTTGCGTCAACAAGGTCGAGCGCAACCTTGGGTCCTTCGACAAAGGTGCCGTATGCAATATTGAAAGCAGTTGATAGCGCGAACGGTGTTCTGCCGTTGTGTGCAAACGCCAGTACCGGTCCGAATGCAGGCCAGCCGTCGCGACATTCCGCCAGCAGCATCGGCAATAGCGGAAGCGCAAACAGAAGCGCTCCCAGCAACACGAGAGCGATCTCCTTCAATCGAAATATCCGACCCCTTGACCACAGCACCACGGGAACCAGCAGCAACACGAATGCGGCGCTCGGATGCGCGTGCAACGCAAGGCCGCTGGCCAACCCCAGCCATGCCCAGTAAGTGGGACTGGCGCCAATGGCGAGCCTGAGCATCAACAGCAACTGAAACAGAACCGCCGCCTCCACCATCACCGTATGCGTAGGAAACACCGAACCCAGCGACGACCAGCCTGGAAGCGCGATCAAACCGGCAAGGCATAGCCCGAGTTCTGTATTCCGACTCAATTTGCCGATGCGATAAGCCAACGGAAACTTCAATGCGGCCAGCGACCCCACCCAGAGCAGGGTCCAGGCTTGGGACTTGGTGAGCGCCAGCACTGGTGCCAGTAAATAGAACCAGATCGGCCCCAGATGAAACATTTCGTTGAATTGCGGTCCTCTAAGCAGCATCTCGCCATCAACGATTCGATGTGCGGCAGCAAGATCACGCGCCGTGTCCAGGGTGACGGTGGCCCAAGCGTAAGGCAGGGAATGCGACAACATCAGCAACGCAATCACGCTGATGGCAACCCAATCGCGATGGCTGGCAACCTCGTGCACCAGATCACCAGCGACCGGTTGCGTCTGGTCAGGCTCGGATGCGCCGGGGATCCGATGTGGCAGCCGCCACAGCCAGGCCGCAACCAGTCCGCAGATGAGCGCGGGAATCCAGCCGTAGGTTGCCGGCATCGATATCCAAGCGCCGATGCTGCTTACGGCCATCATCACCGTCGCCAGCAGCTTGGCTTTCAAAGGCACAACGCGATGCTGACGCCACTGCACAATGATCGGCCCCAGGCGCGGATGGTTCAGCATCCAGCGCTCCCAACGTTTATTGCCTCGCGAAAAACAATAGGCGGCAAGTAGAACAAACGGCACAGTGGGCAGCAGAGGCAGGAACAGTCCGACGATGCCGGCGCAGAGCGCAGCAATACCCGAGACCATCCAGAACACTTTCATAGCGCCCGCATCCATCCGCGCAGTGTGCCCGATTGCGGTGCGTCTGCGGGTTCGGCGGAACACATAGGAACAAAGTCTCAGCGTTCATCGGAGCAGCTCCCGCGCCGATGGTTCCCGTTGCGCGGCTATACTCGGATATTCGGAACCAAGGGTGATTCATGACTCATGTCCCGTGGTATCGCGTCGAGTATCTGCAAAGCTTACGCACGCTGACTCTGCCGATCATCCTGGTGTTCGCCGTGCCGATTGCTTCGTGTTCTGACCATGAGGTAGCCGGGACGAGCTCGGCCCCTCCCGCGACGAAGATCCATAACGAGTCGCTGGAGCAGCTGCTGGATCGAGGCGACGCCGAAGCCGGGCAAGGCGACTATGCACTTGCAGTAAAGCGGTTTCGGCAGGCGCTCACCATCGCCGACCAGCGCGAAGACGTGCCGCCCGCCACCATGGAACGACTGCTCGATGCATTGGGCGGTGCCGAGCGAGATCTCGAAGAACATGAGGCCGCCAGCGAGACCTTCGAACGCCTGCTGACGTTGCGTCAGAAGGTTTACGGATCGCAATCGATCGAGGCCGCAATGGCGATGAATGAGATCGGTGAAAACTATTCGATCGCTACGGATTCGGACAATGCTGCGATCTGGTTGGAAAAGGCGAAAAAAATACTTGAGTCGCACGCCGAGCACGACGAAGCCGATCTTGCTCTGGTGCTGCACAACCTTGCGTCGGTGCACTACTACCGCGACGAGAATGCCGCCGCCCGTACATTATGGGAGCGTGTGTTGACGATTCGCACTCGTCTGTACGGTGCCGATTCTTCGCCGGTCGCGACTACGCTGTACAACCTGGGCTGGCTGGCCGACGACGATGGGCGCATCGACGATGCGCGTCGTGCATTCGGACGGTCCCTGGCTGTCTATGAGAAAGACAAGGGCACGGACCATCCCGATGTCGCCCTGGCCCTTGTCGCACTGGCCGATCTTGATTGCCGAGATGACTCAGGCGCTGATTGCACGCGTGCCGTAGCGCGATTGGAGCGAGCGGCAACCATCCAGCGTCGTGCCTATGGCGACAATCATCCGGTGCTGGTCGAGACCTTGCAGACATTGGCCACGCGCTATGAAGTGGAGGATCGTGCAGTCGACGCGCTGCCGTTGCTCGAGGAGTTGTTGGCGGCTGCAAAGGCAGGAGGCGACCCGGATAAAGTGAAATTCGCCCAAGAACAAGTGGATGAGTTGCGCGCGGAAGTCGGCCCGTCGATCACGCCCCGTGCTGTAGAGGAGGACACGGACAACGTCACGACGCACACCCCGGATGCTGCGTTCGACGCCGGCAACCCGATCTGGCAGCAATTGCCTGATCTCTGCGCCCGTTTGCAGAAGGAACGTTGGGGTGTGCCTGGTGACTTGGCGGCTCTGAACAATAATGCGGTTCCGTCGGTGTCGCTGCCCGGCGGCATCTTCATGTGCAATGTAGGTAAGGAGTTTCCCGGTCAGGGGCCAGGTCGGGGCCCGGCGCTGAGTGCGCTGATCAGCAGCAGCGACGGTCTTGATCCCAGCGTGATTTTCACCGCGCATTGGTTTTGCGCCAACGATGAATCTCTGGCGCTGAACCAGCTCGCAGCACAGTTGCGCGCTGCACTGGGTGACGCGTCGGTGCGGCTGCCCAAGCAGATTGTCAGCAAGATCGTCGCGTTCGATGCGTTCGAGATCGCCGTCAACGGCATCCGCTTCGAAGTCGTGCCACAGCGGATCGACGCCGCTGCCTGTGCAAAGGTGAAGCCGGGTGCGATGGGCGCGGTACATAGCACCATTTCGGTAAAGCTGGCGCCGGCACCAGACTGACCTTGCGGCGTCGCACTGCAGCAGTGCTTTCCGCGCGGTGTTCGGTGCAGCAGAACATGCGCTTCAACACATGTTCAAGGACGGCCACTTCACCCTTGGCGATGACCTGTTGCCGGCTTAAAAGAGCGAACGGTCCGCGTCTTACGAAGCAGTCCGTTTGTACGACGTAAGGCTCCGGTGAGCACACCTGTTCTCTGAGCACCGATGTGGCTAGGCGTTCGCCGGCTGCCAAGTATGAGGCAGCAGCTCGGCGATGCGGCTGTTCTTGTGCGACGGCAGCCGCGTCAGAACATCACGTAAGTAGGCATGCGGATCGTGGCCGTTGGCTTTGGCGGTTTGGATCAGGCTGATGATGTTGGCGGCGCGCTGTCCTGCGGTTTCTGATCCGGCGAACAGCCAATTCTTGCGGCCGAGGGCGATGGGGCGGATGGCGTTCTCGACGGGGTTGTTATCTATCGGGAAAGCGCCGTTGTCGAGATACGCGGTGAACGCGGGCTTGCGGCGCAGTAGATAATCGATGGCCTTGGCGCTGGCGGCGCCGGTGTTGATGGTCGGGCGCAGTTGGGCCAACCAATCGAAGAGCGCTTCTACTTTGGGCTTGGCGTGCTGCTGGCGATATTCATGCCTTGCCTCGGCATCCAACTTCGCCGCTTCGCGTTCGACGTCATAGAGCGCAGCGATTCGTGTCAGCGCTTCGGCGGCAATGGTGCTTTTGTTGGCGGCATGCAACTCGAAGAAGTTGCGCCGCGCATGCGCCCAGCACGCGATCTCGCGCATCGGCGTGGTTTGGAACAGATGTTTGTAGCCCGCATAGTCATCGACGACCAGGGCACCACCATAGTGTTCAAGGAACCTTCTGGCGTTCGATCCGCTGCGACTGGTCGCGAAGTCGAAGACGATGATCGGCTTTGCTCCGATCTGGCCGCGTCGATAGGCGAACAGATACGCCGTCTTGGTCTTGCCGTTGCCGGGCGCCAGCATCTGCACCGGCGTTTCGTCGGCGTGGATGACGCTGGATCGATTCAGTTCGTCGCGCAGTGCATCAACCAGCGGCTGTAAGGCAACACCGCAGGCGCCGACCCATTCCGAGAGTGTCGAGATCGGCAACTCTACGCCACTGCGCAGCAGCATGCCGATCAGGCGGTTCAGCGGGATGTGGTCGGCGTACTTGCTGATCAGCACGTGCGCCAACAAACCAGGTGCAGCGATGCCGCGCTCAATGATCGCGGGCAAGGTCGGCGCCGTGGCGATGGTCTCGCAAGCTCGGCAGGCGTACTTCGGACGAATGGTCCGGCGCACGAAGAACTCGATGGGCTTGATGTCGAGCTTCTCGCTGACCTCTTCGCCGATGCAGTGCAGGTCACTGCCACATGTGCCGCACACGCACGATTCGGGCTCGATGCGCTCTTCAACGCGCGGCAGTTCGGCCGGCAGAGGTCGGCGTTTGGGCTGTGCGCGTTCGTGCTGCGCTGGCGTTGGTACTTGTGGCGTGCGCAGCGACTGAAGCTCGGTCTCTGCTGCCGCAAGGTCCGCTTGCAGCGCCGCTTCGAACAACGCCCGCTGCGCCGGATCGAAGCGTTCCGAGCGCGCCGCAAACTCCAAGCGCTGGAGGTTCTTGATCACCTGCGTCAGGTGTTCGATCTTCGCGGTCTTAAAGTGGATCTCGTGGTCGCGCTTGGCGATCACCGAATCGCGCTGAAGCACCATCTGACGCAGAACGTCCAGGTCAGTGATGTCGTCGAGGGCTTCGCAATACATGCAACGATCTTATGCATCACGACAAAGTACGCAACAAAAAAGCCGCACATATCTGCGGCTTTTTGATGGCAATAAATGTAGCTCACATCACCCGCGGCACATCCTCAATCCGCGCCGACAGCAACCGCCAATCTACGCCCGCCACCAGCCATTCGAACTGCTCGGTGCTCAGCGTGCACACCGTCTCATCGGCACGCGGCCACACGAACGATCCGCGATGCAATCGACGCACACACAGCCATACACCTTGAGCATCCGCACACACGATCTTGATCCGCGTGCCTAACTTGTTACGGAACACATACGCCGCACCATCGAACCCATCGCGATGCAACTGCGCCTGCACCGCGACCAACAATCGATCCATCCCGCAGCGCAAATCCACCGGCGCCACCGCAACCCACCAGCCCGTCGGCCGCAGCATCAGCGCAATCCGCGCAATACAGACGCCAACCACTGCGCGTTCACCTGCGCATCCGCGCGCAGGCGCACGCCACCGCCAAGATCGATCTCTATCGTGCCCGCGCCAGCACAGCGGGCGCTCAACGCCGGCTCATCCGAAACAACGATCGGCACCAGCGCCTGCACAGATCCAGCACCGCCACCCCGCAGCCGCGTTCGCCAATAGTCCAACGTCGCAACCGCAACACCCGCACGCGCGCACCAAGCCTTGCGCGTCAGCCCGCTCTGTTCAAACGCCGACACCCGCTTGCGCCACTGTGCCTGCTTCGCCACTCTCGACATACGCCGCTCCTCGGTGAAACCGAGAAGACTCCGCCATGCGTTAGGCGATTGGAAGGTGCGTAGACCGGACGCTTACTGTACGACAACAGGTCCTTGGCGATGACCTGTTGCGTGCGCAACAAAAGCAAAGCCCACTGCATTTCTGCAGCGGGCTTTGTTTTCAAAAGGTCCTTGGCGATGACCTGTTGCAGGCTTAAATGCAAACGGGTTGCCCCGTGAAGGACAACCCGTTTGTTTTCAAAAGGTCCTTGGCGATGACCTACTCTTGCATGGCTTAA
>JANMUE010000279.1:0-1530 GCA_031391205.1 Lysobacterales bacterium | reverse complement strand
AACCAGCGTGTTGTTGGGCGGTGGACTCATAGCTTGACTATTGGAATGAAGCAGGATGCTTCGGGATTGAACAGCAACGTCACCTGGAACTGTAAGCGGTGATGCCGCCCCACCCGTCAATCTCCACCGCCACCACCGTCCCCTCCGCCGCAATCACTACCACCATCTGAACCAGTGCAACCGGTGGTCGAGCCACCATCACCGGCACTACCTGATGATGTCTCATTTCGAGGCCGTTTTTGCGCGGCACGAACCAAGATGACAACCATAATGAGAGCAACGATGGCGAGGATGACTTTCATATCTGCGTTACCGCCCAACGCTGTTGCTAAAGGGCGCGCCGCTTTGGGCGCGTCCACCTTGAGCAGCTTGTTCGGCCGGATTTGATAGAACTCATGCCACGAACTGTCATTTGGAGTGTCCTGGTGCCTTCCGAGCGCGTCGATCTTCCAGTGCTCGCTTCGCGCGGTAGTAAACGCCAATGAGACCAACTAACGCCATGATTCCTAGCGTGCCGAGCACACCCCAATAAGTCATCGGCTGGTACTTGTAATTGTAGTACGTGTCGCCACCATGGCCGGAATTAACTTTCCATAGGACATGGGCAATGAAAGACGCGATGGCTAGTCCGAACAGTGAGAAGCCAGCGACAGCAAATGCAGTTTTTCTTTTCATGCCTTGGACGCCGAACGCTGCCGCTCATGGGGAGCGAGTCTTCGAGCGATCACATGAAGCGGCTGGTTATGTTTCTTTTCGTACATGCAACACCAATTTATATAGCCCGATATTAACCATAGCGACGAGCACTATTGCCAAGGCAATTATTACGCCGAAAACCCATGCCGGAATGTCGAAGCCATGAGAATAGAACGTTCCTACCACCAAGCTGACCACGGGAATAGATATAACCGAACAAAAGAATGAGACCTGCACGATAACGCCAAAGCGTACACCACGCTTCAGACTGAGAATCGTAACAATGCTGGTGATCACTAAAGCTGCCACCAGCAACATTAAAAAGTGGTCTGCCATGTGCGTTCAACTAAGAAACATAACGCCCCGGATGTGCGGCGCGGGCACAACCTTGAAAGGATACCGCTTCACTTACCCGCGTCCGCACGAACCGATGGTTGGGCACCGAGCTTGAACGATAGCGCTGAACGTGATGACGCGACAAGCTAACCGATGCTGGGGCAACGTTCCGATTGGCGGCGATAGGCAATGAACCACTGAACCTCTGACGCGACGCCAACCGAAGCTGCGCGCAGCGCGGGCCATGCGTAACGAGCGCCACCTTGCCGAGGTTGGGTGCAGTGATGAAGCGAAATACTTGCGACAACGATGGGCCGCGTGATGTCTGAAGGCTGACGAAGCTGCAACGCAAAGGGTTCGCGGCCCGCGATGTGCCGTGAAGTGGTTGCCGAGATTCGCCACTGTGATGAGCCATGATTCCTTTACTCCGCCGGGGCCCAACGCCAAGTGTAAAACGCTGCGAAGGAGCGTAGCTCCGAAGCAGTCGTGTGCGCAATG
>JANMUE010000277.1:0-2006 GCA_031391205.1 Lysobacterales bacterium | reverse complement strand
ATCTGTGAACCTTCAGTGACGTCGAGCACAAACTCGTCGATCATCAAGTTGCCGAAGCCCGCCCAGTCCTTGGTGTCGAGCATTCTACAGTAGCGCGCTTTGGCTTCACTGAGCGCCAGGTAGTCGCCCAGGTAGTTATTGATTGATTGCAGGTCGTGTTTCATACCGTTGTTCCCCTTCGAGTTATAGAAAGTCACGGAGGACATTTTTTCGATTGCTTGAGGCAAATAGCCGGTTCCATTTAACAACAGCGGTGAGATTCTTTGTAATTCAGAGTGACTCCGCAAGCTTGGCGTCAATAGCCGCAGCGTCCCGGCTTGGAGCCTCCATAATAATTCTGAGAAATTATCTGTGCAAAGCGGCGTGATATTTCATTCATGTGACATGAGCATCACACGCAACATCTGAAATTGATTTGCGCAGATGCCAGAACTGCGCAAGCACACAAGACGCAGGAAATATGTGCCGACGTCGCACACTACATACACTGGGTTTCATTCCACGCAAACTCATGGAACGCCTTATATTGAAGATTTTTTCCGTATAAAAATACGATTTAACGATCTTTAGATGACACGCACTTCCCGCTTGATGTGGACGCTAATTAGTCGTCTACGACATTTCCTCTGTCTGCGAATGCAGGCACTCGAAACAAGTTTTGAACATCATTTGCGTCTGCGTCTGCACACATTTGCAATCACTCCTTGCTCGACGATTAATACCCATCACGCAGCACACGAGAAATTTTTCTTTCACGTGTGAGTAACGACGAGCAGCGCTTCAGTTGCGCAACGAAGATCTGCTTGTCGTAAACAATTTCCTCGCTGGTTGGCGAGGCTCATTCGAATATGTTCAAGGGTCGAACCAGAGTGTTCGAGCATGTCGGCGGTACCACCTGTGACCGAGTCCTGTGTCGTCTGCGCTGCCTTCATTGGTGGCTAACGATTCGAAGGGACCTTTGCCGGACATGCTTGAGCGATCTTGATCGCCTGTGGAGAATGCAATGCTTTTCGCTTTTCACTTTAATGCACGTATATGTCGACAGATGATGATGGCCGTCGTCGCAATTGCGGCGGGTTCGTTATTCATGAGCAAGCCTGCTGCCGCACAAACCACATCGACGTGGACCACGTGCGCGCAGGAGCACCAACTTTGTTCGTTCAGTGGTACGCGCAACGTGCGCTATGGTGCGAATGGCATCTGGACTGTTCGCCAAGTTACTGCTTCAGGCGGCGGTGTGCTGTGTGCGAACGAAGTTTTTGGCGATCCAGTCCCGAGAACTGTAAAGTCCTGTCAGCTGGAGGCCGTGGCAGCGTCGACACCAACGCCGACACCGACTCCAACACCAACACCGACGGGATGGACCGTTTGCGCAAACGAGAACGCGCTGTGCTCCTTCACGGGTACGCGTCGCGTTCGGTACGGTGCCGACACGCGCTGGGTCACGCGCGACGTGACTGCTTCCGGTGGTGGCGTCTCATGCTCGAACGCGATCTTTGGTGACCCTGCGCAATACACCGTGAAACGCTGCGAACTCGCGGCAACGACCAGTACGACGCAACAGCCACCGACAATCACCGGCACGCCCGCAACCTCCATCACCGTCGGCAGCACCTATCGTTTCCAGCCTACGGCGACCGATCCGAACGGTGATACGGTCGCATTCACGATCACTAATCGTCCGAGCTGGGCCACGTTTAACACCGCGAATGGTTTACTGACAGGACAACCAACGCTCGGCAATGTTGGAACATCTCCCAACATCGTCATCCGCGTGAGCGACGGCACCTCGACCGTGAGCCTGCCGGCGTTCGCGATCAACGTTGTCCAGGGTTCGAGCGGCACTGCGAGTTTGTCCTGGATACCACCGACAACGAATTCCGATGGATCAACGCTCACCAACTTAGCCGGTTATCGCATCCTTTACGGCACGAGCTCGAGCGCACTGACGCAACAGATCCAAGTGGCGAATGCCGGCATCTCGACCTATGTGATTTCGGGCTTAA
>JANMUE010000172.1:0-51397 GCA_031391205.1 Lysobacterales bacterium | reverse complement strand
TGGGTGGGGTTTCCCTGCTTACCCCCCTCGTTGGCGGCTCGCGTGGGGGTTACCCGTGGCAACCCCGCGCCAGCCTACGATTGAGGTCGGTACGACTAGCGTGAATTGCTGGCGATGGCGTTGACCGAAACGGGGCGCGACGCGCTGGTCAACTGCCGACTCAGGCTCAGCGTAGTCAACGAATTGGGGTGTGCCTTCTGCAGCAGGGCGATGACGCGGTCCGCCTCAACGAACTGGCGTGCCGAGATCATTGCCTGCACCTGGGTGGTGACCAGCGGCATGATGTCGGTCAGCAACTCGCTGGCACCGGCACTGTCGGCATTGGCTTGACGCGCCCGCAATGCATGCTCCAGGGCGTTATCGCCTACAGGCGTTACGATGCGGTTGCCCTGATAGGCGGCATTGGCCATCTTCAATGCGTTGCGTTCGGCCTGCCTCTGCTCGGTGCGTTCCTTCTTGTCGGCACTATGTGCGCGTACGTTTGGCACCGTGGCCGCCAGCGATGCATTGGCGCTGGGAAGATCATTGGAGCTGCAGGCACCGAGTGCGGCGGTCAACGTGCACGCCAGCGCCGCCTTAGCGAGGCGTCCACGCAGAAATTTCGCAGAGAGAGCGAGCAGGCGAAGCTGACTGTCCATGAAGTTCCGTCCTTGATGTTGCCATCCGACCGGATGGCTTCGGCAAACAGGCTAACCAAGTTTGGGTTAGTGTATATACCTGTAAATACTTACAGCCTCGATTGGGTCACGCAGTTATTGTGATTCAGGTCCGGGATTCGAGACTCGCGGATGTGGCCGACAGTGAATGCGCAGCCATCGAGATCCGCGCCGTGCAGATTGAATGCATGTAGCCAGCATCTTTCGCAGTACTGCACGATTCGTTATGTAGATCAGCGCATTAGCCAACGCTAAATCCCGCAGATTCGTTCCTGCACGCGTCGCATTCTGTCGGCACGAAACTTGCGCCAGATATCCGTCTACCCCGATGAGAGCTGGAGCGCACTATGCCACGACCGATCTGGACTGGAACCCTGTCGTTCGGACTGCTGAACGTACCGGTCTCGCTAATGTCGGGCGAAAAGCGCACCGATATCCACTTCCGCATGCTGGATGCACGTGACAAGGCGCCGATACGCTACGAACGCGTCAATGCCGACACTGGCGAAGAAGTGCCGTGGAAGGAAATCGTCAAGGCCTTCGAGTACGACAAGGGCAGCTATGTCATTTTGGAGCCCGAAGATATCAAGGCGGCGGCGCCGGAAAGCCACGAGTCGGTCGAGGTCGAGGCGTTCGTCGACTTTGATGCGATCAGCCCGCAGTACTTCGAAAAGCCCTACATTCTCGTGCCGGGCAAGAAGGCTGAGAAAGGCTATGTGCTGCTGCGCGAAACCCTGGTCGCGACGAAGAAGGTCGGCATTGCCCGCGTTGTGATCCGCACCCGCGAGTACCTTGCCGCCGTAATGCCTCAGGGCAAGGCGCTGGTGCTGCTGTTGCTGCGCTACCCGCAAGAGCTGGTGGCGCCGGATGACTACAAACTCCCCGAGGGCAACGTCAGCGACTACCGTATCTCCGCGCAGGAGTTGAAGATGGCGGTGCAGTTGATTGAATCGATGTCCGGCGAGTGGAAGCCCGGCGACTATCGCGACGAGTTCCGCAAACGCCTGCACGACGTCATCGCGCGGCGCATGAAGAAAGTCGGCGCGATCAGCAAACGTCCCGTCGATGACGAGGAACCCGCTGAGGACAAGAGCACCAATGTCGTCGACTTCATGTCGCTGCTGCAGAAAAGCCTGGCGACCAATAAGCGCACGCCGGCGAAGAAGACGGTAGAAAAGGCGGTAACCAGAAAATCACCGGCAAAGACTGCCACCAAGCCTGCGGCGAAGAAGGCACCTGCCGCAGCCGCGAAAAACCGCAAGACCGCGTAGGCCACCGAAGTCGCCGCGATGAGCCTTTCGGAATATGCGCGAAAGCGGCGCTTCGACAAAACGCGCGAGCCCGCCGATTCGGCGCGTCCGGTGCGGTTGGCGCGGCCGATCTTTGTCGTGCAGCTGCATCACGCCAGCCACAGGCATTACGATTTTCGCCTGCAGGTCGGCAATGCACTACGCAGTTGGGCGGTGCCCAAGGGTCCGAGTTTCGATCCTTCGGTGAAGCGGCTTGCCGCTGAAGTCGAGGACCATCCGCTTGCCTATGCCAGTTTCCAGGGCTTGATTCCAGCGGGCCAGTATGGCGCCGGCCATGTCGCGATCTTCGACAGCGGTGTCTGGTCCAGCGATGGCGACATGGATGCGCAATTGAGCAAGGGGCATCTGCGTTTCGAATTGTTCGGCAGCAAGCTCAAGGGTGGCTGGCACCTGATCCGTACGCGCGGAGCCGCGCGCAAACCGCAATGGCTGCTGGTCAAGGATGACGACCACTACGCCAGCAAGCATGAAGCTGACGACCTGCTCGACGACATGCCGCCGCCCACCGCTGGCGCCAGCGCTAAACGATCGCCGCGACGTGTGGCCGCCAAACCGGCCAAGCCAAAGACGGTGCCCAACCCCAAGGCGCGCGCGCGCGCCGATTGGGCAAAGCGTGCCGCTAAATTTCATGGCGCCAGGCCGTCCCGGTTGCCGGCCGAATTGCTCGAGCCGCAGCTCGCCACATTGATGCCGTCACCACCCTTTGGCGCGCAATGGCTGCACGAGATCAAATGGGACGGCTACCGGATCAGCGCGGTGATCCGCGCGGGCCGTGTATCGCTGTGGTCACGCAATGCACTGGACTGGACCGACAAACTTCCGGACATCGTCGCGGCGCTTGAGCAGCTTGGATTGCACGAAGCGCATTTGGATGGCGAGCTGATCGCGCTGAAAGGTACCCAGGCCGATTTCTCGACGCTGCAGGCGACACTGTCCGGCAAGCGTGCGGCTGCACTGAGCTATGTGCTGTTCGACGTGTTGTACATCGACGGGATGTCATTGCAGTCCTGTGCACTGCGCGATCGCAAGATGCTGCTGGCGCAATTGCTGGCCAAGCCGCCGCGCCATCTGGCGCTGAGCTCGCATATCGATGGCGACGGCGAGGAAGCCTTCAGGCTAGCCACCATGCAGGGTTTCGAGGGCATCCTCTCCAAGCGTGCGGATCTTCCATACCACGCCGGCCGCAGCAGCGATTGGCGCAAGAGCAAGCAGCTGGATAGTGAGGAGTTCGCGGTGGTCGGCGTTACCGCACCCAAAGGCAGTCGGCGTGGGCTGGGCGCATTGCTGTTAGCGCGACACAAGGCCGGCAGCGGCTGGGTCTACGCCGGCAAGATGGGGTCCGGCCTATCCGATGCCGAGCTCGATCGGCTCTCCGAGCATATTGGCGACGGCGGCCAGAAGGCGCCGACGGTGCTGGTTCCCGACAACGACACCGATCTGCGCTCCGCGCGCTGGTTCGCGCCGCTGTTCGTGGTCGACGTTCACAGCCGTGGCCGCGGCAGCAATGGCCTGCTGCGGCAACCTTCTCTCAAGGCGGTGCGTATGGACAAAGACATCGATGACCTTATGAACCATGACGCTGCACCAGCCAAAGCGCGAAGAAAGGGGGCAGGTAGCGCGTCTGCTGAGGTCGCGCTGACACATCCGGAGCGCGTCGTTTTCCCCGGTGATGGCATCACCAAGCAGCAGGTCGCCGATTACTACGCAGCCGTCATGCCGCATCTGCTGCCAGGCATCGTCGATCGGCCACTATCGTTGATCCGTTGTCCGGGCGGAATCGAAGGGCATTGTTTCTTCCAGAAACACGAAATCAGTGGCGTTGAAGGTGTCGATCATGTCCGTATCAAGGAAAACTCCGGCGAGCGCGGCGATTACCTGGTTGTGCGCGACGCCGCAGCGGTGATGCAACTGGTGCAGTTCAACGCGCTGGAATTCCACCCCTGGGGTGCCAAAGCCGATGCGCCCGACGTCGCCGACTTGCTCGTATTTGATCTGGATCCGGGCTCAGGAGTCGAATGGGCGGCAGTGCGCGCGGCGGCACGCAAAGTCCGCGAGATGCTTGCGCAGATAAAGCTGCAATCGTTTGTGCGTACCTCTGGTGGCAAGGGACTGCATGTGGTTGTACCGCTGCATCCGCCAGTCGCCTGGACGACCGCCAAACCATTTGCGCAGTCGTTCGCCATGACCTTGTCGCTGATGGAACCGGAAAAATACCTTGCCACCGCCACCAAAAGCCGGCGTGATGGCCGCATCTTCATCGACTACCTGCGCAACGGCCGCGGCGCCACCAGCGTCGCTTCATACTCGCTGCGCGCCAGACCAGGCGCACCCGTGGCGACGCCACTGACGTGGACCGAGCTGTCGCGCGTGCAATCCGCTGCTGCGTTCACTCTGGCAAACGTACCGGCCCGTCTGGCCAAGCGGAAGTCCGATCCATGGGAAGGCCTTTCGGAACTGCGACAGAATCTTGACCATCTTGATGCGGAAACTCCTGCACCCAAACGCCATAGCATTGCAAAACCTTCTGAGGGTGGCGTAGCGAAGAAACCTGCAGCGCGCGTCGCAGCGAGGCGTTCGCGCCGCCTGCAATAAACCGGCCGGCTCCGTGTTTGTTCAGAGTCACGGCATACTTCATGCGGGTCTAGCCTTCAACGACGCGATGCGCGGTCTTGTTGGGATAAAGCACTTGGCACTGCGGGCAGGCGAAGTTGCGCCGCCCGGTCGTTCCGGGATAAGTCTTCCGCAATTTTTGTCCGCATTGCGGGCAGATGCCGCGTGTGTGCACCTTCCAGTTCTTGCGTACAACAAAATCTTTTTTCCATTGCAGGAAGTCGAAGCTATAGAGGCGCGCCTGACGGATCAGTTCGCCAAGCTTGCGTGACGGCAGAGCAGCCACTGTGTTTTCCGGGTGCAACCCGGTACGAAACAGCACTTCATTACGAATGATATTGCCGACGCCCGCGAAAATATTTTGGTCGAGTAACACGTCGCAGATCAGCCGTCCTGGATGCTCCATCAGTCGGCGCCGGGCCAGCCGCGGCGACCATTCGTCCGACATGACATCGTTCTGCCAGGAATACGCGTCATCAAGGTCACCCTCGATATATTTCAACGAACAGGTATAGAAGTTGATTTCGCCGCTGTCGAATGCCAAACGCATACGCGCAGCCGAATCCTTTCGTGCATTGATGCGGTAGGTGCCAAACATCAGCAGGTGTACACGCATCGCGAAATCCGAAAATTCGATCAGAAAATGTTTGCCGTGGCTGCGGCAGGCAACGACGCGGCGGCCGTGCATGCGATGGAGATCCACTTTGCTATTGCCCTCGGCGACACGCACAGTCTTGCGAACGAAGGACTGAGCCAGTTCGCGCAGAATGACGATGGACGGGCCTTCAGGCATTTACGCGGCACGCTGTGGACCGCTTGTCGAAAATCATCCTGCTGCACAATTCCTGAAGCTTCAGTGCATCAGCCACCGCATGACCCGCGGCGGTATTGTCGAAAATGCACCAGCTGTTGCCGGCAGTAGTCGTTGCGCCAGCGTCCGCGGCGAGGTCGTGCAGCCGGGCATCATCATAGGCGCTGTAATACATCCGGGGTGAGCCGTGCCAGCGCCAATAGCGCAACGACATCCATCCCGCGGGCCTGCCGCCATTTTCGTTCTTGCTGGGATCAGCGCCCACGCGCCCGACGCGATACTGTTGGCAGACGGCATCGGCGGCCGGGTCAAACCAGCTTGCGTGTCTGGGTTCGCATACCACTGAGCCGTTGAACTGGCCACGCAACTGCGCAAAAAAGGCGCAGGCGATGCCGTGATCCAACTTCAGACTCGGTGGCAGTTGTATCAACACCGCGCCGAGTTTATTGCCAAGAAGGCTCACTTGATCGAAAAATTCGGCGAGCAGCGGTGACGCGTCGGCGTACAGTCTGGCCTGATGCGTGATGGTTTTTGGCATTTTGACTGCAAAGCGGAAATCGTCGGGTACGGTGGCTGCCCAGCGGGCGTAAGTTTTGGCCAGATGCGGCCGATAGAACGAGGAATTGATTTCCACTGCGTTGAATCGCGTCGCGTAACGCTTCAGCAGATCGACGCCTTCGCCGAACCGATGACGATGCTGCGCTGGAACGCTCCAACCCGCACAACCTATGCGCGGCATCACCATCACGGCAGATCGTACTAACGGCAGGAAGTCGGGCTGCAGGCGTTGCGCCACCGTGCGGTGGCGGGAATCGCTTTCGCTGTTGGCTGCGCTGCTCTTTGAACCGCTCGCACTTGCACGACCTGCCACACGCTCAGACGGCATGAGCGTCGGTTGCACGCTCGAAACGCCAGCTCAATCCACTGGCCGCGAATTGCCGTTCGACGTCCGTCTTGGTGTCGCCCAGACTATATGCCGCGCCGGCATGCGGCGAAACTTCTTCGTCGCCGCCGTCGTCATAGATGTCGATACCGACTTCGACACCGAGCCGTGCGAAGGTGTTGTCATCATCGTCGTCGTAGTGTTCGTCATCTCCGAAATCATAAAGCTCAGATGCAGGGAAGTAGTCATCCTCAGCGCCGGACTGCAACGAATGGCTCAAATTCTTCGGGGTGGACATGTTATCTGCTCCTTCGTCGGTGGAAATTGTCGCCAGCCGCCGCCTGCCGGCGGCACGTGCGAAATTCGACAACGCACATTCAATGCCAACTCGCCAGACTGTTTTGGAAGGCCGCCACAACCATGTTTCTGTCGATGCGATGCCCTGCCGCGATCATGCGCGCATCACGCTGTAACATGCAGATCGCAATGCAGTGCTGGGCAGCGGCCGGCAAAATGCCCGGCGGCGCTCTAGGGTATGCGGGGAGTAAGCGACACGCTGACCGGAATCTTGTTATGTCGTTTCCCTTAGTGTTATCCGTATGCAGCTTCAGGATTTCCATAGGCGTGGAGGTGGGGCCATGATGAGGCGGATGCTTCTTTGGACAATGTGGTATTTGCTGGCATTGATGACGCCGGCGTTGGCGCAGACCACCACCGAATGGCCGACAGGAACCGGATTTCCAAATATCGCGCGCAACCAGGGCGAGTTGATCGCCGGACCGATCGCCTTTGCCGACGGACGCATGGCAATCCTGGCCTGGCATAACGGCGTGCTGTTCTCCGTGCCCGAGGTGCCGTCCAGCCAGCCCGGTTCGAATTTTCAGACGCGGATGTGGAACCTGATGGACCCTGACGATCCGCGCATCATCATCAATGCGCCAGCGAATGCGCTGGGTAGCCTCGGCACCACGCCGATGCCGGTGAATGCGCACGGCTATCTGCACGTCGGTCAGAACATGCAGAACGGCTCCGCCGGGCCGTTCCTGGTGATCGGCGCGGATTGGCCGCCCGAGGCACCGTGGTCGTTCCGTGCGCAGCCGGGTGTGCCGGGCGTGACGCGAATGGCCTCAGGCAATCTAGGTGCCGGTGTGCGCGGTGTGTTGTCGCAGCCCTGGTTTGTTTCCGATACCTGGTGGAGCTATGGCGCGATTTCCGGCAATGCCCAGATCTACACCAATGGTCCGCCCGGATTCCCCGGCAGTCAGCTTCAATCGAGTTGGGATCACCTGGGGCTGACCGGTGTGATCGGGCATCCTTTTCTGATCGGCAATCTGCTGATCTTTGCTTCCGATCAGAGTCGCTCCGGTGTCGCCACTTACGATGTCAGCGACCCCACACAGCCAGTGCTGCTGGATGTATTGCGCCACGGTGGGCCCGGCGGTTATTGGCCAGAGGTCTGGGGTAACGACGGCGCGCTGTACATCGTATTTCCCTACAACAATGGCGGTAATGGCATGCGCGTCGTTGACGCGAGTGATCCCAGCGATCTGCGTTTCGTCGCCGATGTGCCGCTGCCCAGGCCGAGTGAGTCATCCGGCGCGATGTACGCGCAGTTTCAGGACGAGTTCGCCTTCATCGGCGATCACAAGATCGACATGCGTACACGTCAGTCAGTGCACCAGTTCGCCAGTCTGTCCAACGATATCGACATGAGTCAGTTCGCACTGCCGCTGGGGAATCTGCTGATCACCGGCGGCAGTGGTTCGGGTCAGGCGATGGCAATTTTTGCGCATCAGGCCGCGCCCGATCTGCGCCCGCCCAGCGTCGCCTTCCATATCCCGCGCACCGGGCAAACCAATTATCCGCGGGGTGCACCGGTCAGTCTGTTGATTCATGAGACGCTGGATACCTTATCCATCGTCAACGGCAGCACGTTCATGCTGCGACGTGTGTTGGGGCCAGGCAGCTTCGGAGCGCCGCTGGCCGGGCGCTGGGCCTTCAGCTTCAATGATGTGTTTACGTTTCAACCGAATGCCTTGCTGGATATCGACGCCACCTACGAGGTGCGTCTGGACGGCATTCGCGATGCAGCCGGCAATGCGATGACGACGTATGTGTTCACTTTTTCCACCGGTGGTGCGGTAGGTGGCAATCGTCCGCCGCAAGTCGATTCCTTGGTGGCGAATCCGTATCCAGTCGCGCCTGGCGCCAATCTGACGTTGCTGGCGACTGCCAGCGATCCTGACGGCGATGCGCTGCAATATCGATTTGATTTCGGCGACGGCACACCCAAGACCGCGTGGTCGGCGAGCGTCTCAGTGGGTCGCAGTTACGTCAGCGCCGGGCACTATCGGGTAGGCGTGCAGGTACGCGACCCTGCCGGCGTGATTGCCGGCCGCAGTATCACTGTGACTGTCGTGGATGCGTTGCCGGTGGCGAGACCAACGGCGAGTGCGCCGATTCTCTGTGATGTGCTCGGGCGCCGCGTCTGGGCGGTCAATCCCGATAGCGATACCGTCAGCGTGCTGAATGCCGACACGCACATAAAGCTTGCCGAGTACCCCACCTGCAACCATCCCCGCAGCCTTGCGCGCACGCCATCGGGTCAGATCTGGATCGCCTGTGAGGACGATGATCGAATTCGCGTGCTCAATGAAGCCAACGGTGCCCAGATCGGGGAGATCGATACCGGCTATGGCAGCGGTCCGTTCGGCGTAGCTGTCACACCGGGCGGCACACAGGCCTTCGTTTCGCTGCGCAGCCGTGGTGAGCTGCGCCGTTACGATGTCGCCACGCGCCAGCAGACCGGCGTGCTGGCGCTGGGACGCGAACCCCGTGCGGTGGCGATTTCGGCCAACGGAAACCAGGTGCTGGTGACACGTTTCCTGTCGCCGCAGCATCACGGCGAGGTGTGGGACATCAACGCCGCGACCATGGGGCTTACACGCACGCTGCGTATTCCAAAATTCGGCAATGATGAAAGTCGCGATACCACTGCGAGTGGTCGTGGCGTCGCCAACTATCTGGCTGCAGCTGCAATCTCTCCGCGTAGCGGACGTGCATATATCGCTGCCAACAAGCCCAACAGCGAACGCGGTCTATTGATTCATGCCAGCCAGGATCTGGATGAGGACAACACGGTGCGCAATCTGCTGGTAGAGCTGGATCCCGCAGCTGGATCGCCAAACGCCGGCTTTCGTCGCGGCGTGGATCTTGACAACAGCGATTCCAGCAGCGGTGTGGCGTTCTCGCCGCTGGGCGACTATCTGTTGGTCACATTGCAAGGCATGAATGAGGTGATGGTGCTGGATGCTCTGGCGATGGACAGCAATACCGGGCTGGGCGCACTGGTGACCCGCATCGACACTGGCGCGGCGCCACAGGGGATATGTACCGATGCGAATACGGGACGCAGCTTCGTGCATAACTTCATGGGCCGCAGCATTAGCGTGCTGGAAACCGACGCGTTGTTCCGGACCGGGGCGCTGCAGAACGCCCAGCTTGAAGTCGACATGGTCGCCACCGAGACACTGGCGCCCGTCGTTGTTCAGGGCAAGCGACTGTTCTACGACGCTGGCGATCCGCGCATGAGTGCCGAGGGATATCTGTCCTGCGCGACTTGCCATGTCGATGCCGGAGACGACGGCCGCGTCTGGGATTTCACTGGACGTGGCGAGGGACTTCGTAACACCACCACATTGCACGGCCGCTCCGGTGTCGGGCAGGGCAATGTGCATTGGTCCGGTAACTTCGACGAGATCCAGGATTTCGAAGCTGATATCCGTCTGTTCTTCGGCGGGCAGGGTTTTTTGGATGACGCTGAATACGCCGCTACGGCCCCACCGCTCGGGCTGGCCAAAGCCGGACTCGACCCTGATCTGGATGCGCTTTCTGCCTACGTGACTTCGTTGGATCACAGTGCCATCCGCAGAAGTCCGTTCCGTCTTGCCAATGGCGGATATTCTGCTGCGGCCATCGCGGGCGAGGGGGTGTTTCTAAGCGAGGGTTGCGCTGATTGCCATTCGCTTCCAGAGTTGACCGACAGCATTCTGCCCGGTGGCACGCTGCACAATGTCGGCAGCCTGCGCGCCAGTTCCGGCCAGCGTCTGGGCGGCCCGTTGAGCGGTATTGATACGCCAACGTTGCGTGGTGTCTGGGCCACGGCACCTTACTTTCACGACGGCTCAGTGACGACTCTGGCCGACGTATTTCGCGTCACCGGTGGCATCACGCTTGCAGCTGAAAATGGCCAGATCTCCGGGGGCGCCAGTATCAGCAATACCTATGTCGAGCTGAACAATGACGACAGCGTACGCGGCCGCGCGTTTGTGCATCTCGATGCCCTCGGGGAACGCCTGAGTTTCGCCAATGTTGACGGTGGCAGCGGTGGTATTGGCGCCATCGAGGTTCGCTACAGCAACTCCCGCAGTGGCGCGCAGACTCAGGCGCTGGGCATTCGTGTCAACGGCGTTGATCTTCCCGGCGTCGCGTTGCCGGCCACGAACAACGATCCGAGCTGGCGTTCAACCAACTGGGATAGGTACCGTATCGAAGGAGTGGCGCTGAGCCCAGGCACCAGCAATACGATCGAGTTCTTGACCAACAACTGGTACGTCAGCATTGATGAAATCCTGGTGGCGAATGCCGGCCATCTCGGGCAGGCCCAGTCGCATCGGCGGTTGCTGGCGCGGCCGCTGGGAGAGCAGGATGCCTTGCTTGCCTTCCTGCGCGAGCTTGATGGTGCTGTCACCCCATCGGGAAGCCTGTTGCTGTTTGCCAACGGATTCGAAGAATGAAGCACTGCGCGGTCGAATCAATGGACCGATTCGATCGCAGGGGCTTCGTGGGGCAACGCTGCGAAGACGATGTAGTGATTCATTTCAGGAGTTTCCAACCTGTCTAAATCGACGGGTTGATCTCGCACGGCATGCCGTGGCTATATGCCAGTACTTGGACTGGCCCGGAACGAGATTATCCACCCGCCTGTTTCCGAGCCTTACACAGTGAAAGGTGAGTCGGCGGCAGAACAGGGGAGTGGCAAATGTTTAACTGGCTGAAAAGGCTATGGGCCTGGATAAAAGGCTTGTTCGGCTCCAATCCGCCGCCCGCCGCCACGTCATGGAATGCGCGTCTCACGATTGGCGCGCCGATGACCGTGGCGCAGTTTGCCGATATGGGTGCTACGCCGGGCAACGTCGGTGTCTGCCTCTGCGGTGGCGGGTCGCGTGCGCTCACCGGCGCCATGGGGCAGTTGCGTGCCTTGCGCAGCCTAAAGACTTCCGATGGTCAGGACCTGATCAGTCAGGCACGGGCGCTGTCTACCGTTTCGGGTGGGTCGTGGCTGGGCGTGACGTTCGAGTACCTGACATCCGGTGTATCCGACGACGCCTATTTGAACGAGCTGGTATCCGATCCAGGTCGCCTGGTCACTAGCAAAACCGCTGGTCATAGCCAGGCTGAAACTCTGGATTCGCTGCCGCACGGCAACATCGGCAACAGCATTTCGTCGCCATCATTCAGTCCGGTCATGTTGGCGATCGAGGTGCTGCTGTTGCATGAGTTCGTCAAGGTGCCGGTGCCGCTTCTTTGGCAGACGGCCATCGCGCTGCATATTCTCAAGCCATACGGTCTATTCCAGCATAGCCGTCAGTTGTCGCCGACATCGTTGTTCTCTTTCGATCAAAGCACGCTTCAACGCGATGTGACCAGCCCGAATCCGGGTCTGTCGGTCGAGGCTGCGAATTTATTTTCCAGCGGGGCCGGGCGCAGCCGCAGACCGTTCCTGGTCTGCAATATGGCGATGTTCTTGAAAGAGTCGGGCACCGACTTCGACGCCATGGCACCAGTGCAGGCGACTGCATTCAGCACTGGAATATTCGGTCTCCCGCAAGGTACCGACGCCAATGGTCGCGACGTCGGCGGCGGTGGAGTCACGTCGTTCGCTTTCAATTCCACGCTCAATTCGGCTTCCGGTGCGGATGTACAGGTCGAGCAGACCCGTCAGCTCAGTCTGATGGACATCGTCGGCACCAGCAGCGCTTTTTACGCAGAGGTGCTGCAGAATCTGTACGCGATGTGGCGTGCCGATGTCGACAAGCTACTGGATGAAATCATCGCGGCGCTCGACGACATCATCGAGTGGGTGGAAAAAATGTTGCCCATCGAGCATGCGGAACGCGCGAAGATATTTCTGAAGCATCCGCTGTTGGAAGTGGCGAGCCGCGACAACGCCGCGCGCGATTGGGCCAAGTCCGAGTTGCAATCGTGGCTGGACGAGATCCGCGATCTGACACCGGAGTATCTGTATTGGCCGGTATCGGACGCCACACCTGCAGCCGGCATCCAGCCGACCCGGTTTGCCGATGGCGGTGATCTGGAGAACACCGGCATAGCGAGCCTGCTTTCGTATGGAGACATCGATCGGGTGATTTCCTTCGTGACCTCAAGCCAGCCGATGGCGGCCTGCTCGCTGGGGATGTTCGATGCACAAGGCAACGAAATTCCCGGCACGCGAGT
Organism: Lysobacterales bacterium; assembly: GCA_031391205.1. Classification (GTDB taxonomy): domain Bacteria; phylum Pseudomonadota; class Gammaproteobacteria; order Xanthomonadales; family Ahniellaceae; genus 0-14-3-00-62-12. The sequence continues at coordinate 38,611 of JANMUE010000172.1, read as the reverse complement.
GTTGCTGGATGGTCAGATGGCTGTGCTGTTCGGGTATCAGCCCTGGCAGCAGGGTCAGGGCTATCGGCTGTATGCGGGCGCGGCAAACCCGGCGGGACGCGAGTTCCAGAACAACCAGGTCTTCAGGTCTGAGCACTTTGCCGAGCTGCTCAAGGGATTCTGGGCGGTCACCGGCAACACCAACGATCCGGCATCGCTGGGCGCGACTGACAGCGTGATCAAGGCAGGCGTCAATCTCTGTCCGGCCGTGCTGCGTCTGGATCTGGAGACCGTGCGCAATCGCTGGTTTGGCGTTACTGGCGACAAGAAGATCGGCGTCGTCTGGTCCTACACCAATCGTGTGCGTACATTCTACGATGCACTCAGTCCAGACGTGCGGGCTATTCTGGGAGACTTCGATGACCCCAAGTCTTTCGATGCCTTTCCGCACTACAGCACCTTCCGCACCCAATTGACCGCGACCCAACTCAATCTGCTGGCGAACTTGACCGCATGGTCGGTGGCCAACCCGCAAAATCAGAAACTATTTCTCGATCTTTTCGCGGGTCGCTGACGCAATGCGGCCACACGGTGGTGCTGCTGCCGATTGTGCGCTGCCAGTAACCGCTGCGGCGATGGCATTCGCATGGATGCGAGCGGTTCAGGCCAGACCGATGCCTCAGTCTGAAGCGATGCGCACCGTTTCGGATTCAACCGCATCGCTCGTTGAAGTACTCATATCCAACCGACCTGCAGCAGCGTCAAGGCGCGTGCGAATCTACTTCACGCTCGAAATGCCAGCTCAGTCCGCCCGCCGCGAACAGACGCTCGATGTCCGTTTCGACATCGTCGAAATTGAGCACTGCGTCAACATGAGGCAGCAGCTCTTCGTTGTCAAAATCGTCATAGATGTCGACACCGACATCATCGCCGAATTTTGCGAAGCCGTTGCCATCGTCGCCATCATCGCTACCGTCGTCTTCGAAATCATACAACTGCGATGCCGCGAATTGAGCCTCTGCTGTGGCGCCCCCTTGCAACGAATGGTTCGAGTACGAATTCTTCGGGCTGGACATGTAATTTGCTCCTTAGTCTGTGGGAATCGCCGCGAGCCGTCTGTCGGCAACACATGCGCGATTTGATATCGCACATTCAATGCCAACTTGTCTGATTGCTTGCCAGGTCCGCTTCTGCGGCGTTTTCGACTGATGCAATGCGCCGGCATGATCGCGCGTCGTGCGGCGACATTTGCAGATCGCATCAGCAGTCAGGGTTTGGTGTCGCAAAATGCCCGACGGCGAACGGAGCAATGGCTTCGCCCAGGGCACGCAGACGCCAAGGCGCACGTAAGTATATCTTCGTCGATGAATTGGTACTCGGCAGCAGCAACCGCGGTTCTAACGCTCCACAGTGAGCGACAGCTTCGGAATGCCGCGCCCTCATTTTCATCCGCGGCATTGATATGCTGCATTGCGACCGAAAATGTTGCAGCCCGGATTCAACGGTAACCCCGGAGAGGTTGGCAAGCCACGACGAACGCCATCCTCTGAACAAGTCCCGCTCCGCGACAGCCCCCTGGAGTCACGGGGCGAAAACCTTGGTTTTTCCGGCTCCGCCGTTGAAAGCCAAAATGTGGCAACCGATAAGCTGCAGGCGAAGTCGAAGTGATGACTTATTCAGAGGTTCCAGTACAGGGAATTGGTTGCGGGCCTACGCAGCGCGACAGGAGTCGTAGCGTTGCCAACTCTTGATCGGTTGCGCGAGTCTGTCTCCCACGACCGCCATCACCTTCGGATTCCAGCCCATGCCGATATGACTGCCGTCGACTTCAATATCCTGGACGGTGGCGGATTGGGTTGCGTGTAAACACGTCTGCCACGCAACAATCCCGTCCAGACGGCTGTAGATCGAAGTGGTCGGGACGCCTGGCGCTTTCTTGAGCTGGCGTGACAGGGCAATGTCAAAGGTAGGGCCGTCGCGATTCAGCATGCGTAGCACCCAGCCTGCGTTGGTGTGATCGGCGGTGGCGTTGAATGGCGTCCCGATGGTGATCACCTGGCGTATGCGCGGTGTGATGAGCTTGGCGACTTCACGTGCGTACATGCCGCCCAGGCTCCAGCCAATCAACGTTGCTTTGCGTCGGAATGGCGAGATCAGGCCTGCGATATCGTCTGCCAGTTCTTTGGTCCATGCGTCGACGTCACCTTGCGGGCCTCGATTGAATCCCCGGCCCCAATCCATCGCCTCGTACCCGAGCGCCTTGCAATGGCGCAGCAACGGCGCCACGGCTTTCGCGTCTGTGGCCAATCCGGGAAAGATGATGACGGGGTGGCCATCGCCGGTGGCCGTGGGCTTGTTTCGTCGCAGCTTGAGCGACATAAACTCCATTGCCGCACGCCATGGCTCACTGGACAACAACGCCAGCGAAGGGCGAGATACAACTGTGGTGGCATAACTCATAGTGTTGTCCTTTACCTGTGGATAGTCTTGATCGATCAGAGCACTGCATGCAAGGCGCGGGCCAACGACTCGAGTGCTGGTCATATCGCAAAGGCTCGCATCGCAATTCGTTGCAATGAGGAGGGTTTCGTTGAGTACTGCCGCGTTAAAGCTGCACCGTTGCAGGAAGCCGCCGAGCAACTGCCGTGCAAAGCGATGGAAATTTTCATGGAATCGGGCATTGCGCCTTTTGAGCGATGGCACTGCGCGCTCGTGCTTTAAGCGACAGGGACTCAGGGAATCAGCGCTCCGCCCAGCCACAGCCAACGCGACAACCATGCCGAGGTCAGCGCGATCAATAGAGTGAGTGGAATGCCGACGCGCAGAAAGTCACCGAAGGTGTAGCGCCCGGGAGTGAGAACCAGCAGATTGCCATGATGACCGATGGGAGTGAGAAACGATGCCACCGCGCCCAGCGCGGTACATACGACGAACGGTGTTGGTGGAAGATCCAGGACCTGCGCGATGACAATGGCTACAGGTGCCAGCAACACTGTGGTGGCGGCATCGGACAATATCTGCGTAAGCAACGCAGCCGCTGCGAACATGGTGAGCAGTACATAGAGCGCGTTCCAGTCCGCAACCAGACGCAGCAGTAGACCGGCAAACAACCGAGCCGTACCGGTGCTTTCCATCGCAATGCCCAGTGGAATGACGCCGGCGATCATCACGAAGATGCGCACGTCGATCGATCGGTAGGCTTGCTCAAGATCGATGCAGCGCGTCATCACCATTGCGACTGCACCGGCCAGGAATGCGATATGCGTCGGCAAGAGCTCGGTAGCCGCGGCGACGACAGCCATCGTCATGACGCCCAGCGCCATCGGCCAACGATGGCGTTGACGTTGCGTTCCGGTAAACGGCACCATCATCAGAATGCCGTGATGCGCAGCCAGTTCGCTGAACTGCGCCTTGCGTCCCCACAGCACCAGCATGTCACCCTCGCGCAGTTGCACCTGCGACAGCTCCTCGCGTATCCAGCCTTCCTTGCGCCATAGCCCGACCACGACCACACCCTGGGTGCGCAGGAAATCAATGTCGCTGACGCTTTGCCCGGCAAATGCCGAGCCGGGGCCGACAACCGCCTGCACCAGCTCCTCCTCTCCGAGCAGTTCATTGGATGCGGTATTCGTTCGGGCATCGCCATACTTTGCGACTGCGTGCAACGATAGTCCGGGCTCGTCGCGTATGGACAAAATCTCGTCCGGCGACGCCCGCACCAGGAATACGTCGCGTGCCTCGAGCAAAGCACCCGGGCGACGTCGTCCAATACGGGTGCCATCGCGCAACCAGTCAACCACCAGCAGACGCCCGCCGTAATGCGTTTTGAAATCGTTGAAAGTTCTACCCACCCACAGCGACCTCTCGTCGACCATCAACTCGGTGTAGTAGCGGTCAAGTTGCAGGTAGTCGGCGCTATCGGCAATCCCCGTGTGTTTCGGCAAAAGCCGACGACCCACCAGCATATAGACCAGACCGATCGCCACCAGCGCAGCGCCGATCGGCGTGATCGAAAAAACGCTGAGACCCGGGGCATCAGACCGGCGCAGCAAGTCATTTGCGAGCAGAAACGCTGGCGCACTGATCAGCGTCAGGGTCGTGCCCAGAGACGCAGCCAGCGACATGGGCATCAACAACCGCGAGGCCGACAATTTCTGTTGGCGCGCCAGTCGCATCAGTACTGGAAGCATCATCGCCGTCACCATCAGGTGGTGTGAAAACGCGGCCAACACGGCCACCGCAGGAATAATGACTGCAACAGCGCGCCACTCGCTGCCGGCTGCAGCGCGTCCGATCGCGGTGCCCAGGCGATCAGTAAGTCCGGTGCTGGCAAGACCGGCTGATAGCACGAACGCAGCGGCGACGATGATTGCAGGCTCGCTGGCGAATCCCGCCAGCGCCTGTTTGCCATCGAGGATGCCGCTGATGACCAGGGCCAACAAAGTCAGCATTGCGGTCAGGTCGACGCGAAGTTTTTCGGTGACGAACAGCGCCAACGCAGTCGCGAGGATCGCCAGGAAAACTATCTGCTGAACTTCCACTCTGCCCCCTGGATGGGGACATTCCCCCCGACGCACAAGGATAGCGGTTCGCCGTGGATCGACACCGCGACAAGTACTCAGTTCACGATGGCCGACTGTAAGCGCACACAGCTGCCGTATTCCATATGGGTCTTGTCGTCGTATGGCGGGCAATGCGATGCGGCTCGATGTTGGTGTCTTTGCGAACGGACGGCACTCACCCGGGGCAATAACCTCAGGCTGGTGTCGAACGATTTCCAGGAGCGCGCAATGACCAACCGCCAGCCAAATCCGATGAATCCTGTCAATGCGCCAGTGCCCAAGTCAGCCCCAAAAACTTCCACACCCAGCCGGGCGGATGACAGCCGCGAACTGAACGAGGGCCGGCCGCGGGGGCAGGGTAACGATGCCGAGGATGGCAAGCGTGGCGACGGCAACGGCGCAAACCAGCGTCAATGACCGAAAGCAGCACTATCGGCGCGGGTTGGGCTGCGCGTCCATTCACCACACGGTGCAAAGACAACACTTGGCACCGATACAGACAACGCATGCATCACACAGGAGCTGGACATGGCCACCAGAAAGCAAGATGTCACCGCAAAATCCAAGGCGGGAAAATCCAAAGTCGCAGCCACAAAGTCCGCCGCGCGCAATAATGCGAAAGCAACCACACACGACGACGCAGTCGATGCCCTGGCGCGCCGCGCCGAAGATGCCGAGACGTTGGCAGCGGCAATGCCGGAAAACAGCAACAAGCGCAGTGAATACGGGACAGAAAGCACCGAGCCCGTAGAGGGATTGCGCGTAGAGTCGTCGTCGCCATCCACCGGCAGCAGCACGTTGTCGGAGCAGAACAGTAACGACAAGAGTGGCGACGCCGCCGAAGCAGGCGTCAACGCGTCCGTCGGGCCATTGAGCCGGGTGCGCGTAGACGCCGCAGGTCAACGCCTGACTACCAACCAGGGCGTGCCCATCGGCGACAATCAGAGCGCATTGAAGGCCGGTCTGCGTGGACCGGCGTTGTTGAAGGACTTCATTCTTCGCGAGAAAATTACGCATTTCGATCACGAGCGCATTCCCGAGCGCATTGTGCATGCGCGGGGTTCAGGCGCGCATGGATTCTTCGAATGCTACGGATCCCTGGAACCGGTGACACGGGCTTCATTGTTCAGCGATCCCGGCAAGATCACGCCGGTGTTCGTGCGTTTCTCCACCGTCGCTGGCGAACGCGGCTCGAAGGACACCGCGCGTGACGCACGCGGTTTTGCTGTCAAGTTCTATACCGACGAGGGCAACTGGGACCTGGTCGGCAACAATATTCCGGTGTTCTTCATCCAGGATGCGATGAAGTTTCCCGATCTCGTTCACGCGGTGAAACCCGAGCCACATCATGGCATGCCGCAGGCCGGGTCGGCGCACGACACGTTCTGGGATTTTGTCTCCTTGATGCCCGAGTCGACGCATATGCTGATGTGGGTGATGTCGGATCGCGCCATTCCACGCAGCTACCGCATGATGCAGGGTTTCGGCGTGCATACTTTCCGCTTTGTAAACGAAGCCGGTGCGTCGACGCTGGTGAAGTTTCATTGGACGCCGGTGCTCGGTACGCATGGCCAGGTCTGGGACGAGGCGGTAAAAATCTCGGGTGCCGATCCCGACTATCATCGGCGCGATCTGTGGGAGGCCATCGAAGCGGGCGAATACCCCGAGTGGGAACTCGGCGTGCAGATGTTCAGTGAGGCGCAGGCGGACAAGTTCAGTTTTGACGTGCTGGATGCCACCAAGCTCGTACCCGAAGAACTGGTGCCAGTCATGCCGATCGGGCGCATGGTACTCAATCGCAATCCAGATAATTTCTTTGCAGAGACCGAGCAGGTCGCCTATTGCACTGCACACGTGGTCCCTGGCATCGACTTTACCAACGATCCATTGCTCGCCGGCCGTATCCATTCCTACGTCGATACCCAATTGTCGCGGCTGGGTGGTCCCAATTTCCACGAGTTGCCAATCAACGCATCGATCGCACCCGTGCACAACAATCAGCGCGACGGCATGCACCGACAGGCGATTCACCGCGGCCAAGTGTCCTATGAGCCCAACTCGCTGGGCGGCGGCTGTCCGTTCCAGGTTGGTGCCGCCGGCTTCGTCTCGTTTCCAGAACCGGTGCAGAACGACGAAATGCGCGGCAAGCCCGGGCGCTTCGCCGAACATTTCAACCAGGCCACGCTGTTCTTCAACAGCCAGTCCGAGCCGGAGAAGGCGCATATCATTGCCGCGTTCCGATTCGAGTTGAGCAAGGTCACGGTGCCTGCGATTCGCAGTCGCGTCGTGTCGATGCTGCTCAACGTTTCGAAGGAACTGGCTCAGGCTGTGGCCAATGGACTGGGAATCGCGCTGCCCGCCGCTATGTCCAGAGCAATCAGCGAGCCGCCGCAGGCCGAGGTGCTGCGTTCTTCCGCGTTGTCGATGACGGCGTTTCCAGGCGATGGTTCGGTGCGCACGCGCAGGATCGCGATCCTCGTTGCCGACGGCGCGGATGCGGGCGCTATCGAGCATATCGGTTCTGCGCTGCGTGCAGCCGGTGCGACGGCCAAGCTCGTCGGTCCGAGGATCGGTCCGTTCGCTGTCGCGGATGGATCGCTTGATGCCGATGCTTCGCTGGCGAGCGATGCTGGTGTGCTGTTCGATGCGCTGGTGCTGCCCGGTGGCAAGGCGGCGACGAAGACGTTGGCGCAGGACGGTCGCGCGTTGGAGTTCATCAAGGATCAGTATCGCCATTGCAAGACCATTCTCGCCCTGGGCGACTCGACCGCGCTGCTCGCAAAGGCTGGTGTTCCCAACGCAAGCGGCCCCGGTTTTCTAGTGTTCGACGATGGCGTCGACGGTGCTGCAGAGGCGTTCATCGAAGCGCTGGCCAAGCATCGGCACTTCGAACGCGAGACTGACCCGCCGTGGGTGTGAGTGTCGGCCGCACGCGCCTCCGCTGCGGATTTGGTGGGTAGCGCATCATTGCGATGAGCGCTGCCGGTTGATCCGTGATGCGGCGCAATCGCGGCCGGCTTCGGATACGATTCTGTATCAGCGATGACCGGAGGCTTTTGAGAGTGGCCATCGCTGTCGAACACCGGAGTGTCGCAGGCATTACGCTGTTCTGTGGCGGAGCCGATCTGCTGAGTTATTGAGAGCACCCGCGCGGTTTGCTCTGAGGATGCTTGGTTACCGCCCGGCCGTCAGGGGCCGAGTCTCGCGCTATGGACATCTACTCAGCCTCTTCTCCGGGGTATGTCAGCTCTCGACGTCAACAGCGTACGTCCAATGGGACAGCGTGCGCTGGTTCCCGACGGTTTTGACGCCGCACCACACAGGAGAGAGTCTTTGAATCCAATCCAAACGCTGGTGATTTTCGCGGCGCTGTCGGCCGGTGCCCAGTCCGCTACGCTGACCGTCAATAGCACCAGCGATCTTGCTGCTGACGACTGCAGCGGTGGTGCCTGTTCGCTGCGCGCCGCGATCATCGCTGCCAACGCGACGCCCGCTCAAGACATCATCGAATTTGACATCGACGAGACTGACCCCGGGTTTCAGCTCGACACACAACACTGGCGAATCCTCGTGGGCGATAGCGCCTTGCCCGCCATCGAGGCGCAGGTCGTGATTGACGGTTTCAGCCAGACCGGCGCCAGCGTCAACACCAACGCGCCGGCCGAGGGCGGGTTGAACAGCACATTGAAGATCGAGCTTAGGCCTGGAACTCAATCTGGTGCGCAGCAAACCGGGATTACGCTCGTCGGCAGTAATTTTTCGCTACCGGTGAGTGTGGTTCGCGGCCTGGCAATCAGTCGCTTCGGTTCGCAAATCATGTTGGGCGGAAGTTCCGCCCATAGGGTCGAGGGTTGCTATCTCGGAACCAACATCAGCGGCAACGCGGCCTCACTCGTCGGCAGCGGCGGGCTCGGCAACGGGGTTCGTATCCAAGGGCCGGGGCCTTATCAAATTGGCGGCCTGCTGCCCGAGCAACGCAATGTGATCAGTGGCATGTTCAGCGCAGTGACGTTCTTTCCGATAAATGGTTCTGATGGAGTCCGCATTCAGGGCAACCTGATCGGCACCAATGCTGCAGGCAGCGCCGCGATTGGCAACACCAACGACGCAATCGCTTCAGCGGTGCCGCTGCGCAATGCTCAGATCGGCGGCAGCGACTCCAACGCCCGCAACATCATTTCCGCAACGCATTTCGCAGCGGTCCGCCTGTTTGGGCAAACTGCGGCGGACTTCAGCGGCAGCTTGATCGAAGGCAATTATTTCGGCACGGATGTCACTGGCAATCTCGCCTTAGGCAATGGTTTGAATCCATCGAGTCCAAGCCAGGCGCAGCCAACCCTACAAATTGGCGGCAACATCTGCGCGTTCGCGATCGGCGGCACAGCGCCGGGGCAGGCCAATCTGATCGCGCATGGCGGCGGCGCCGGTATCCTGGCCGACAGCTGCCGGGGCGTTGCGACACCACTGAACCGCTTTTACGGCAATCGCGGCATCCCGTTGGACAACGCAGCCGGCGGCCTTGCGGTCGGGAGTACGCCAAACGATTCAGGCGATGCCGACGAACTAGGTGGAAACCGCTTGCAAAACTTTCCTGTGATTACATTACCGCCGGGATTTCTCAATGAAGGCGGCAGCACCGTGGCACTGCAGATGCAAGTGGACACCGCGCCCGGCAATGCCACTTATCCGATTACTGTGCATTTCTATCGGGGCAGCTGCGGTGGTGGCAGCGACACTTTGCTCGCCAGTGCAACTATCGACTCAGGTCAGGCGCAACAACTGTTGTCATTTATGCTCATATCGGATGATGGCAATAATGTATTGCCGTTGGTCACAACGGCGGTAGATGCAGCAGGGAACACCAGCGAGTTTTCGCCGATGCAGGGCGATGAGATTTTTCGCGGGGATTTTGAGGATGCACAGGGGCCGCCGACAGCCGGGATTTGTCGATAAGGCGGCACACGGTCAACGCGGTTGCAAGTCACGCACTTGGCAGCGGCGGTCACGGGTCTCGGAAAGTTTCGTGAGAAGAACGAGATCCCTGTAGTGACCGACATTTGCGTCGCACCGCAGCAAGGCTTTTTGCCAAGCCGCTGCTAGACTCCGGGCATCCCGGATACCTATTAGAAACATGATGCTGCGAAATTTCCTTCCCAGTGTGGCTTTTCCGCACGAATCAATTGATAGCGCTAACAATTCGTTAACGAGGTGGTTCGTATGACCGCGGGCAGGGGGCGTCTTTTCATCGGACTCGACGTCGGCAGCCAAAGCGTAAAGCTGTTGGCCTACGACGATCAGGCGCGCCATGTCGTCGCTGCGCACGGCCAGTCACTTGAGTTGATCGCCGACGAAGACGGCAGCCGCGAGCAACGAGCCGAATGGTGGATCGATGCGATCCGCGTCTGCTTCGCGCGACTCGAACCGGCTCAACGGGCGCGCGTTGTGGCAATTGGTGTGTCCGGACAGCAACACGGATTTGTACCGCTGGATGTCGCTGGCAAGGTGCTGGCACCGGCCAAGCTCTGGTGCGACACCAGCACTCAGGTTGAATGCGACGAAATCATGGACGCTGTCGGCGGTACGCGGCGCTGCGTCGAGCTTGCCGGCAATCCGATCCTGGCTGGCTATACCGCCTCCAAACTGCCATGGACGCGTAAGCACCGGCCTGAGGCGTACGCCCGGCTCGCGTCCATCCTGCTTCCGCATGACTACGTCAACTTCTGGCTCACCGGCGAAAAGTGGATGGAATGCGGTGATGCATCCGGCACCGGTTGGTTGAACGTGCGCACGCGCACCTGGGCAAAAGATCTGCTGGCCGCTACTGATCCCGACCGCGATCTGGCTGCCTGCCTGCCGCCCCTGGTTGCGCCTGATGCCAGCTTCGCGCTCGCGCCTACGACAGCAGAAGAACTCGATCTGCCGCGTGACGTCAGGGTCAGCGTCGGCGGTGGTGACAACATGATGGCCGCGATCGGTACCGGCAATGTAAAGCCCGGCATGTTGAGCATGAGCCTGGGCACATCGGGCACGCTGTTCACGCATGCAGATCGGCCGGTGGTGGACGAAGGCGCCGGCTGGGCAGCGTTCTGTTCCTCGACGGGCGGCTGGCTACCGTTGGTGTGCACAATGAACTGCACCGTTGCTACCGAGAGCGTGTCGCGTGCGTTTGGATTCTCCAGTCTGGACGGAGACACTGTGATGGCCGATACCCTGCCGGGTGCAGGCGGGCTGGTGATGCTGCCGTTCTTCAATGGCGAACGCACGCCTGATTTGCCCCACGCGCGTGCCGGCCTGTTTGGCATGAATCTCGGAAATCTGAGCCGAGGCAACGCCTATCGCGCCGCGATGGAAGGCGCTACGTACGCCTTGCGCAACGGTCTGGACGCGCTCAAGGCCGCGGGTCTGAGTTTCGACGCGATTCGGCTGACGGGCGGCGGCGGTAACAGTGCCGTCTGGCGGCAAATGGTGGCCGATGTGTTCGATCTGCCGGTAGACGTTCCAGAGCAAGCCGAAGGTGCGGCGTTCGGTGCGGCTTTGCAGGCGCTTTGGGCGCATGGCCGCGCGTTGAATGATCACGGCGATCTCGCCGCCGTCGTACGTGAGCATGTGCGCGTGGACGCAGTGCGCGCTTCTCAGCCGGATGCGGACGCGAGTGCGGCCTACGGTGAGCATTACCACCAGTTCCTGCGCCATCTTGAGGCGGCCAAGCAGTTCTACGCCACCCATCCGGGCTCCCCGCCGGCATGACATTCACGGTTTTAATCTGACTCTTCTTCCATCAACCTTGCGATCGATCCCAGACTATGAGCACTCACTACGTAGGCGCCCGCGAATACTTCCCCGGCATCGGCCGCATCCCTTTTGAGGGCCGCGCGTCGGACAATCCCCTGGCTTTCAAACATTACGATGCGGACAAGCAGGTTGGCGGCAAGACTATGGCTGAACACATGCGTTTTGCAGTGTGTTATTGGCACAGCTTCTGCAACGCCGGCCACGATCCCTTCGGTCCTGGCACCAGGCACTACCCCTGGGACGCCGCCGCCGCGCCGATGGCGCGCGCCGAAGCGAAAGTGGATGCCGCGTTCGAGTTCATCAGCAAACTTGGCATACCGTATTACTGCTTCCACGATATCGATCTCGCACCGGATGCAGACGACATCGGGCAGTACGAGAAGAACCTCAAGCATATGGTGGCGCTCGCCAAGGAGCGTCAAAAGGCGAGCGGCATCAAGCTGCTTTGGGGCACCGCCAACCTGTTCTCACATCCGCGCTACATGAATGGCGCGGCGACGAATCCGGACTTCGCCGTGGTCGCCCGCGCCGCCGTGCAGGTCAAGGCGGCAATCGAGGCTACGGTGGAGCTCGGCGGCGAGAACTACGTGTTCTGGGGCGGGCGCGAAGGCTATGCCTCGCTGCACAACACACAGATGAAGCGTGAACTCGATCATTTCGCACGCTTCCTGACTGCGGCGCGCGACTATGGCCGCAGCATCGGCTTCAAGGGTGTGTTCCTGATCGAACCCAAACCGATGGAACCGATGAAGCACCAATACGACTTTGATTCGGCCACCGTCGCGGGATTCCTGCAGAAGCACGGGCTGGACAAGGATTTCAAGCTCAACATCGAAGCCAATCACGCAACGCTTTCCGGCCATACGTTCGAGCACGATCTGCAAGTGGCTTCGGACCACGACCTGCTCGGCAGCATCGACGCCAACCGTGGCAATGCACAGAACGGATGGGACACCGACCAGTTCCCGTCCGACCTCTACGACACCGTCGGCGCGATGCTGGTGGTATTGCGTCAGGGTGGACTGGGTGCCGGTGGATTGAACTTCGACGCCAAGGTGCGACGCGAATCCACCGATCCGGCAGATTTGTTCATGGCTCATATTGGTGGCATGGATGCGTTTGCACACGGACTGGAAGTGGCGCATGCACTGCTCACCCAATCACCCTGGGAGTCCTGGCGGGCTGAACGCTACGCCAGCTTCGACAGCGGCGCCGGTAAGGATTTCGAACAGGGCAAGCTCGGCCTCGCCGATCTGCACGGACTGGCGTTGAAAAACCCCGAGCCGGCGCAGATCAGCGGCAAGCAGGAGCGCTATGAGAATCTGCTCAACCAATATCTGCTGCGCTGAGCGGGGCGTGGTGAGCGTGCGCCGCTCTTTGCCGTAGGTGTTACTTACCGGCGCATTTCAACGCGGCGAGGAAACCCGAATCAGCGCTGGGCCAGCGCTGGTGCGACCAATGGAAGAGGGCAGGACATGAACCAAACGGTTCCGGACACGGTGAACGCCGCGCATCGCGGTGAGAACACCCGCTTCATTATTCTTATCAGCTGTGTTGCGACCATCGGCGGTTTCCTGTTTGGATTCGACAGCGGCGTGATCAACGGCACCGTCGACGGGCTTCGGCATGCGTTCAACTCCGATGCCGCCGTGACCGGTTTCAACGTGGCCTCTATGTTGCTGGGTTGCGCCGGAGGCGCCTGGTTCGCCGGTACGCTCGCCGACCGCTACGGCCGTCGCAGCATGCAACTCTGGGCCGCGGTGCTCTTCATCGTATCCGGCTGGGGTTCCGGGATTGCGACTTCGTCGCTCGAGTTTGTGCTGTATCGCGCACTCGCCGGTATCGCGGTCGGCGCCGCCAGCGTGATGTCGCCGGCGTATATCAGCGAGGTTTCGGCCGCGCATTATCGCGGTCGGCTGGCGACGATGCAGCAGATCGCGATCATTTCCGGCCTGTTCGCGGCCTTCCTCAGCAATTACCTGCTTGCAAAAGTCGCCAGTTCGTCCATGGCGGTGCTGTGGCTGGGCTATGAGGCATGGCGCTGGATGTTCTGGGTCGAGATACTTCCCGCAGTGCTGTTTTTCGTCGCGCTGCTGTTCATCCCAGAGAGTCCGCGCTATCTGATGGCACGCGGCCATAGCGCACGAGCGCGCACAGTGCTGGACAAGCTCTACGGTACCGAAGAAGGGGCACGCAAATATGCCGAAATTGCCGACTCGCTGCAGGGCGAATACCGCCCGCGCTTTTCCGACCTGATCGATCGCAGCAGTGGGCGCGGACGCGTTCGCCCGATCGTCTGGGTAGGCATTGGCCTGGCCTCTTTCCAGCAACTGGTCGGTATCAACGTGGTGTTCTACTACGGGGCGGTGCTGTGGCAGGCGGTGGGTTTTTCGGAAAGCGATGCGTTGCTGATCAACGTACTCTCCGGGGCGCTGAGCATAGGCGCCTGCCTGGTGACCGTGATGCTGATCGACCGGGTAGGGCGCAAGCCGCTGCTGTGGATCGGCTCGCTCGGCATGGCAGTCAGCCTGGGCGTGGTGGCCGTTGCATTCGCGACCGGTAGCCTGGTGCAGGGGAAGCTGGTGTTGCCACCGGGCATGGGCACGCTGGCGCTGGTCGCGGCCAACATCTACGTGATCTTCTTCAATCTTTCCTGGGGTCCAGTGATGTGGGTGATGCTGGGCGAAATGTTCCCAAATCGTATTCGTGGTTCGGCGCTGGCGGTTGCCGGCCTGTTTCAATGGGTCACGAACTTCCTGATCACCTGGACCTTCCCGATGTTGCTCGCCGGCATCGGACTGGCCACTGCGTATGGGCTGTACGCTGCGGCCGCGGCGATCTCCGCGTTCTTCGTGGTGCGATTCGTGCGCGAAACGCGCGGCAGGGAACTCGAACAGATGGAGGGCTAAGGGCGATGCGTCAGCGCCCTGTAGCGATCTTCGATGCCATGGCTGCGACCGAATCGCGCTTCACCAGCACATGGGTCAGCACATGATCAACGATCTTGCGCGAATCGCCGCCGTTGCCTCGGATGTTCTGCAACAGGATGTCGATGGCCGATTCGGCCATCGCGGCGATCGGCTGGCGGATGGTCGTGAGCTCCGGCCAAACGGTAGTGGCTGCCGAGCTGTCGTCGAAGCCAACCACGGACAGGTCGCGCGGCACATCCAGGCCACGCCGATGCGCCACGGAAATGGTGGCTGCCGCCATGTCGTCGTTGCTGGCAATGATGGCGCTGGGCGGCTGTTGCCGGGCCAGAAGGTTTTCGGCCGCTTCCAGCCCCGATCGATAAGTGAAGTAACCCTGCTGCACCAGGCTGTTGTCGAGCGCGATACCGGCCTCGGTCATTGCCGCCTGGAAGCCTTCAAAACGACGCGCGCTACCAGTCTGGTTGGGATTGCCCTTGATGAAACCGATGCGCCGGTGACCGCGCTCAATGACATGCGCGGCGATTTCTTTCGCAGCGCCGAAGTCATCGATGCGCACGCGCGAGATTTTATCGCTGAATCGTCCCGAGGCGATGGCCACCACCGGAACGCCAGCACCAATCAGCTCGTCCAATACCACCCGCGACTCACCCAGCGGCGGTGGCAGGATGACCCCTGCCACGGTACCGATCAGTGCACGCGCCGCAGCACGTTCGGCGTCGACGTCATACTCGTCCCAGGCGTCGATGACCAGTTGCGTAGCGTTGCGCAATGCGCCACGCAGCGCGCCAACCAGGAGCTCACTCAGGTAGGCGCTGCTGGGATTGGTGTAGATCAAAGCAATGCGGGTGTTCTGCGCCGCAGCCAACGAACTGGCCGCCAGGTTGGGCGTGTAGTCCAGCTCCTGCACCGCGCGCATGACGCGCTCGCGCGTCGATTCGCGCACGTTGACGCGCCCGTTGACCACGCGCGAGACCGTCATCGGCGAGACGCCGGCCAGCAACGCCACCTCGTCGATGGTGACGGCGCGACCTTTGCGGCGCACCGATTTCTTGTTTCTTTCCAAAGTATGCCCCTATCCCAATGCCGGGCTAGCCGGACCCCCATAACGCCCGGACTAAACCAGCAATGACGATACACATGGAAGCGTTAACAATCCATGCTGATCATGGCAATGCCCGGTATTGGGCGCGCCGCCTGGGTATCTGGACGATGTTACTTGCTGCCGTGTTCGGCGTCGCGTCAGCGCATGCCGAAGATGGCTACGATCTCTGGTTGCGCTACCGGCCGCTGTCCGTCGAACGCGCTGCCGCGTACCGTGCTGCCGCGTCGCAACTCATCGCGCCTGCGGTCACGCCTGCGCAACAGGCCGCGCGCGCGGAGTTGCAGCGCGGGCTGTCTGGTTTACTCGGCACCGTGCCGCCACTGGCTGAAGCCGCGACCGAGGCGGGTGCGATCCTGCTGGGTACGCCGGCTGCGTTGCCGCAACTCGCGGCGCTTAAGCTGGACATGGAAGGTCTCGGCCACGAAGGCTATGTGATCCGCAGCGTCACGATCGACGGACACGCGGCAACCGCAATAGTCGGACGCGACGACATCGGCGTGCTTTATGGCGCCTTTCACTTTCTGCGACTTATTCAGACCGGGCAGGGGCTGGACCGACTCGATCTGCGTGAATCCCCGCATGTGAAGCTGCGCGTGCTCAACCACTGGGATAATCTGGATCGCACGGTGGAACGCGGCTACGCCGGCTTTTCGCTATGGGACTGGCACAAGCTGCCCGACTGGCGCGATCCACGTTACAGCGACTATGCCCGCGCCAATGCCTCGCTTGGCATCAATGGCACGGTGCTGAATAACGTCAATACCAATGCGTTGATGCTTACGCCCATGTATCTGGACAAGGCTGCGGCGCTGGCTGACGTTTTCCGTCCCTACGGTATTCGCGTGTACCTGAGTGCGCGCTTCAGCGCGCCCGTCGAGATCGGCGGCCTGAAGACTGCTGACCCGCTGGATGCCGAGGTGCGTACGTGGTGGCGTGCCAAGGCCGATGAAATCTACAAACGCATTCCTGACTTCGGCGGGTTTCTGGTGAAGGCCAATTCCGAGGGTCAACCCGGTCCACAAGACTACGGTCGCAGCCACGCCGACGGCGCCAATATGCTGGCCGATGCGCTGGCTCCGCATGAGGGCGTAGTGATGTGGCGGGCCTTCGTCTACTCAAACGAGCAGCCGGACGATCGCGCCAAACAGGCCTATGGCGAATTCGTACCGCTCGATGGCAAGTTCCGCGACAACGTCATCGTGCAGGTCAAGAATGGCGCCATCGACTTCCAGCCGCGCGAGCCCTTCCATCCGCTCTTCGGCGCGATGCCGAAGACGCCGCTGATGATGGAGTTCCAGATCACCAAGGAATACCTCGGCTTTGCTACACATCTGGTTTATCTCGGCACGATGTATGAGGAAGCGTTGGCAGCCGATACCTTCGTCAAGGGCAAGGGATCGACAGTCGCCAAGGTCATCGACGGCTCGCTGCATGATTACAAACTCACCGGCATGGCAGGCGTAGCCAATATCGGCAACGACCGCAATTGGAGCGGCTCGCAATTCGATCAGGCAAATTGGTATGCCTTCGGGCGTCTGGCCTGGAATCCTGCGCAGTCGTCGAAGGCGATTGCAGAAGACTGGCTGCGTATGACATTTTCGAACGATGCCGCCTTCGTCATGCCGACGCTGGCCATGATGATGGCCTCACGCGAGGCAGTGGTCGATTACATGACGCCGCTCGGTCTGCATCATCTGATGGGCCGCGGCCATCACTATGGTCCC
This sequence comes from Lysobacterales bacterium, assembly GCA_031391205.1. Classification (GTDB taxonomy): domain Bacteria; phylum Pseudomonadota; class Gammaproteobacteria; order Xanthomonadales; family Ahniellaceae; genus 0-14-3-00-62-12. The sequence goes on along the minus strand of JANMUE010000172.1, from coordinate 21,522 downwards.
ATGCCCTGGGATGCGGGCGGGCCGCGTGCTGACTGGACGCCGGTGTACTACCACCGCGCAAATAGCGAGGGCGTGGGTTTCGATCGCAGCAAGACCGGCAGCAACGCCGTTGCGCAATACGCCAAACCGTTGGCGCGCGAATTCGGCGATGCGCGAAGCGTACCGGAACAGTATCTGCTTTGGTTCCACCATCTGCCCTGGAGCTGGCGCATGCATTCCGGAGACACACTCTGGGATGAGCTGGTGATCCATTACGACCGCGGCGTCGACGAAGTCAAACGTATGCGTACGACCTGGGGCGCGCTCGAATCCTACGTCGATGCCGAACGCTACGCTGAGGTCGCCGCATTCCTGGCCCTCCAGCATAACGAAGCACAGTGGTGGCGCGATGCCAGCATTGCCTACTTCCATGCATTTTCGAAACTGCCGCTGCCCGCGGGCCATGCGCCGCCGCCGAAAACGCTTGATGACTACAAGGCGCTGTCGTTCCCGCATGCGCCGGGACACTGGTGAGCAGGCAATGAATATGAAAAACACGTTGATGCTGTGCATGCTGGTCTTCTCTGGCGCCGCGCTGGCCGCAGAACAGACTGAGCCGTTGCTGCATGCGATGTTCCAGGACCACGCCGTATTGCAACGCGATGCGCCGATCCGCGTCTATGGCCGGGCGGCGCCGCATGAAAATGTGCGCGTGTCGCTTGCCGATCACAACGTACAGGCCCGCAGCGACGCGAGCGGACGCTGGGAGTCGCTGCTTCCGGCATTGCCCGCCGGTGGACCGTACACGCTGTCCGCCACAGCCCAGAGTGGTGCGACGCAAAGCGCCAATGACGTGCTGATCGGTGATGTGTGGCTGTGTTCGGGACAATCGAACATGGTGCTGCAAGTGCATCGTGCGCTGGATGCGCGCAGCGAGATCGCCGGCTCGGCCAACGATCGTATCCGCATGCTGAGCGTGGGCGAAACCGGTAGCGTGGCGCCGCTGGATACCTTTGCCACACCGGTGCTGTGGAAGAAGGCCGCGCCCGAGAACACTGCAGATTTCTCGGCCACCTGTTTCTATTACGCGCGCGAATTGCAAAAGACCGTAGATGTACCTATGGGCCTGATCGTCGCCGCCTGGGGCGGGTCGCGCATCCAGGCGTGGGCCAGTGCTGAAGCGCTACGTACTACCGGGGACTACAACGATGCCCTAGGTGTTTTGCTGCGCTACGCCAGCGATCCGCTGACCGCGACGGCAGAATGGGGCAAGGTGTGGGCGAGTTGGTGGCGTGGCCGACCCGGCATTTCCCAAACTGATGAACCTTGGAATCCGCAACGTAAGGCGGGACCTGAGTGGCGCGCTGCGCCAACAAAACTCGGCGCCTGGGAGCGCTGGGGCGTGCCGGAACTGGCCGAGTTCAATGGCATGCTGTGGTACCGCACGTCGGTGACTTTGAGTTCGAAACAGGCGGCGCAGAACGCAGTGCTGGCGCTGAGCTCGGCCGATGAAATCGACATGACCTGGGTCAATGGCCGCAGTGTCGGCAGTAGTTACGGCGGCGACGCGCGCGCGTATAAGCTGCCCGAGGGCTTGTTGCATGCGGGTGAAAACCTGATCGCCGTGAACGTGCTCGACACCTATCGCGATGGCGGTCTGGGCGGGCCATCCTCAGCCCATGCGCTCAAGTTTGCCGATGGATCGTCGATTCCACTCGGTGGCAAATGGCAATACCGCATGGTGCCGCCAGAAGTGGGTCCGCCACCGCGCGCGCCCTGGCAAACGGCGGCCGGGCTGTCAACTTTGTACAACGGCATGATTGCGCCGATCGGCCGTTACGGGCTGCGTGGCTTCGTCTGGTATCAGGGCGAGTCCAATACCTTCGAGGCCGCGCAATATTCCGGCATGTTGAAAACCCTGTTGGCGGACTGGCGTGGCCGTTTCGGTGCCGACCTGCCATTCCTCAATGTGCAGCTCGCCAATTATGGTGCCGCGCCGACACAGCCGGTCGAAAGTGGCTGGGCCGAGCTGCGAGAAGTGCAGCGCCTGTTCGCGTTGCAGGATGCGCGCTATGGCCATGCGGTCGCCATCGATATCGGTGATCGCTACGACATCCACCCGTCCAACAAGCAGGAACTCGGGCGGCGGCTTGCGCGACTGGCGCGGCATCTGATCTATGGCGAGACATCGTTGCATCCATCAGGTCCGGTGCCGGTCGCGGCGAAGCGCGACGCAGAAGCGGTCGTGGTCAAGTTCGCAGCCATCACCAACGGGTTGGTTGCCTATGGCGCTGATGGCCCGGTCGGTTTCGAGCTCTGCGGCGCCGAAGTGGGTAGCTGTCTTTACGCCGATGCGCGTATCCGTGGAGACGAGGTATTGCTGCATGCAGCCAACGCCGCCAGCGCCAAGCGCGTGCGCTACGGCTGGGCCGATAGTCCAGTGGTCACCCTGTTCGATGGTGCCGGGTTACCGGCGGGGCCTTTCGAGTTGAAGATCGATTTGTAGGACGAGCTGTGGCTTGCTGTCTGGACCATTCGGCAATTTTTGCTTGGCAGGCGGCACGCCTGCCCTACATAGAATGCTATGCAACTGACTACTTTCACTAAAAAAGCGATGCCGCGATGAGCAAACCCGCCAAATCCAAGACACCTGAAAAGCCTGCTGCTCAAGGCTCCGCACGCGACCGCGAGATTGTCTCCGCGCGCGTGATCGTGACCTGTCCCGGTCGCAACTTCATTACGCTCAGGATTGAAACGCGCTCCGGCGTGATTGGCCTGGGTGATGCCACGCTCAACGGTCGCGAGCTCGCTGTGGCTTCGTACTTGCAGGATCACATCGTGCCCAATCTGATTGGGCGCGATGCCGGTCGCATCGAGGATACCTGGCAGTTTCTGTATCGCGGTGCTTACTGGCGACGCGGTCCAGTCACGATGACGGCGATCGCAGCGGTCGATGTTGCGCTCTGGGACATCCTCGGCAAAATGGCCGGTATGCCGCTCTACCAGTTGCTCGGTGGTCGTTCCCGCGAAGGCGCACTGGTCTACGCGCATGCCAATGGCCGCGATATCGCTGAGGCCAGCGATCAAGTTGGCAGCTACATCGAAAAGGGTTTTCTCGCGGTGCGTGCGCAGTGCGGCGTACCCGGCGTCAAGAAAGCCTATGGTATTTCCAGCGGCGGCAAGCCTTACGAACCCGCCGAAAGCGAACTGCCCGTCGAGACGCTATGGAACACGCCGCGCTACCTGGAACTTGTGCCCAGAATGTTCGAGCAGATTCGCGCCGCGCACGGCAACAGTGTGGAACTGCTGCACGATGTGCATCATCGGCTCACTCCGATTGAAGCGGCGCGTCTGGCGCGTGACCTCGAACCGTATCGCCTGTTCTGGCTTGAAGACGCCACCCCGGCCGAGAACCAGAAATCCTTCGAGTTGATCCGGCAGCATTCGGTAACACCGCTGGCGGTCGGCGAAGTGTTCAACTCGATCTGGGACTGCAAGCACCTGATCGAAAATCAGCTGATCGATTACATCCGCACCACCATCGTGCACGGCGGCGGCATCACCCACCTTCGCCGCCTGGCCGACTTTGCCGCCTTGCATCAGGTACGCACCGGTTTTCATGGCGCGACGGATCTGTCGCCGGTATGCATGGGCGCCGCGCTGCATTTCGATACCTGGGTACCCAACTTCGGCATCCAGGAATACATGTTTCATTCGGATCAGGCCAACGAAGTGTTCCCGCATGACTATGTATTCCGCGACGGCCGTCTGCACTGCGGCGAAACGCCCGGTCATGGCGTGACGCTGAACGAAAAATTGGCCGCGAAGTTTCCTTATTCGCCGAAGCAGCTGCCGGTCGCACGGCTCGAAGACGGCTCCATGTGGGACTGGTGATGACGATAAAACTCAATTTGCGCAGTGTGCTTACTCTGCTACTGGCAGCGACGACGATACCGGCCTTCGCCGAACCCATCGCCTTCGACTGGTTCGAATATCGCGGCCACGACGCAGCGTTCAGAACTCCTCTGCCGCAGGGCGCCTACCGCAATCCGGTGCTCGCCGGTTTCCATCCGGATCCGAGTGTCGTCCGCGCGGGTGACAAGTTCTATCTCGTCAACTCAAGCTTCGCTTTCTTCCCCGGTATCCCGGTATTCGAAAGCAGCGACCTCGTGCACTGGACGCAGATCGGCAACGTGATCGAGCGGCCATCACAGCTTGACTTCGACGGTCTAGGTGTCTCGCGCGGTGTGTTTGCGCCCACGATCGAATTCCACGACGGCACGTTCTACGTCGTCAACACCGCGGTCGACAACGGCGGCAATTTTTTTGCGACCGCGAGTAACCCCGCCGGTCCCTGGTCGGATCCGATCTGGCTAGCGAGTATCGATGGCATCGATCCGTCGCTGGTCTTCGACAACGAGGATGGCAAAGTCTATCTGCTCAACAATGGTCCGCCCGAAGGCGAGCCGCTGTACGACGGCCATCGCGCGATCTGGATGCAGGAGTTCGATCTTGCGCAGAAAAAGCCGATAGGCCCGCGCAAGGTGCTGGTCAATGGCGGCATCGACCTGTCGAGGAAGCCGATCTGGATCGAAGGCCCGCATATCTACCAGCGTGACGGCTGGTATTACCTGGTATGCGCCGAAGGCGGCACCGGGCCTCAGCATTCGCAGGTCGTATTGCGCAGCCGTGATGTGTGGGGACCGTATGTTGCGTTCGAGGGCAACCCGATCCTGACCCAGCGCGATCTTGATCCGGAGCGCGCACTTCCAATCACCAATGCCGGCCACGCCGATCTGGTGGAGGGCCTGGATGGACGCTGGTGGGCGATTTTTCTCGCCAGCCGCAATTACGGCGGAACACATTACAACACCGGTCGCGAAACCTTTCTGCTGCCTGTGGAATGGAAGAACGGCTGGCCGCGCATTCTCGAGGCCGGGCTCAAGATTCCTTACGTCCACAAGGGACCATCGTTCATCAGGCCCAATGCAACCCAGGCCCCGATGACCGGCAACTTCACCTGGCGCGATGAGTTCGATGCTCAGCGTCTGGATCGCGCCTGGATGTTCGTGCGCGTTCCGAAAACTGAATGGGCAAGTCTCGACACCCGCCCTGGTGCGCTGACGGTGGAGCCGCTTGCCGAGGGTCTGGACACACTGAAGAACCCTTCGTTCCTCGCGCGCCGCCAGCAGCACATCGGCTTTGAAGCGAGTACGGCGCTCAACGTGCCCAAGTCGGCGGGGACCGCCGCAGGACTCGCTGCCTTCCAGAACGAAAACCACTGGTACTTCCTCGGCGTGCGACGTGTCGGAGAACAAGCCGAGTTGTTTCTCGAGAAGCTCAGCGGTCGCAGGGTGGAGACGATCGCACACAAGACCATCACACCGAATCGAATGCTCAAACTGAAGATATCGGGCCAGGAAGGCGCCTATTCGTTCGCCTACGATGCCGATGGCAGCGGCTGGACGCCTCTGCTTGAGAACGACGACGCCACCATCCTCAGCACTGATGTCTCCGGCGGCTTTGTCGGCGCAGTGCTGGGCCCCTATGCGCGGCTCGAACCCGGCCGCTGAGAGGACAGAACCCATGCGTAATCCGCACATCAGACTCGGCACGTTTGCGATCGCCATCGTACTCTTCACGGCAGGCTGTACCCAGGAGGGACCGGAACCCAAGACGCAGGCGACTGCCGCGGCCTACCTCGATACCAAGCTCAGCTTCGAACAGCGTGCTGCCGATCTGGTTTCGCGCATGACACTGGAAGAGAAGGCGGCGCAAATGCAGAACGATGCGCCGGCGATTCCGCGTCTGGGCGTCCCGGCCTACGAATGGTGGAACGAGGCGTTGCATGGTGTCGCGCGCGCGGGCGCTGCGACCTCCTTCCCTCAGGCGATCGGGCTGGCGGCGACCTTTGACACTGCGCTGATGCGTGATGTCGCAACCGTCATCAGCGACGAAGCACGCGCCAAGCACCACGAGTTCGCGCGGCGCGAGCAGCGCCGTCGCTATCAGGGCCTGACGTTCTGGTCGCCCAACATCAATATCTTCCGCGATCCGCGCTGGGGTCGCGGCCAGGAAACCTACGGGGAGGATCCGTATCTCACTGCGCGTATGGGCGTCGCCTTCGTGCGCGGGCTGCAGGGTGACGATGCGACGTACCGCAAACTCGACGCCACCGCCAAGCATTTCGCCGTGCACAGCGGCCCTGAGGCCGATCGCCATCGCTTCGACGTGCACCCGTCCGAGCGCGATCTCTACGAAACCTATCTGCCCGCATTCCAGGCACTGGTGCAGGAAGGTGAAGTGGCTTCGGTGATGGGCGCCTACAACCGCGTCTACGGCGAATCGGCATCTGCCAGCCAGCGTTTGCTGCTCGACACACTGCGCCGCGACTGGGGATTCAGCGGATACGTTGTCTCGGACTGCGATTCGATCGAAGATATTTTCAAGCACCACAAGATCGTCGCCACGGCCGAAGAAGCTGCTGCGATCGGCGTTAAGAAGGGCACCGAACTCAACTGCGGCAAGACTTACGCGGCATTGCCCGCTGCAGTCGCTGCCGGCCTGATCGACGAAGCAACGATTGACGCCGCGCTGACGCGCCTGTTCGCCTCACGCTTCCGCCTCGGCATGTTCGATCCACCCGAGCAGGTGCGCTGGGCGCAGATTCCCTATTCGGTGAATCAGGCGCCTGCGCATGACGCGCTGGCACGACGCGCGGCGCAGGCGTCGTTGGTGCTGCTGAAGAACAACGGTGTGCTGCCGTTGTCCAAGGATCTGCGTCGTATCGCGGTGATAGGGCCGACCGCCGACGACCTGATGTCACTGCTCGGTAACTATTACGGAACGCCCGTCGCACCGGTCACTGTGCTGCAGGGCATCCGCGAGGCGCTGCCGAATACCGAAGTCGTCTATGCACGCGGTGCTGATCTGGTCGAAGGCCGCGAAGATCCTTCAGCTGCTTCGATGATCGAATCGCGCTTTCTGCGGCCTTCCGCAACCGCGAGCGAACGTGGGCTCAAGGGGGAGTACTTTCGCAGCCGCGATTTTGCCGATGCGCCGGCATTGACGCGCATCGACCCGCAGATCGGCTTTCGCTGGGATCGCGGCGCACCTACCGACGATCTGGTTGCGCGCGGCGAAATCCCCGCGGAACGCGCGCTCTTGAACGACAACTTCAGCGTGCGCTGGACCGGTCAGCTGCTGCCGCCGGTGTCCGGGAAGTATGAGCTCCATGTCGCCGCCAACGACGGGTTCCGCCTGACGCTGGATGGAAAGACGTTGCTCGATCATTGGCAGGATACGCCGCGTCTGCGCGGCGACCACGCGGTCGTTGATCTCGAAGCGGGCAAGGCCTATGAGCTGCGCCTCGAGTATTTCGAAACCGAACGCGATGCCGAAGTGCGTCTTGCCTGGCGTTTGCCGAACGCGAAACCACCGTTCGAGGAAGCCATGGACGCGGCTCGCTCCGCTGAAGTCATCGTCTTCGTTGGTGGTCTTACCGGTGATGTCGAAGGCGAAGAAATGGACGTGAGTTTTCCGGGCTTCGCCGGCGGCGACCGCACCGACCTGCGCCTGCCTGCAACGCAGCGCAAACTCCTCGAAGCGCTGCATGCGACCGGCAAGCCGGTGGTGCTGGTGCTGACCAGCGGCTCTGCGCTGGCGGTCGACTGGGCCGACAAGCATCTGCCGGCCATTCTTCTGGCCTGGTATCCGGGCCAGCGTGGCGGCACTGCGGTCGCCGATGTGCTGTTCGGCGACAGCAATCCTGGCGGACGGCTGCCAGTGACCTTCTACAAGGAAAACGAAAAATTGCCGGCCTTCGACGACTACGCGATGCAAGGCCGCACCTACCGCTATTTCGAGGGCAAGCCGCTGTATCCGTTCGGACATGGCTTGTCGTATACGCGTTTCGACTATTCGGACCTGAAGCTCGATCGCGAAGCGGTGCAGACTGACGGTACCGTGACCGTATCGGTGGCACTCAAAAATGTCGGCGACCGTGCTGGCGACGAGGTCGTTCAAATGTATCTGCGTCCGCTCGATCCGCAACGCGCGCGCGCGCGCCAGGAACTGCGCGGGGTTCAACGCGTGCATCTTCAGCCAGGGGAAGCGCGCACGCTGAGTTTCCAGTTCTCGCCGCAGGTCGATCTGAAACATTACGACGATACCGCCGATGCCTACGCCGTCGATCCGGGCGATTACGAAGTGCAGATCGGTGCCTCGAGCATCGACTTGCGCCATTCGCAGCGTTTTGTCGTCGAGGCGAAGCAGGGCGTGAACTGACAGCCATGCGTTGCGGCGCGCCTGTTGGAAGCACGGGCGTATGTGATTGTTCTGGTCGTGCTTTGACGTTGTCCCATTCTTCAACGAGATCGCCATGCATCCTTTGCTCACACGCCACGCCACACCATCCGGGCCGCGCTGGTCCATCAACAGTCGCCTGTTGCCCGATAGCTTTACGCTATCCCAATGGTTGTCTGCGCCGACATCCGCGGACGCGCTGCTCGCCATGGCCACCTCCGTCGTTGCGAGTGGCTCATTGTTGCCGCCGATCGAAGACCGCCACGAAGTTTGGGCCAGCGGCGTTACTTATCTGAGCAGCCGCATGGCGCGCGAGGCCGAATCGCAATCCCGCGATGTCTACCAGAAAGTCTATTCCGCCGAGCGCCCCGAGCTGTTCTTCAAGTCAACCGGCTGGCGCGTACGCGGCCACCAGCAGGCGATCCGTATCCGCGCAGACAGCGCATGGAACGTGCCCGAGCCGGAACTGACTCTGGTGATCGATGCGAGCGGCAGCATCGTCGGCTACACCACCGGCAACGACGTGTCGTCACGCAGCATCGAGGGCGAGAACCCGCTCTACCTGCCGCAGGCCAAGGTCTACGAAGGCAGCTGCGCGCTGGGCCCCGGAATTCGGCTGTGTGGCGAGGCGCAGATGCGCGATCTGCCCATACATCTCAACATCGCGCGCGCTGGCGTCAGTGTGTTCACTGGGGACACCCGCACTGCGCAGATCAAGCGCGAACTCACCGAGCTCGCCGGTTATCTGTGCCGCGAGCTCGCCTTTCCGCACGGCGCATTTCTGCTCACCGGCACCGGCATCGTGCCCGGCGAGGATTTCACCCTTCAGTCCGGCGATGTGGTGTGCATCGCCATCGACGGCCTCGCGCTGGAAACCCACGTCGAATAGATCATCGGAGATTGCATGCCGCACTCAATACTCATCGACGGAAGCTGGCAGCCCGCGTCGAATCCCACGGGAACATTCCACGCCCATGCGCCGGCGCGCAAGGCGGTGCTCACCGATCGCGCGTTCCCGATCTCGTCATGGCAAGACCTCGATGCCATGCTCAATGCAGGCCAACGCGCTGCGCAGGTAATGGCGCAGCAGTCGGCGACGCAGATAGCAGATTTTCTCGAACGCTATGCCGACGCGATCGAAGCCCGCGCCGACGCGCTGGTAGAGGCCGCGCATCGCGAGACCGGTTTGCCGACCGAGCCACGCCTGCGCCTGGTGGAATTGCCGCGCACCACTCTGCAGTTGCGCCAGGCCGCGAACGCAGCACGTGATGGCAGCTGGCGTCGACCGACACTGGACACCAAGGCCAGTATCCGTTCGATGCTGCAGCCCATGAACGGCCCGGTCGTGGTGTTCGGGCCCAACAACTTCCCGTTCGCGTTCAACGGCATTTCCGGTGGCGACTTCGCAGCCGCGATGGCAGCCGGCAATCCGGTGATCGCGAAGGCGCACCCTGCACATCCGTACACGTCGGTGCTGCTGGCCGAAGCTGCTGCAGAATGTGCGAAGGCTGCGCAGCTTCCCGATGGCGCCGTGCAAATGTTCTTCCACACCACAGCGGAGCTCGGCCTGGGTCTTGTTGCGGACGCCCGCATAGCGGCGACCGCGTTCACCGGCAGCCGCACAGCTGGCATGGCGTTGAAGGCTGCCGCCGATGCAGCGGGTAAACCGATTTATCTTGAGATGTCGAGCGTCAATCCGGTTTTCATTCTCGCCGGCGCGCAACGCGAACGTGGCAACGCCATCGCGGCCGAGCTGCACGGATCCTGCGCATTGGGGGCGGGCCAGTTCTGTACGCGTCCCGGAATTGCGGTGCTGGCGGCGGGCGAGGGTGCTGATGGATTCGTGGTTGAACTGCAGCGGCTAACCGCAGCGGCACCGCCCGGTGTGCTGCTGACAGCACAGGCACCGCAGCTGCTGGCGGATGTCGTGGAGTATCTGCAGTCGAATGGTGCCGCGCTGTCGGCAGGCGGCGCAATCGCTGCGAATGCTGATGGCTATGCCTTCCAGCCGACACTGCTGCGCGTATCCGCTCAACGCTTTCTCGAACGCGCCGAAGCGCTGCAACGCGACGCCTTCGGGCATGTCTGCCTGCTGATCGTCGCCGATACCAACGAGCAAGTGCTGCAGGTCGCGCAGTCGCTGGAAGGTAATCTCACCGGCACGATCTACAGCGATACCCACGGTGCCGACGATGCGATGTACGCGGCACTCGAACCGGTACTGCGCCCAAGAGTCGGCCGCCTGATCAACGACAAGATGCCGACCGGCGTTGCGGTCAGCGCGGCGATGAACCATGGTGGCCCCTATCCAGCGACCGGGCATCCAGGCTTCACCGCGGTTGGCATTCCGGCCTCGTTGCTGCGCTTCTCGGCGCTGCGCAGCTACGACAATGTCCGCGAGGCGCGCCTGCCTTCGGCGCTGCGCAACGCCAATCCCACCGGCTCACTGTTGCGCCTTGTCGATGGCGAATGGACGACACGCGATGTCGCTTGAGCCCGGCACACCATGAGTACCCAGGACCAGAGCCTCAGCGCCATCCTCGGTGACGGTTCCACGCTCGCTGCCACACGCACATCGGGCGAGGGTCCGCTGGGCAGTCTGCCGATCGACGAGCGCATGCTGCGCGAGGAACCGAGCGGTCACCTGTTCGGCCTCACCCAGAACGCCGGCATGGGCTGGCGTGCGTCCGAGGTCATGCGCGATCCGTTTCTGATCGTCAGCACACAAGGCGGCCTGCGCGCACCGGAGGGCCATCCGATTGCGCTCGGCATGCACACCGGGCACTGGGAGATCGATCGGCTGGTGCGCGCTGCGGCTGAAACTTTCACTGCTGGCGGTGCGCTGCCGTTCGCCGTGATGTGCAGCGATCCCTGCGACGGCCGCACCCAGGGCACGGTCGGCATGTTCGACAGCCTGCCATATCGCAACGATGCCGCGATCACGATGCGGCGTCTGATTCGCTCACTTCCCAGGCGTCACGGTGTGCTCGGCATCGCAACCTGCGACAAGGGTCTGCCGGCGATGATGCTGGCGCTCGCTGGCTGCAGCGATTTGCCCGGCGTCATCGTACCTGGCGGTGTCACATTGCCCGCGCGCGACGCCGAGGATGCAGGCAAGGTGCAGACCATAGGTGCGCGTTTCGCGCACGGGTTGATCGATCTTGAGCACGCCGCGGCGATGGGCTGCCGCGCCTGCGGATCACCCGGAGGCGGCTGTCAGTTCCTCGGTACTGCGGCCACGGCGCAGGTGATCGCCGAAGCGCTCGGCATCGCATTGCCGCACAGTGCGCTGGCCCCGTCCGGCGAACCGGTGTGGCTGGATATGGCGCAGCGTTCGGCGCTTGCGCTGATGCAGCTCGCGAAGGCGAAAATTCCACTGTCCGCCATCCTCACGCGCGAGGCAGTGGAGAATGCGCTGGTCGTGCATGCGGCCTTCGGCGGTTCCACCAATCTACTGCTGCACGTACCGGCGATCGCCCATGCCGCTGGCGTGGAGCCACCGCGCGTGGCCGACTGGACCCGCGCCAATCGCGCCACACCACGCCTCGTCGACGCATTGCCCAATGGACCGCGCCACCATCCCACCGTGCAAGTGTTCATGGCCGGCGGCGTGCCCGAAGTGATGCTGCACCTGCGCGACATGGGACTGCTGCACCTGGACGCACTCACCGTCACCGGTCAGTCGCTTGGCGATAACCTCGAGTGGTGAGAACGTAGCGCGACGCGCGCTGCCGCGCGCGAACGACTGCGTGCACTTGATGGCGTCGATCCGCAGCATGTGATCATGGGGCCGGATGCCGCGCGCGCCGCGGGCCTGAGCAGCGCATTGGTGTTTCCGGTTGGGAATATCGCGCCACAGGGATCGGTGATCAAAGCCACATCGATCGATCCCTCAGTTGTCGATGCCGACAACGTCTATCGCAAGACCGGACGCGTGCGCATATTCGCTTCCGAACATGCTGCGATCCGCGCGATCAAGGACAAGGGCGAGGGTGCAGTGAAGGCGGGCGAGGTCATCGTGCTCGCCGGCTGCGGCCCGATGGGCACCGGCATGGAAGAAACCTACCAGCTGACCTCCGCGCTCAAGCATCTGCCCTGGGGCAAGCACGTACCGGTGCTGACCGACGCACGTTTCTCCGGCGTTTCCACCGGCGCCTGCATCGGTCACATAGGTCCCGAGGCTCTGGCCGGTGGCGCGATCGGTAAACTGCGCGACGACGATGTGATCCGCATCGAGATTGATCGCAACCAACTCGTCGGCCGCATCGACTTCATCGGTGACGACGCCGATGCGCCGCTCGATCCGGAAGTCGCTGCCACACAGCTCGCGCAGCGCGAGACACATCCCGCCATCGCGCCGCACGCCAAACTGCCAGCGGATACCCGGCTCTGGGCGGCACTGCAGGACGCCAGCGGCGGTATCTGGTCCGGCTGCGTTTACGACGTCGACGCGATCATCGAGACGCTGCACGCCGGCCGCGAGGCGCTGGCGAAAAAGCGCCCCTGATTGGCGGTTGTAGGGCACGCGTGTCGCGTGCCATCTCAACGCTGCGGTAGCGTGTGGACGGCAAGCCACAGGCTTGCCCTGCAGGCGCAGTAACGTAGCCAACGATTCGGCGCGTAGCCTGGCTGAGAGAAGTGCACAATCCGGCGCAATGATATTGCACCTTAAGCTCGGACGGTTGCGCCGCGTGGAAAGCGTATTCTTGTCTTCGCGCGCGGCCGGATTGATTTCAATCACCGCTGCTCTTGGAGGCTACGGGCGTGAACGTGGATTGAATTGGCGCATCGAACTGAAGGCGAATGCGGTCGTCAGCTTTCGCGCCAGTAATCACTCCTGCAATGCGAGTTGCGGTTTTCGTGGTCAATTCAAGCTTCAAGCCATCGCAGAATTCGGCGCGCAGGCCATCGCCACGCACATGCAGGCACAACCAGACCGTCTTCTCCGGAGTGATCACAAACCGCACCAGGGCGAGCCCGGGCGTAAACTGCAAACGGGTCACATCCGTGCCGTCCAGTTTGCCATCCGCAGCCAGCTTTGCCCGGTCAAATACTGTGGCGCTGGCAAGCACTTCTACATTTCCGCTGACCATGCCCGGCAGAGCAATCACATCGACCAAGGCGATACTTTTGTTGGCGATGAGCAAATCTCCTTCGGCATGCGGCGGTATTTCCTTGGCCACCGCTGCATGTACCAGCGCAAAGCACAGCAACTGCACCAGCAGGGCGCGATGGGGAAGCGCATTTTGCTTCGTTCTCATTATCAGTCCTCAGTGGGTTGGCGTGGTAGCTCCGGCTGCAGTGACTGGCACAGCGTGCCGGTCGACACTTGCAGCTGCTGGCCACATGAGGAGTAAACGCAAAAACACCAACGGCGGGGCCAGAGCCTGGCGCCTGCCGTCTCAAACTTGCGGCAGTGTGCGGACGGCAAGCCACAGGCTTGCCCTGCAAGCGCCTTGCCGTAGTGTTCAATGCATTGCAATGACACTGCCCCTGTTCGCTTCATTGGGGTCGTGCCTGTAGGCGTAGTGCGGCAGAATCCGACCTATGGCATGCTTGACACATGAAGGTCAGCGAAGTGTTGGAAATCCTTGCGAGCCATGGATGGCAATTGGTGCGCCAGAAGGGCAGCCATCGGCAACTTCAACACCCTTCGCGTCCCGGTACGGTCACCGTCGCAGGCAAGCCCAGCATCGACGTACCTCCAGGGACACTGAATAGCATCCTCAAGCAAGCTGGGCTAAAAGGCTAGGTCACGTATGCGCTATATGGTTGTTGTTGAGCATGGTCCAAACAGCATCGGAGCCTATGTTCCTGATCTTCCTGGCTGCGTTGCCGTCGGTGAGTCCGAGTCCGAAGCGCTTGAGCTCATTCGAGAAGCGATTGAGCTTCATCTTGAGGCACTTCAAGAGCAAGGCCAACAGCCGCCAGCTCCCTCATCATCAAGTACATTCATTGAGGTTGCTGCTGCATGACTATGCATCCAAGCCGACCGCCGGAGAAGTGAGTTGTTCAAGCCAAGCGCTGCTTGCCGGTGGCGGCTTAATGTAGCGTTGGGCATCGCTTCAAGCTTTTTCGCTGAGCGTCTGAATGAAAACTCGCGCACATACGGTTCCGTGCTTCTACCTCAACGGGTTCGTTGCTCGGCCCTTGGTCCCGAACCATGATCCTTACCTCCACATCGGCCAGATTTCTACCGGCGAAATTAAACGGCGCTCACCCGAAATGCGGCCGGTAACGCGGTAGACAGCCGTGCGAGAACGACTCTGTATTTGACGTTGATGCGTGTGGAGTGCGGCAGCTTGCTGCCGCTGTTTTTTTCCAACATCGCTGCGCCGGTGATGAAGAACAGCGGCAGCAAGTCGCACTCCACATTGGCCTAGACCGCTGCCGCCCTCTTTCCTGCCCACACCTTGGGATCCGCCGGACAATAGCGCTCCAGGAATGCCTGATGCGAGGGCATGGCGTCGACCACGCGCTTGATCGGTTGCCGGATGGCATCGAACAGGCGTGCGAGGTCGGCGTCCGGCAGCGCTTGGCCGAGCAGGTGATGTTGCCTTGGCACGATGCCCTGTCCCAGCATCACGTGGGTCCAGGAATCGATGCGGAACAGTTCGTCCTCGCCCTGCCAGGCGTGGGCGCGGTCGCGGAACAGTTCGATACGGTGCTTCAACTCATGTGGCAACGACATCTCTCGGCAGTCGCGCCACATCGGTTCGTCGCGCTGGTTGGCGTGGTAGTGCAGGATGATAAAGTTGCGCACATGTTCCATTTCGGCGCGGCTGACGTCGTTATAGCGGTCGACCAGCGATTCGTCGATGCCATCGAAAGGAAACAGGTGGATCAGGCGCGCCACGCCGCTGAGCGCGAGGTGGATGCTGGTCGATTCCAGTGGTTCGATGAAACCGCTGGCGAGGCCGAGGCAAACGACATTCTTGTTCCATGCCTTGAGCCGTCGGCCGGTGGTGAAGGGCACGCGCCAGGGGTCGCGCAGCGCCGGCGCGCCAACCGCAACACGCAATTTGGCGATCGCTTCGTCCTCGGACATGTGGCGGCTGGAATACACCCAGCCGCAGCCGACCCGATGTTGCAGCGGGATTTGCCAGCGCCATCCGGCCTCGTGCGCGATAGCTCGCGTGTAGGGCACGGCCGATCCTACCGATTCGGTCTGCAGCGCTACGGCTCGGTCGCAGGGCAGCCAATGGCCCCAGTCCTCGTAGCCAGTCTTCAGCGTCTGCTCGATCAGCAAGCCGCGAAAGCCGCTGCAGTCGATGAACAGGTCGCCGTCGATGGCCTGGCCATCCTCCAGTACCAGTGTTTCGATGAAACCACTGCCGGCATTCTGCCGTACCTCGCGAATTTTTCCTTCGACACGTTTCAGGCCACGCTCTTCGGATTTACGCCGCAGGAAGGCCGCGTAGAGTGCGGCGTCGAGGTGATAGGCGTAGCTGAGCTCGGCGCGCTCAGTGCCGGATTGCGGGCGCGTCCAGCGCGTCGACCACTGCGCGGCTCCAGCGTCGCCCGCATTGGCGATCGCGAACCGGTCGGCGCGCGAGGCGACGGTCTCCAGGCAGTAGTCGCCCAATTCGGATTTCATGCCACGGCGCAGGCTGTCCAGCCAGAAATGATGGAACTCGCATGCCCAGGTGCCCAGGCCGGTGTGGCCGAATGGGTGGATGTAGCGATCGCCCGGTCGCGTCCAGTTTTCGAACGAGATCGACAGCTTGAAGCTGCCGGCGACCGCGCTCATGAATTCGCGCTCATCGATCTGCAACAGGCGATGGAAGGTGCGGATGGTGGGGATGGTTGATTCGCCCACGCCCACGGTGCCGATCTGCTCGGATTCCACCAGGGTAATGTCCAGCTGATCGCGGAACTGGTGCGTCAGTGCGCAGGCGGCGGCCCAGCCAGCGGTGCCGCCTCCGACGATCACGACTTTGCGAATTCTGCCAATCTCCTTTTCCACGCTTTCTTCTCCGTTTGTTTATCCGTTGACGGCGCTGTCAGCGATTGAGCTTGTCGATCAGCATCGCTCGTAGTTGCCGCGCCAGCGTTTCGTTGATTGGCCCCAGATAGTTGCGCGCGGGTTCTGGCAGGTGCGCACCAGCACGATCGGCGGCACCGAACACGTAGTAGTCAAAGACCTCGCGCCAGGCCTGTTTCTCGTGCTCGGGCCGGTCGCGGATCGTCCACAGCGCGTGATAGAGCGCCTGCATCGGCGTCGGGATGTCGGCCGGCACCCTGCTCCACCAGTAGTTCACCAGCACGTTGAATGCGTTAAGGGCTTCGACATGGTGCCACCACATGCTGGGGATGAAGATCGCGTCGCCAGGTTCGAGCACGGCGATCTGCGCGTGTGCGAGTGCATCGCGGAAGCGTGGAAAGCGTGCGAAATCCGGATTGGAGAATTCGACAAGACTCACAGCCTGGCCACCAGGCGTGGGTTGCAGAGGTCCGGGATAGAGGTTGCCGATCTGGTCCGGCGGGAACACTGTGAAACGGCGCCGCCCGACGGCACAGCAGGCGATGTTATTGGGTGCGTCGTAGTGACACGATGCGATGACGCGGTTGCCGATCCAGATGCTCGGCGGCGCATGCACGCCGTGCGTCGCGAAATCCAGATCGTTGGAGCTGCGAAAGCCGGGCAGGCAGCTATCCACCAGAAGCGAGGCGACGTAATAGGTCGGTGGCCGCGGATCATCGAAGTGCGCGGCAATCTGCGTCAGCACGTCATCGAGCTGGCTGCGCCGCACGTCGCAGTTCAGCGTGGTGAAACCTTCATCGTAGTAAGGCCGGCCTTCGACCTCTGGTCCGCCGTACGAATACTGCACCGGCTTGCCGTTGTAAAAGTTGCGCAGGTAGTTCATCGCTGCCTGCGGACTTTCCAGGCCTGCGCGCACCAGACCCCAATCGCGCCCCAACCCTTTGAGCAGCACCGGTTGATTGTTGCCGATCAGTTCATCGAGTGGCAGCGCGTCGGGGCCGCAGCCTTCGAGGACTCGCATGTTGACAGGCTCGGGGGGCATGCGATCAGTGGGCAGGTTCTGATGAGGTCGCGGCCTGTTCGCGAAGCCGACGCTGCTTCGCTGCGATCAGCCGACCCATGTTCTGCAATGACGCCAGCACAAGGTAGACACCCTCCAGAATGCCGGCCTGATGCAGTCCGAACAGAGACTCGGCACTGAGTGCTGCCAGTCGCGCGCGATCGACTCCCCAAAGCCCGGTAAGGTTGACGCCGTGCGCCTCGTCGAAGCGCACGTCCACTCCGACCGGCTGGATCAGTCCCAGCGCATCGAGCGCTGCGAACATCGGCTTGCTTGCCTCGACACCGTCATTGATGCCGCGCAGGACGGTGATGACGTTCTGCAGATAGGGGCTGTGACCGCCGCGAGGAAGGAATACCGGCTCGCCTTCGCCGCTGACGACGCGCGCATGTTCCATGTCGATGTGAATCACCGACTCGCGACGCAGTTCTCCGTCGACCTGCCTGTCTTGAAACCCGATCAGGAATGGACCCTTGGCGATCGCGCCCGGCAGATAGCTGGCGTTCCAGTTGCGCCCCTGCAGGAACAGGTTCTCGTTGCGCTCAAAACCGAGCAGAGCGATCGAGTGCAACTCGCCGTTGTCCTTGTTCCTGCGGAAGAATATCGGGTACTCGCGTTGCAGTTCCGCATACTCGCTCGGGAATGCCGGCACAGTGCCGACAGCGTCGCCGAATTCCGTGCCGAAGTGGGTGGCGATGCGCAGATCCTTGTGCGCGATGTTGTTGAGCAGTTCGTATCGGGCCATTCTGTTTTTGCTGCCACGTGTTGGCGTTGAGTTTATGCGCTTTCGGCGCCGAAAATGAAAGGGGCCGCTGCATCTGCAGCGGCCCCCGATACTGCGGTCCAGACAATTTAGAACTTGTAGCGTATGCCCAGATTGTAACGCGGGCTTTGATCCAGCAAGCGGATGATCTGATTTTCGGAACGACCGTGCCAGCGAATGTCCTCGCCAGTAACGTTGATGGCCTCAAGACCGACCGACAGCGCCTCGTTGATCGCGTAGTTAACGCTCAAATCCCACTGTTGGTACTCTTCGACGTAATACGGGTTGCGGTTGGAACCGTTCTGGTTCGTCGCAATCAGGTATTCGTCACGCCAGTTCCAGGCCAGACGTGCGGACCAGCCGTACTTCTCATACATGAACATGGCATTGGCGGTGTCGCTCAGACCCAGCAGAGCGAACTGATCGCTCTCCAGAATCGTATTGTCGAAACCGACGTCGCCATTGACGATGGTGTAGTTGGCGAGTACGCCGAAGCCCGAATCACCGAAGAAGTACTGGCCGCCGACTTCCCAGCCGCGCAGTTTGGCCTTGTTCTGGTTGATCGGACGGTTGACGTCAAACATGTACAGCGGGTCATCCGCTTCGCCATACAGGTTGTAGGCCACTTCCATTGCGATCACCTGCGACGAGCTGCCGTTGTAAGCAGCGAGGCCACCAGTTGGACCCGCATTACGCAGCATCGCCAGTGCGGTGAACAGCGCCGTGTCGTTTGCCGAACAGCCCGAATCCAGGTTGTTGCCCGCCGCCGTGACCTGGGCCCTGCACGCATCGCTCAGCAGGAAGTTCAGTGCCTGCTGTGCGTCCGGGCCGGACGTCGGATCCCTCAGGCCATAGAGGTTTTCGCGTACCACCGTATTGCCGACGAAGTTGTCGACGCGCTTGTTCCAGTACGTCACCGACACGTAGCTGGCGTCGTCGAAGTACCACTCCAAAGCCAGATCGAGGTTGTCGGATTCCAGCGGCACCAACGACGGTGTCTGCGCATCGCCAGATGCACGGGTGGACGGATTGACCAGGATCGAACCGGTGGGCTGGTTGGGGTTCGGACCCGCGAACAGGTTCCCATAAGGTGCGCGTGCGATGGTCTGGCTGACCGACGCGCGGCCCTTGAGGTCTTCAGCGAAATCGATGCTGAAGTCGACATTCGGCAGCACATGGCTGTAGCTGGTCTTCTCGCTGAACGGTGCCAAGTCGGTCGATCGCAGGATTCGGAAGTCGTTGTTGGCCTGCCACTCGATCGCGTTCGGAATTGCCACCACTGAAGTCGACACCAGGTCGGTCCTCTCGTAGCGTACGCCGACACGCGTATACGTCGCCATGCTGCCCAACTCGCCACTCACATCTACCTGAGCGTAAAGCGACTCGGTCTCTTCGTCGATGCGGTTGTCCGCCGCCAGTGCAGTGTTAACGGAAGTATTGACGCCGTACTCTCCTGCCGCCCATTGCGACAGTTCATTGGCATTGCCGCGCCAGGATCCGCCCGGCGCGCCGGTGGTGTTGTAGTCGTTGAACAGTCCGATGATGCTGAACGGTCTCATCAGCGCCACCATGCCCGGCTCGTTGCCGGCATTGGACACACCCCAGTCGCCGAGCGCTCCGTAATTCTCGATCGCGTTCTGACGCTTCATCGAGACTTCTGCGGTATTGACGCCGAACTGGAAACGGCCATTGTCGAAGTCGAGCGTGCCATCGATACGTCCCTGCGTGACTTCGGTCTCCTGCGACATTCCATAGATGCGCCGGACCTGCGAGCCGAGCTGTCCACCCGGGAAATCCGGATTCACCAGGCCGCCGGAGTTGGCCAATGCAGCCGCAGTGCTCGTGTAGAAGGTGCGCGCTGCGATCGGCAGACCGCCGTTGAACCACATCTCCTGCGCCCAGTCGCCGTTGCAGAAGGTGCCGGTGGCGCAGTTGGTCGCGGTGCCTGCGAGGCTGAAGTAGGTCGCGCCGCCTCCGGTGACCGGATCGTTCGGACGGCTCTCCGATGTGGTGTTGTGCGCATCAAAGTTCAACTTGAAGTTGTCGGTAACGCGCCAGTCGGCGTTGAAACCGATGGAGTCGAGTCCATACTTCTGTTCGTTGTGCTGCTGCTCGTAGCCGAAGTCTTTGCCGCCGCCAGCGATTTCGCGCAGGTAGATCGGCGTGGCGACCTCGTTATTGGTATCGAACTCGATGTTCGTGAACGAGTTACTGCGCTGCAGCCACATCGTCTGTTCGCCGCGATCCTCAACGATCTCATTGGTCGAATAGGTGTAGTCGAGGGTAAAGGTCAGAGAGTCACTCGGCGCGAATTGCAGCACGCCCTGGGCATTGACACGCTCGCGCTCGTATTCGGCGAAGGCGTAGCGAATGTCGTTGGGGATGCCGTAGAGCTGGCCGATCGCCGGTGCGTTGACGACTTGCGCGCCAGCACGCAGTGCGGGATCGGTGCCGGTCCAGCGCTGGATGTTCCAGGCGTTCTCGGTGGCCTGGATCGAGCCGCCGTGGCGCTGCTGGAAGCTGGCGCTCAAACCCACACCCCAGGTTTTGTCGGGGTCGGAGTAACTGAAAATGCCGGAGAGCTCGGGGGTGATGTCGTCGTCGAATGGCTGCGACGAATCGGACACGGCTTTGCCACCGCCACTGAGGATGAGTCCATCGTGATCGAGTGGACGATCGGTCAGGATGTTGATGGTGGCGCCGATGCCACCGCTCGGCACACTGGCCTGGCCGGTCTTGTAGACCTCGATACCGCTGACTGCTTCGGCCGCAAGCTGCGCGAAGTTGAACGCACGCGTACCCGAATCGACGCCGCCGATCGGCACCTGGCCGGGTGCACCGAAGGCATCTGCGCCGGGGATCTGGCGGCCGTTGAGGGTCACCATGTTGAACTGCGGACCGAAACCACGCGCGGTTACCTGTGCACCTTCACCATCGCGGCGTTCGATCGAAATGCCGGTGATGCGCTGCAGGGACTCTGCGAGGTTGGTGTCGGGAAACTTACCGATATCCTCAGCGCTGATCGCGTCGACGACGCCTACCGCTTCGCGCTTGATTGACATCGAGTCTTCGAGGCTGTTGCGAATGCCGGTAACGACCAGCGTCTCCAACTCTTTCGCCTCTTCCTGATCCGCTGTGTCCTGGGCGAACACCGGGTTGATCACGAGCACGCCGCCAACGATGGTGAACAGTGCGCGGGATTTGAATCTCTTCAACTTTTGGTTCATTGCAATGTCCTCGTCAATTGGATCCACGCGCCCGCTGCGGATGGCGTCCGCGCCGGAATGATCGTTGGTGCGACGCACCGACACCTGTAAGTCTTCATCTGGTTACTCCCCAACTCGCTTCGATGAATATGATCGCCCCATTTCCTGGGGCACCTGCGGGTCGCGGCCCGCCCTCCTACGCACCCGACGAACACCACACCCCATC
>JANMUE010000100.1:0-5560 GCA_031391205.1 Lysobacterales bacterium | reverse complement strand
CTCCCGATAAGAGGGCGAATACTGCCATGGGATGGGGGGCGTCATCCGGGCTACCCGCTGAGGCATTCTCTATTCGCGGCGGGACGCCGCTCCCACATCAGCGGAAGCCACTCGACGTCAATTACGCAGCCTCGCGATCTCTACATCCAGAGCGCGCAGTTCGGCATTGAGCACGACCTTGCGATTGAATTGGCGCTCCCTTTGCAGGCGCGCTTTCAGCATGCTGCGCTCTCCCTGACGGTCGCGCAGCTCGCCCATTCGCTCCAGATGATCTGCCAGACTCTCGCCGATGCGGGCCGGATACGGCAGTAGGCTGCGCAATAATTGGCCATAGAGACCCAACAGATCCAGCGCAACCGGCAGCGGTTGCCGCGCGGCATCCATGCGCAGCCAGTCGCCCGCATAGTAGCGTTCAATCGACCCTTTGCCCTTTGCGTTGATCACCGGTTTTTTGCAAGCGGCGATCATGCGTACGCGCTCGCCATGGTGCAGCTGGAAAACGATCGGCAACGGTATGGCGCGATCGATAGCGCGCAACACGTCTTCGTCGAGATCCGGCGACTTCAACGCGATGTCGAATACCTGGATTTCCGGCACCGCCGGTGTTGCCGGAAGATTGACGGTCTCGGGCGCCAACTTGTACTGCCAGAGGATCTGATCGACTTGGGTAACGAAGCGCTCACGCAGCGCTTTGCTCACCGTCGTGTGCTGATATATTTTGCTCTTGGCGACCACCCGCCCAACCTTTGCCTGCGCTGGAAAGGCGAACAACACGGCGCTACGCCACGCTCTGGATGACGATAAAGCTGATCAGCTCGAAGTCATCGAGTCCGGCGATGCCGTTGACCAGTGCGGTCGTCGTGCCGCCACTGAACAGGCTGTCGATGTCCTTTTCATCCTTGACCTCGATCATCGAGCGTATGGCTTGATCCAGCAGCGCCGAATAGACGCGCATGTCGCGGCCGTCCTGCGTTGCCAGGTTAAACGGCCTGTATGCCTCAGGGATGGACTGTTGCCGCCCTTTGCATGCGACGCGGGCGATATCCAGCAAGCGCTTGGCCTCGGTCTGGTCACTTATGATGCGGCCCTGCATGTCGACGTAGATCAGATAGAACGGATGCAGCCGATTCTGCTGATTGAGGCTGACGCCCTGATTGCGATTGCGCAGAGTGAAGATGACGCCCGGCAACAGGTCCAGCTCGGGCTGCGCCGGCACGACCGTGTGCATGCCATTGGGAAGACTGCTCAGCTCACCGTTGGATTTAAGGTAGCCGAGCAAATCCATGCGGAAGTCGTTCAGGCCGAGATCGGTGATGGAGACACCGGTCTTCAGATCCTCCATTTCGATCACTTCGTCCTGCAATCGCCGTAACTGCTCTTTGCGGTAGGCAACGTCGTTGGCCTGCGCGTTGAGCACGTTGTCGTCGCCGGTCGCGGTGACATCGGCAATCATCATGCGATTCTCTACGCGCTCCTTGAGGTTGATGTACTCATCAAGGCTGATGTCGGGCCAGTAATTGACCAACTGAATGCTCGCATTCCGCGATCCTATGCGATCCACCCGGCCGAAACGCTGGATGATGCGCACCGGATTCCAGTGGATGTCGTAGTTGATGACGTAATCGCAGTCCTGAAGATTTTGCCCTTCGGAAATGCAATCAGTGCCGATCAGGATATCGATTTCGCGAAGTTCGTCGGGATAGACGACCGCTTTCTCCTTGGAGCGCGGCGAAAACAATGTCAGCAACCCTTGGAAGTCATAGCTCTGCCGGCTGTTGGGTATGTTACCCAACGTGCACTTGGGCGCATCGCTCCCGGTCACCTTGCCAGTGTGCACTTTGTGGCTGCGCCACAGATGATCGGCCAGGTGGTCATAGAGGTAATGCGCCGTATCGGCGAATGCGGTGAAAACCAGCACCTTTCGATTGCCTGGGTTGATCGGCGATGACAGCTTGCTAGTGATCTGGGTCTTCAGGTGTTGCAGCTTGGCGTCATCGGCCGGCGTGACCTTGGCCATCTCGGTCAGCAGGCCCTCGTAAAGAAAAGATCGCTGTTCAGATCCTGCTCCCAGGACAGCACATCCATGTCTTCCAGGCGGATCTGAATCTTGTTGCCGATGGTGGCATCACCCGGCACGGGCAGTTCATCATCGTCGAAGTCCGCATCCTCGAAGGCAGGTGTGACGTCATCAACCGTGCCCGATGCATCGGCTTCGCCGGCCTGCCTGAACGCTGCAATCTTGGCAAGCGCTGCCAGATGACTGCCACGCAGTCCTTGCAACGTAAGCCGAAACGCCTGGACCGAACTCTCCAGGCGCTTGAGCAAGTTAGTGGTCATCAACGCCTGCAGACTCTTTTCGCGATCCACCTGCTTGAGCTTGCCCTTGCCGCCCTCGACCTGGGTGTCGTACAGATCTTCATATCTGCTCAACCGACTCGGCAGGATGTAGCTGACCGGCGCATACACAGCGAGCTTGAGCTGGGTGAGTTGATCGAAAATCGCATTGAAGCCAATGACATCAGTGCGCTGAGTGAGCGGACAATGGAACGATAACGGCTTGCGGCGTTCCGGAAAACGGCCTATGTCGGCCGTGTTGTAGAAGGTTTCGATGTGCTTGCGTGAGCGAGCGATGGTGACGCTGTCGAGAAGCTCGAAGAAATCGAAATCCAGACTGCCCAAAATGGCCGCTGCGGTGCGCTGGGCTGGCGGAAGATGGGTCCAATTGTTGAAAACTGCCTGCGCACGCCGAAAGATGCCGTCGATATCCTTTTCGGTGCGCAGCTTGCTGTTGAGCGAATCGCTTTCACCTTCGTAAGCCAGCGCCAATTGATTCTTCAGATCATTGAAGCGGTTATTGACCGGCGTTGCCGAGAGCATCAGTACCTTAGTCTTGACGCCCTGGCGCATGACCTGATTCATCAGTCGCTGATATCGAGTTTCCTTGTCCTTGAAGACATCGTTGTTGCGGAAGTTGTGCGACTCGTCGATCACCACCAGGTCATAGTTGCCCCAGTTGACACGATCCAGCGGCATTCCCAGCGATTCACCGCGGGTCCTGTTGAGATCGGTGTGACAGAGTACGTCGTAGCTGAAACGATCCTTGGCGAAAATATTGGTCTTGAGGTTGCGGTTGTAGTTCAGCCAATTGTCCGCGAGCTTCTTCGGGCACAAAACAAGAACCGACTTGTTGCGCAACTCGTAGTACTTGATAACCGCCAGCGCTGTGAAGGTTTTACCCAGGCCCACACTGTCGGCGAGGATGCAGCCGTTGTATGTCTCCAGCTTGTTGATCAGGCCCGTGGCGGCATCGCGCTGGAAGTTGAAGAGCTTTTGCCAGATCAGGCTGTCCTGATAGCCCGTTCGGTCGTTCGGCAGCACGTCCTCGCTCAGGTCTGCTAGGAATTCCCGGAAGATGTTGTAGAGCGTCAGGAAGTAGATGCGTTCTGGCGGGTTCTCTTGATAGACCGACGCGATGTGATCGCAGAGGCGCGCGGTAACGTCTTCAAGCTTCTCCGGATCGCGCCAGATTTGCTCAAACAGATTGAGGAATACCCCGGTGTGGCCGGGCTCATCGATTCGACTGACGATATTGGAAAGCGCATTGCCACGTTGATAGCCCAAGTCGACTGCAGTGAACCCCTGTAACGGCATGTAGACGCTGTCGCCATCTTGGGTTCGAACACCGGCGAACGGCTGCATCGGTGCCTGACCACGATTCGACCGAAATGTCGCCTTGCGGCGAATCCAATCAGCGCATTCACGCGCAATGGCGCGTTGGGTGAGTTTGTTCTTCAGCTGGATCTCGAATTCGCTGCCGTATAGGCTTCGCTCGCGCTCAGCTTTGGGAATGTGGAACTCACGTTCTTCCTTGTGCAGCTTGTCGCTTGCCTCGCCCGGTACGAACGTCGGCGAGGTGAAGATGAACTCCAATGACTCGACGGTTTCAAGTTCCTTCTTGAGTGCCTCATAGGCATACATCGAGAAACACGAGGCTGCGATTCTCAATCGCGCACCAGGCTTGATCATCTGCTTCAGATCGTCGCCGAACAGCCGGTTGATATTGTCGATCAATTCCATCGCAGACGACACCCCACCTTCATTTTGCGTCCGTCCTTGAATCTAGGTGCGGGGCCTGACCCGCACGCGTTCTATTTTGCGCATTATCAAGCCAGAGCGTGCGGGCCAGGCCCCGCACCTACATCGCATCCTTGAACAACGCCTTCCACCCCGCATCACCAAGCCTGCGCAATGTCTCGATATTGCGCTCGAAGATCGCATCGGCATCGGGAAAGGCGGCTACCGCGCGATCGATGCTGGACTCGCGCAGCAGATGCAGCGTCGGATAGGGCGAGCGGTTGGTCGAATGACTCACATCATCGACCGGAGCATCGGCGAACTGATAGTCAGGATGGAAACTCGCGACCTGCAGCTCGCCTTCGAGTTCGAGTTCGGCGACAGCGGCTTCGGCCAGTTCGAGAAAGTCGTTGTAGTCGAGAAAATCGCCAAGTACATGCGGATGGATCAGCAGTGTGGTGTCGATCTCGTCGGGGTCGGTATCAGCAAGCAGGCGCAGTTCGCGCACCAGATCGTCCATCAGTCCCTGCTCATCAGTCGCCTGACTGACCACCCAGCGAATCTGATTCTTGACATGCACGGCCTTGGCAAACGGGCAGAGATTCTGTCCGATGACGGCGCGCTCCAGCCAGCGGCGCGTGTCGCGCAGCACGGTTTCGTCGGTGTCGTCGTTGATGTCGAGTATGGCGGGGTGTTTGGAAATCATGAGCGCATTGTAGAACCTGGCAAGACCCACATGTAGGAGCGGCGGTCGTCTCTCCTACATTTCATCGTAGACGCATTCACCCCTTGCGCTGCGACTGCGTTTGCGATGCAGTGCCGGGGCTCAACCAATGCCAATCATCCACTCCATTCGAGGACCACCATGACTCTGCACCCTGCCCTGATCACCCTGCTGAATGTGTTTCTGCTCGCTTACGCAACCTATGCGGTGGGCGTGGCGCGCGGCAAATACGGCGTCAAAGCACCCGCCACTTCCGGGCCCGAGGGATTCGAATGCGCGAACCGCGCACACATGAACACCATCGAAGCCACCGTCATCTTTCTTCCTGTGCTTTGGCTGGCAGCGAGCTACAGCCCGGTCGCTCCGCTCTATGTCGCGGTGCTGGGTTATGCGTGGATCGTCGGACGCGCCTGGTACCTGGTCGGTTATCTGCAGGCCGCGAACAAGCGCAGCATGGGATTCATGGTCGGCGCAATCGCCTGGGCCGGACTGACCATCCTGGCGACCTGGGGTGTGGTGAAGCAGATGATGGCCTGACCACAAGACACGGTGTGACTCTCTGCTCTTGCCGTTGACGTTGTAGAGCGGGGCTTGCTCCGCTGCACTTGATTTTCGGCGTCGTTGCGAAAATCGAAAGCGAGCGGGTCGGGCCCCGCTCCTACAACAGCGACGATCAACAACAGCGGAGCAGAAGCGGCTCCGCGGTCAGGCCATCATCTGCTTGACCACACCCCAGGTCGCCAGGATGGTCAGTCCGGCCCA
>JANMUE010000382.1:0-12385 GCA_031391205.1 Lysobacterales bacterium | reverse complement strand
TGCTTTTGTCTGGTCTACATTGACGAAGATCAAGAGCAGCGGAGCAAGCCCCGCTCTACATAGTCAAAAGCAAGAGCTTCGCGGCTCACGCCGCTCCTACATTTCCTAAAACCACCACGCCAGGCCGAACAGGCCAATCATCGTGAACGACAGCGCAATCTTGGCGACGGCGCCCAGCAGGATGCCGATACTCGCGCCGACTCCGGCCTTCAACGATCGCTCGATGTTCTGCGTCGCCCAGACTTCCAGTGCCACCGCACCAATGAAAGGACCGACAAACAGGCCGATCGGCCCGAAGAAAATGCCGACGATCGCGCCCAGGGCAGCGCCCAAAAAAGCCCAACGACTGGCGCCTGCGATTTTGGTACCGAAGGCGCTGGCGGCAAAATCGATGACCATTGCCATCACCGTCAGCACGCCGAGGATGGCCACCGTAAAGCCGCTGACCTGCTGAAAGCCATCGACCCATGCCGCCAGCGCCAGGCCGGCAAATACCAGCGGAACGCCCGGTAACATCGGCAAGATGGTGCCGACTACGCCGACCAGGGTGAGGATGGCCGCGATGATGTACCAACCTGTAGGATTCACGTTTCAAGCTCCTGTGCAACGTTCAAGACTAAGACATGACGACAGAAACCATCATCCACCGCGGCGGCTGCCACTGCGGCCTGGTTCGCTTCGAAGCCGACGGCCCTGCGCATCTCGATGTGCTCGAATGCAACTGCTCGATGTGCAGCAAGTCCGGCTTCCTGCATTGGATCGTGCCGCTGTCGCGATTTCGATTGTCGACGGGTTCCGACCGGCTGGTGACTTATACCTTCGGCACCGGTGTCGCCAGGCATCTGTTCTGCGGGGCCTGTGGTATCAAGGCATTCTATGTACCACGCTCCAACCCCGATGGCATGGATATCAATGTGCGCTGTCTCGACGATGAACCGCGGCGTACGTTGACGAGCGAACCCTTCGACGGGCGCAACTGGGAAGAGAGCGGCGCGGCATTGGCGCACTTGAGCGCCGAATTGTAGGAGCGGCGTGAGCCGCTCCTGCATGGCTTTTAAGATCACCCCTACCGAGGCCATTTCGATGAGCGCAACCCTGAACGGCAAAACCCTGTTCATCACCGGCGCCTCGCGCGGCATCGGCCTGGCCATTGCACTGCGTGCGGCGAGGGATGGCGCCAATATCGTCATTGCGGCCAAAAGCGATGTGCCCAACCCCAAGCTGCCCGGCACCATCCATAGTGCCGCGAAGGAAGTCGAAGTGGCAGGTGGTCAGGCGCTGGCGATCAAATGCGATATCCGCGAAGAAGACGATGTGCAGGCCGCGGTGGACGCCGCCGTGGCGCGCTTCGGCGGCATCGATATCCTGGTCAACAATGCCAGCGCGATCTGGCTGCGCGGCACCGCCGACACGCCGATGAAGCGCTTCGACCTGATGTTCGGTGTGAATGTGCGCGGCACCTTTCTGTGTTCGCAGAAATGTCTGCCGCATCTCAAGCGCGCCGCCAATCCGCACATCCTGACGCTGGCGCCGCCACCCAACCTCAATCCGGACTGGTTCGCGCCGCACACCGCTTACACCATCGCCAAATACGGCATGAGCCTTTGCGCCATGGGCATGGCCAGGGAATTTGCTGCCGATGGCATCGCGGTGAATACGCTATGGCCACGCACCGTGATCGCGACCGCGGCAATCAAAATGATTCCCGGTGTTGATCCGGAGCGCTGCCGCACGCCTGAGATTCTCGCCGATGCCGCGCATGCGGTTTTGATCCGGCCCAGCCGCGAACAGACCGGGAAATTCCTGCTCGACGATGAAGTGCTGGCCGAGGCCGGCATCACCGACCTGAGTCGCTATGCCGTCAGGCCAGGCGCCGAACTGCTTCCGGATCTTTTTCTCGATCCGTAGCCTCGCTGCGGCTGTTGTGGGTCCGACCTGCGGTCGGACGCTCTTACCTATTCGATGGGATTGGCCGAGAAGCGTCCGACCGCAGGCCGGACCCACAAACGCTCCTACACCCGCTGCAGCGCCCGCCACGCAATATCGCGCCGGCAAAAGCCACCGTCAAACATGATGCGATCGACTGCCGCATAGGCCTTGGCACGCGCCTCGGCGACATCGATGCCGATACCGCATACGGTGAGCACGCGCCCACCATTCGTCAACACCTGCGCGCCCTGCAGCGTCGTACCCGCATGAAACACCTGCGTATCGGCGGACAGCGGCGCATCCAGCCCCAGAATCACATCGCCTTTGCGTACATCCGCGGGATAGCCGAACGCGGCCATCACCACGCCGACTGCGGGACGCGGATCCCAGTCGGCCTGCACATGTTCGAGACGGCCATCAAGTGCGGCTTCGATCAGATCGACGAAGTCGGAGCGAAGGCGCATCAGGATCGGCTGCGTCTCCGGATCGCCAAAGCGCACGTTGAACTCCAGCACCTTGATGTCGCCACTTGGCGAGATCATCAGGCCGGCGTATAGAAATCCGCTGAATCGCTGACCATCCGCGGCCATGCCCGCCAGCGTCGGACGGATCACCATATCCATCACGCGTTGATCAATCTCCAGCGTCACCACCGGCGCCGGTGAATATGCGCCCATGCCGCCGGTATTCGGGCCGATATCGCCATCGTCGCGGCGCTTGTGATCCTGGCTGGTGGCGAGCGGCAACGCATTCTGCCCATCGCACATCACGATGTAGCTGGCCTCCTCGCCTTCGAGAAACTCTTCGACCACCACGCGTGCACCGGCAGCACCCAGACTCGCCGCACCCAGCATGTCGTGCAGCGCGGTCTCGGCTTCTTGCAGTGACATCGCTACCACCACGCCTTTGCCCGCGGCCAGACCGTCTGCCTTGATGACGATCGGCGCGCCCTGTGCGTGCACGTAGCTCAACGCCGGCTGCAGCTCGGTGAATACCGCATAGTGCGCCGTGGGAATGCCATGCCGCGCCAGGAAATCCTTGGCGTAGGCCTTGGAGCCTTCGAGCTGGGCAGCACCGCGGCGCGGACCGAAGATGCGCAGGCCCGCCGATTCAAAACGATCGACTACGCCCGCGACCAGCGGCACCTCGGGCCCGACCACGGTCAAAGCTATGGCTTCGCGCAGCGCCAGATCGAGCAATCCGTCAACATCGCCGACGCCGACATCGACATTGCGCACGCCCGGCTCGCGCGCGGTGCCGGCGTTGCCCGGCGCCACGATCACCTCGCTGACGCGCGTGCTCTGCTTGAGCTTCCACGCCAGCGCATGCTCGCGGCCACCGGATCCAATCACCAGAATTTTCATAGCGCGTCCTCAACTAAATGACGAAAAGGGCAACCAACGCATTCCATTTGAACGAGATAATCGAGGTTCGGGGAAGCTCCCTCCCCGATGTTCGGGGAGGGCCGGGGCGGGGTTAGGTAACAAGCACGCTGCACGAACTTTCACGCGGCGGGGCGCCAGCCCCGTTGCGTGAAAGTTAGTGCCGGAAATGTCGTACACCGGTAAACACCATCGCCATGCCATGGTCGTCGGCCGCGGCAATCACTTCCTTGTCGCGCATCGAACCACCCGGCTGGATCACAGCAACGATGCCAGCAGCAGCCGCTGCATCGATACCATCACGGAACGGAAAGAATGCATCCGATGCCATCACCGATCCGGGCACAACCAGACCCGCCTCCTCGGCTTTCATCGACGCGATGCGTGCACTGATCACGCGGCTCATCTGCCCGGCACCGATGCCGATGCTGCGCTGCTCGCGCGCATAGACGATGGCGTTGGACTTGACCATCATCGCCACCTTCCACGCGAACAGCAGATCGACGTACTGTGCCTCACTCGGCACGCGCTTGCTGACCAGTTTGAGTGAGCCGCGAGTGACAGTGTCGATGTCCTGATCCTGCACCAGAAGACCACCGGCGATACGTTTGTAGTCGCGTGCCATTGCAGCGGCCGTGCCAGTGAGCGCACCGCAGGCGAGCACACGTACATTGGGCTTGCCGGCAAACACCGCCAGCGCCTGGGCATCGACGCCGGGCGCGATGACGACTTCGACAAACTGCCGATCCAGAATCAGGCGTGCAGTGGCTGCATCCACATCGCCATTGACCGCGATGATGCCGCCGAATGCCGACACCGGGTCAGCGGCATACGCTTTGTCGTAGGCATCGGCGACGTTGGCACCGACGGCGACACCGCAGGGATTGGCATGCTTCACGATGACGCAGGCAGGCGCACCGCTGAACAGCTTGACGCATTCCAACGCCGCATCGGCGTCGGCAATGTTGTTGTACGAAAGTTCCTTGCCCTGCAGGAAGCGCGCGGTCGCGACGATCCCATCGGGCGCACCGCGCTCGACATAAAGGGCCCCGGATTGATGCGGGTTTTCGCCATAGCGCAGCGCGCTGATCAGATCGAAACCCGGATGCAGGGTTTTCGGCCAGGACTCGGCTACATCCGATTGCGCGCGTGCGCTCAGCCACTCGGCGATCATGCCGTCATAGCGCGCGGTGTGCGCATACACCTTGGCTGCAAAAGCACGCCGCTGCGCCAGTGTGGTGCCGCCCTGGCGCAGCGCGTCGATCACGCCGGCATAGTCCAACGGATCGGTGAGCACGCAGACCCGCTGATGATTTTTCGCCGCAGCGCGCAGCATCGCCGGCCCGCCGATATCGATGTTTTCGATGGCATCGTGCATGCGCACATCCGGTGCTGCCACTGTCGCAGCGAATGGATAGAGATTGACCACCAGCAGATCGATCGGCGCGATGCCGTGTTCGGCCATCACCGCGTCGTCGACCTCAGCGCGCCCGAGCAGGCCGCCATGTACGCGCGGGTGCAGGGTTTTGACACGGCCATCCATGATTTCCGGAAACCCGGTAAGCGCGCTGACGTCCCTCACCGTCAAGCCGGCCTGACGCAGATAGGTTGCGCTACCGCCGGTGGAGATCAAATCGACGCCGAGGTCGGAGAGCGCCCTGGCGAGATCGACCAGACCGGTCTTGTCGGAAACCGACAGCAGGGCGCGGCGCACGGCCACGGGCGGGGTCGCGGTCATGAGGGACATTCCGGAAGCGGGGATGCCGGAAGTATAGCGATGTAGGAGCGGCGTGAGCCGCGATGCTCTTGCTCTGATCTCCACACAGTAGAGCAAGAGCTTCGCGGCTCACGCTGTGCATGGACGCACAAGTGTCGTCGGCCGCTCCTGCGCATCCTGCGCTCGCGGCATTTGCACATCCATGTGCAGCAAAGGCAGGATGCCGAGAGACGATCGCCGCTCCCACATTTTTGTGGTCAAAGTCCGTGT
Source organism: Lysobacterales bacterium (assembly GCA_031391205.1). Taxonomy (GTDB): domain Bacteria; phylum Pseudomonadota; class Gammaproteobacteria; order Xanthomonadales; family Ahniellaceae; genus 0-14-3-00-62-12. The sequence goes on along the minus strand of JANMUE010000382.1, from coordinate 7,087 downwards.
TCGGCGATCTTCTTGCGCAATGTGGCGCGGCTCATACCCAACAACTCAGCAGCACGGCTGAGGTTGCCTTCGGTATGGCGCAGCACCTCGCGCAGCAGCGGCGCTTCCACTTCGTTCATCACCATGCGGTAGAGATCGCCCGCAGTCTCTGTGCCGGCATTGCGCAAATAGCCGCGCATCGAACGCGCGACACAGTCGCGCAACGCAGGCACGGCGCTATCGACAGCGGGTTCGGGATGTTGCGAGGCGAGAGCACTCATAGGGGCGGCTTGATCTTGTTATTGAGTGACCGCCAAGTGAGATGCATATCTTGGCGGTGGGTCAGTGTATCCCCGTCTGAACGCCGCGTCAGCCGCGATTTGCGTGCACTTGTCAATCAATTACAAAGCTTCAAAAACTCGGAACCGGTTCAACTGGCAAGGCTATACTGTTGACCATGATGGAAAACATCGGATCGCCCGCCATTACCTTTGCTATCGGCGTCACACTCGCCTGGTTGGCGGGTGTGCGTGTTTACCTCACTGTCTTCGGGATTGGGCTGGCCGGGCTGATGGGCTGGATGGATCTGCCCGAGCATCTTCGGATCATGCAATCACCTCTGGTATTGGCTGTCAGCGGCACGCTGTGTCTGGTCGAGTTCTTCACCGACAAGCTGCCCGGTGTCGATTCGATATGGGACTTGATCAGCACCGTGGTACGTGTGCCGGCAGGCGCATTTCTGGGCGGGATCGCATTGCCCGCCGACAGTGGCGAAGCCAGCCTCGGCGGCATGATTCTGGGTGGTGGCATCGCCCTCGGCAGTCACGCATTGAAAAGCAGCACGCGCGCGTTGATCAATGCTTCGCCCGAGCCAGTATCCAACTGGACCGCCTCGCTTACCGAAGACGGGCTGGCTCTGACCGCACTATGGCTGGTGGTGACACATCCGTTCTGGGCGGTGGGCCTGCTGACCCTGGCCACGCTGGCGTTCGTCGGGGTGTTGCTGCTGTTGCTGCGCCTGTTTCGTCGTGTCAAACAAAAAATCGCCATCGGGGTCGCCTGAATGCTCTGGCTCAAAGCGTTTCACATCATCTTCGTCGTGGCCTGGTTTGCCGGCCTGTTCTATCTGCCGCGGCTGTTCGTCTATCACGTCGATGCCAGTGACGAGATATCGCATCAACGCTTCATCGTGATGGAGCGGCGGCTGCTCGCAATCACCAACATCGGCGCTCTGGGCGCGATCATATTCGGGCTGTCGCTGCTGCATTACTGGGGGCTGAAGCATGGCTGGCTGCATGCCAAGCTCACCCTGGTCGTGGTGCTGGCCGGCTACCATCACGCCTGCACGCGCTTGGCGCGCGCGTTCCGCGAAGGGCGGAATCGACGGTCCGCGCGCTGGTTTCGGATGTTCAACGAAATTCCCGCGCTGTTGCTGGTGGCCATCGTCATCCTGGTGGTGGTCAAGCCGTTCTAGAGCCACTTGAGCATCGCCGGAGCCGCGATTGCCCCCTGCAGGGGGCGAAGAACCGAAGTTTTTTGGGGGCGTGGCAAGCACTAAGCTGTGTAGCGAAGACGATGTGGTGACGTAACTTAGAGGCTCCCTAAGGAACCTCTGATAGAGGCTCCCTAAGGAACCTCTGAATAAGTTCGGAGACTCGACAGCCCCCTGAGTCAGGGGGCGAAAAACCGCAGGTTTTGACCGGCTCCGCCGTTGAAAGCCAGAGTGTGGCAAGCACTAAGCTGACCATCGAAGCCGAAGTGGCGACTTGTTCAGAGCTTCCCCAAGTCAGGGGGCGAACAGCCGCAAGTTGGCCAGCTGCGCTGTTGGGAGCAGCCAGGTCAGCTGTCAAAAAAACGACCCGCTTCGCTGTCGAAACCCAGTGTGAGCGGCGAACAATAAGCCGTCCTGTGGAGCCGATCCGGCGCCTTTTTCAGGGCTCCCCTGGACATCTACCCCCTGGACAGGGGAGCGGTGCCGGTCAATTGGTTGCTATATTCCGAAAAGAGCTCAGCCCCACGGACCATGCCGAATCAGGACGAAGCACAACAGAGCGCCGAACTGAGGCAGGCTTTCCTCAAGTTCCTGCCTAAGCGACTGGAAACGCTGCAAAAGCGTGGCCGGCGGCTGTGTGTGGGCGGCTGGGACATTAATGCGCTGACCCTGCTCTATCAGGAAGTACAGACGCTCGCTGGCGCCTGCGGCCGTTATGGCATCCTGGAGTCGGGCGAGATGCTGTTCGGCATAGAGCGATTGTTGTCGGGTCCGATCGAAAACGTGCAACTCCCCGATGCCGATCAGACTGCGGTTTTCATCAAGCTGCTGGATGGCTTGGGCAAGATCATCGCGCGGCAGGCTGCGCCCAACCAGCGTGCTCCAGTGGGCGATGCGGCCTTGCGCGGGCATGGCCAGCCGCAGCGCTCGCCCTACCCCACCTCGGTGCGTCCGCCGGCGCAATATTGGCAACGCTGGAGCAATGCGCCCGCACCCGCGGGCATGGTGTTGACGCAACCGATCGATATTCCGGCACCGGTGCCGAGCGCGGCCCCTGCAGCCCTACCGGAACCCGTGTCGCTGACCCGCCATGCGCCGGTACAACCCGCCCAGGAAAAACGCGTACTGCATCTGAGTGACGACTCGGAGCTTTCGACCGATATCCAGCAGAAACTGGAAACCGCTGGTTTTCCGGTCGACAAGCTGGAAACCATCGACGAGCTCAAGGAAATGCTCGGCGCCTACGCTCCGGCCATGGTCATCGTTGATGCGGCGTTTTCCAGCGCGCTCGAATCGATCGGCGAGCTGCTGCGCGTGGTGCGCAGCCGCAGTTCGCATCGCGTCTCGCTGGTCAGTTTTGCCGAATCTGCCGATGTGGCGGTCCGGCTGCGCGCCATGCGCGCCGGCGCCGACGCCTTTATCGTATTGCCGCAACCCGCCGCCGAACTGATCTCGCGCATCTTCGAGCTGCTCGATGCGGCCTCGTCCAGCCCGTTCCGCGTCCTCATCATCGAGGACGATCGCTCGCAGTCGCTATTCGCAGAGTCGATACTGCGCAAGGCCGGCATGGAGACGCGCGCCGTCAACGATCCGATCGGCGCACTCGAAGAACTCGACTCGTTCAACCCCGAGTTGATCCTGATGGATCTGTACATGCCCGACTGCGACGGCATGGAACTGACCACGCTGATTCGCGAGCGCGAAGCCTTCATCAACATTCCGATCGTATTTCTCTCTGGCGAACACGACGAAGAAAAACGCTTCGATGCGCTGAGCGCCGGCGGTGACGACTATCTCGAAAAACCCATACGGCCCAAGCATCTGATTTCGGCGGTTACCAATCGCGTGCGGCGCGCCCGCGCGACGGCGCGTCGCACTCAGACCTTCAATCCGCGCGATCCGGTCACCGGGCTGCTCGACCGCAGCTTCGTGCTGGAACGCATGAGCGAACTGCTGGCCCAGGAACAGGGCGCGCCGACACAGGGCGGCGTACTGTTCATGCTGCTCGATGGCGCGCATACCATTCGCGAGCGCGTCGGCCTGACCACGTTTGATCAGCTGATCAGCCAGGCCGGTGCTTATATCGCGCAGCAGGTAAGGCCACAGGACTTTGCCTCGCGCTATGGCGACACCAGCTTCTTCATGCTGCTGCATGACATGGCCGAGCAGGAAATGCTCAGTTATGCCGAAGGCGTACGGCAGTCGTTCAGTCAACATTTGTTCGAGCTCGGCGATCGAACCATCACTCTGGCCGTCAGCATCGGCCTGGCAACGTTCGCACAGAATTTCGGTGACACCGCCGGGCTGCTCAACGCCGCCGAACGTGCCAGCACGCTGGCCCGAACCACGCCCGACAAGAAAGTCACGCTCTACCAGACGGCGGTCACGCAGACGGTCGATGGCGAGGAAGGCGCGATCGTCGAGCTGATTCGTGCTGCGCTCAAGCACGATCAATTCCAATTGCTGTTCCAGCCTATCGCGTCTCTGCGTGGCGGCGGCGAAGAGCAGTTCGAAGTGCTGCTGCGCCTGCGTGGTGATGGCGGAAAACTCTATACCGGTTCGGCGCTGATGCCGATTGCGGCACGCGCTGGCCTGACCCAGGCCATCGACCGCTGGCTGCTGTCACGCGCCGCCATGGTGATTGCCGACCGCGCCCGCGACGATCATACGGTGCGCCTGTTCGTTACCCAGTCGAATGATTGCGTCAACGACCTTCAGCGCGCCAGCTGGCTCAAACAGGTATTGGACACGAGGCGCGCCCGTGCAGATCAACTGGTGCTGCAGCTGGATACCTCCGATGCCGTGGCGCGGGTGCGCCCGACCGCGACATTCGCCGAGCAGATGCAGGCGATCGGGGTAAAGCTCTGTCTGACTCAGTTTGAACCGACTATGGCAAACCTGCAGCTCTTGACCCACATAACGGCCGACTTCGTCAAGATTGCATCGCGTTTCACCGGCCCCGACGGACAGACGCCCAAAGTACGTGCCGAGCTGCGACAAACCATCACCCATGTTCGTGAACGCGGCCTGCGTATCGTTGCTCCACGCGTCGAGGATGCACAATGCGCGGCAGCGCTATGGAGCACCGGCGTTGACTACATTCAGGGAAATTTTGTCCAGGCGGCCAGCCAGGACTTGGATTTCGACTTCGCTGCAGCGGCACTTTGATCTTCAAGGAACCAGGACGTCTCATGACCGAACCCGCCCGCTCAACGTCCGAGACTCAGGATCTGCCACGCACCCCGCTGTTGCTGTGGCCACTGTTTCTGATTGCTCTGGCGGCAGTGGCAGCGCTCAGCCCGCGTCTGAATCTGTCGACAACATTGCAATGGGTGGCGGTGGGTACCGCCAGTGTCAGTATCCTGGTGATCGTCATTCTGCTTATCAGCCGCCTTCGCGCAGCACGCAATGTGATTGTCGAGATGGCGCTGTCGGCGCCGGAACCTGTAGTGATCGCGCAAACGATGACGCCCAGTGCAGCGGCCAAGTCGATGCCGGCAAATCTTCCTGAGCTGCAGTCGGAGCTGGAACGGCTGCGCAATGCCGAGCGCGAACTGATCGCCGCCAAGCATGCCGCAGAGGCCGCCATGATGGCGAAGGGCGAGTTTCTCGCCACCATGAGCCATGAAATCCGTACGCCACTGAACGGCATCATCCCGCTGCTGGATCTGGTCATGTCGACCAAACTGGCACCGGATCAGCGCGAATACGTCAGCACGGCGTTCAGTTCCGCCAAACAGCTGCTGTCGATCGTCGACGATATTCTGGATTTCTCCAAGCTCGACGCCAACAAGCTCGAACTCGAAAACGTCGGCCTCAACCTCAAGGATATCGTCGACAACGTCACCCGGCTGATGACCAAGAGCGCTGAGAGCAAGGGCCTGAAATTCAGCGCGGTGATCGACGCAAACGTGCGTCTGGCCGGGCGCGGTGACCCAACGCGATTGCGCCAGGTGCTGACCAATCTGGTGAGCAATTCGATCAAATTCACCGAGCGCGGCAGCGTGCTGGTGCAGGTGTCCAAACGTAACGAAACGCGCACGCATACTGAGCTGCTGTTCGCCATCAAGGACAGTGGCATAGGCATTTCACCCGAGGCGCAAGGCAAGCTGTTCAAGGAGTTCAGCCAGGCCGATACCTCGACCACGCGCACCTTCGGCGGTACCGGACTTGGCCTGTCGATCTGCAAGCGCATCGTGGAATTGATGGGCGGGCAGATTGGCGTCAAATCGGAAGTCGGCAAAGGCTCGATCTTCTGGTTTACGGTGCCACTGGGCAAAGCAGTGGGTGACGTGACGCCGGGGCGCTCCGAAATCGAGGGTTCGCGTGCACTCATCGTCAGTGGCGATCAGGTCATGCAGCGCCGCCTCAACAACCTGCTGAATAACTGGAGCATGCAGGCCGTCCAGAACAACGCCGCTGCCGAGGTGATGAACAAGCTCAAAACCACCAGCACGGGCAGCTTTGCGTTCGATTTCCTGGTGCTCGATTTCGGATCGATGCGCGCCACCGCCTTGGCGATTCTGCGTGGTGTGCTGCGTGACACCAGTCTGGCGTCCTTGCGGATCGTCTGCATCAGCGGTGACGATCAACTGCCCGACGAAGTACGTCAAGCGCCGCAATCTTCGATCGTGCAGCGCAACTTCGCCGATATGGAACTGCGCTCGTCCCTGCTCGGCCTGCTCGCAACCCCGCGCGCCGCCGAGGCGACGCCCATGCTCAGCAGCCCCGAAACGCATGCGCCCGCGGAATCCGCGACCACACTGGTCAGCGCCGAGCGTGCCAGCACCAGCGTGGGTGGGCATGTGCTCCTGGTCGAGGACAACCCGGTCAATCGCCAGGTTGCGCAGCGTCTGCTTACGTTGATCGGCGTCAGTTTCGAAACTGCGGAGAACGGCAAAGAAGGCGTGGACAAGGCCGCCAGCGGCCAGTTCGATGCAGTATTGATGGACTGCCAGATGCCGATCATGGATGGCTATGCCGCCACGCGCGCGATGCGCAAGCTGCAGGTCGATGGCCAACTGGGCAAGCTGCCGATTGTCGCGATGACCGCCAACGCCATGGTCGGCGATCGCGAGAAATGCCTGTCCTGCGGCATGGACGACTACATGAGCAAACCGCTCAATCGCGCCATGATCGAGCAGATGCTGCGCAAATGGCTGCCGCCGGGCGCCACTTCTCGGGCATCGGCAACACCACCACCAGCGCCGGCAACACCGCAACGTACCTTGCAGCCGATTGCGCCGTCCGGGCGCAGCGAAGGCGCGGCCATCGATATGAACGTGGTGCGCGACCTGATGGATCTGATGGGCAGCGACTTCCACGACCTGATCCGGGTGTACCTGGAAGATACGCCCAAAAACCTGTCGGCGCTCGAACGTGCCGCCCGCACCAATGACATCGACGCCCTGGTCGCACCCGCACATTCGCTTAAATCAACCAGCGCCAATCTCGGCGCTCTGTTGCTGGCCGATATGGCCAAACGCATCGAGCAGGGCGCACGCAGCGGTGATCTGGGCGAGCCGGTGTTGATGGTGGCGCAACTGCAGAACGAGTATCAGCGCGCGTCGACGCAGCTCAAGCAGATGCTGACTGCCTAACAATGTTGGAGCGGCG
>JANMUE010000064.1:0-45720 GCA_031391205.1 Lysobacterales bacterium | reverse complement strand
GGACACGCATGGACGCCTCCCGTCAACCTCACTGTGATGTTGCTTTTGATGCTGCTGTTTGACTTTGAACCTCAGTATCCAGCGCAAGCGTTTCCTGTCCCCTGCTTCCGGGCAGTGTTGTACTGAGTTGATCTGCGTAGTTGCTTTCCTTGCTCAACGACGCTCGCCCTTCTGCTGCTGAAGCGGATCGGTACTCGGACACGTATACGGCGTCTTTAAGGTGCTTTTTCAGCGCACCGCGCCGGGATGAATTGCGGCTCCGGCGGTCCTAATACCCACGCGCGCTTGTATGCGCTTGTCCAGTAACGGGCTTGTTGCCAGAGACGGTTGACCGTGTCGCTTCATCGCGGAAGTGAAGGTTTTCGAAGAGGGGTTTTTGCTCCTTTGGTTACGGCTTTGCGTGGTTGCACTTATCTTTTCTGGCTAGCGATTTCTAGGCCGTTGCAAGCATTTCTGATTTCAATCGCTTCGGTCGGAACGCTTTGTTGATGTCGAAGGGCTGATCACTGCGCAGCACCGCCCAACCAATGCGGGCGAGTTTGTTCGCCAGTGCAACGATGGTGCGTGCGGCGCCCCTGCGTTCCTTCAGCGCCATGATCCAGCGGCCCATTGCGTCGTCGCGACGACTCGCCCAATTCATTACCGCCCGCGCGCCATGAATCAGCAGGGTGCGCAGGCTGCGGTCCCCGTTCTTCGTGATTCGCATCAGGGCGACTTTGCTGCCCGTGCCGTGCTGCTTTGGAACCACACCCAGCCAAGCGGAAACATCGCGCCCATGTCCGAATTGCCTACCGTCCCCAACCGCTGCAATGAACGCAGGTGCTACCACCGGGCCATAGCCGGGCACACTCAGCAAACGCGCGTACGCCGGCTCCTGATTCGCCAGCTCAGCAGTGTCCAGGGCCAGTCGCGCGAGACGCTTGTCCAACCCCTTGATGTCCTCGAGCAACCCAGACAATGCGTTGCGTGCCACGTGCGTCAATTCGTTCTCTGCGTCTTCCAGCACCAACGGCAGACCCGCCATCAGCGCTGCTCGACTGATCGGAAAACTCACGCCGTACTCACTGGCCAGGCCACGAACCTGGCAGATCAGTTCGCTGCGCTGAGCAACCAGCTTCTCGCGCACTCGCCCGAGCACCTGAAGGTCCTGTTGGCCAATCGTCTTGACCGGAACAAAGTGAACCTTCGGCCGCTGCGCGGCCTCCACAATCGCCAGCGCATCACCGCTGTCAGTCTTGTGCACACGACAAAACGCCTTCACGTGCTGGGCCGGTATCAATCGCACCGTATGTCCCGCCGCCTGCAGCCTACGACCCCAGTAGTGCGCCGTTGCGCAGGCTTCCATTGCAATCGTTGTCGGCTCCAGGTCCTTAAGCCACAAGATCAGCTTGTCGCGACTCATCCTCTTGTTGAACAGCACGCCGCCGCCCAGAGCAATCACGCAGACCTGGAAAACGCTCTTTGCCAAATCGATACCAACTAGTTTAACTTTCATCGTGGACGCCTCCTCTCTGTGACGGTGGGTTCTACCCACAGTGTGGCTCTTCGAAGCCGTATGGGGGAGGCGTCCATTTCAACACCCACAATCCTCCGCACCGACAGCGCTCCAGATTTCGTCTCGTGCTTGGTCGCCTGGCGTGCGGCGCAGCCGCGAATTCGGGATCGTGTCACTTGCCTGGACCACGTGCGCAGCGACGAGGATTATTTCCGGCGGTGGTCAGCAGGCAAAAGGCAAGGGGCCTTACCCGTTCCGCTCGACCTCATTGTGCGCGGCAGCCCCACTGCGCGGAAGAGAACACTGACTTAAGTCAGGTTTCCGGACCTGTCCGAAGTCAGTGTCTCGTCTGCGATCGCATCCCTAGATTGTGCGGCGTCAAGCGCGGTCGCGGCCATCAGTTCGATGTCTGCGATCCGATTGGCGTCATTCGCGGTTGTGCTCCTGCGCGATCACGCTGGAGCACACCCATACAAACACACACTCAGAAATTTAGGGAGCAACCTGATGAAATCAGATTCGATAACAGCCAAATACCCGTTCGCATGCAAACCCGGACTGCGGATTGCCACTGCCACCGTGGCAGCAGCGCTGGTCTTGCTGATGCAACCCGTATCGGCGGCAACCATTGCCGACACCGCAACTGTGCTGCAATACAACGCGGCGGTGAACGAAAGCAACGACGTCAACATCCGACCGCGTGCATTGGCCAGCGGCAACGTGCTCGAAATCATCGATACCGCAGGTTTGTCCGGATGCGTCCGCAATCCGCAGAATGCTTCGTCGATTCACTGCGATGCCGACCAGTTGGTGTTCTTTTCGATGGAGCTGAACAACAAGGACGACATCGTTGAGGTGAACGAATCGAGCCTGGTTCTGTCCGGCTATCAATTTTCGGTGAATGGTGGACTGGGCGACGACATCCTCACCGGAGGCAGCGAGGAGGACGAATTCTTCGGCGATGCCGGGTCCGATACTCTGGACGGAAATAACGGGCCGGATGCGCTGTACGGCGAGTCCGGCGATGACCGCCTGCTCGGTGGTGCTGGTCACGATCAACTCAGCGGCGGAACCGGCAACGACGTACTCTACGGCGAAGCCGGCAACGACACGATCGATGGCGGCAGCTTCGATGACTCGATTAACGGCGGCAGCGGGGCAGATACACTGCGCGGCGGCAGCGGCGGCGATTTCATCAACGCGGATGATGGCGAGCGCGATGTGATCGACTGTGGATTGGGCCGCGATCGGGTGCTTGCCGATGCGATAGACATCGTCGATCGCAACTGTGAAGACGTCGTCCTGTAGGCGCGCCTTGATTGGCAGTGGAACCTTGACCCGCTTCACCTGACCCGCTTCAACCCTCCCCTACGGGGGAGGGATTCATACGAAGCACTGATCGATAGCGTACAAAAGGATTGGCTGATGCGCCGCGCAATGCAGTTGCCAATCGATGATTATCTCGCTGCGACGCGATAGCGGGATACGACACTGCCCTACAATGCTCGATGCTGGATCGCCTGGTTTCACTCCCCGAATCGCCTGAGCTGGATCGAGATGATTGACGACATCCGCTATCTCATTGTCTTTGCCAAGGTGGCCGAGGCGGGCTCGTTTTCCGCCGGTGCAGAGGCCCTGGGCCTGACCACAGCGACGGCCAGCGCGCACGTATCGCGACTGGAGCGCAGCCTGGGCACTGCCCTGCTCTACCGCAATACGCGCCGACTGTCGTTGACGCGGGACGGCAGCGCCGTGCTGGAAACCGCGAAAGATATGCTGGGGCTCTACCAGTCCGGCCTGGCCAGATTCCACACAAGCACTGCGGTCGAAGGAGAGGCGCTCCGCGTTGCGATACCTGCCGCCCTGCTGCAGGGGCCATTCATGGCCGCGTTGGCAAACTTCATCCGCACGCATCCAGGCATCCACATCAGCCTGCGCTGTCGCGACAGCCGCGAAGACATCATCGGCGAGAGCATCGATCTGGCGTTTCGCATCGGCGAACTCGCCGACAGCGCGCTCAAGGCGCGCAAGGTATGCAACCTTCAGCGTCAGGTCGTGGCTGCCCCTTCGCTGCTGGAAGGTCGCGCAGTGCTGCTGCACCCGAGCGCGCTGTCCGACCTGCCTTGGATCGGCCTGTCGATGCGGCCCAATGCGCGAACCTTTGTGGGCCCGTCCGGTGAGCGCTGCGAAATCCGCTATCGGCCGATCGCCGAAGTGGACAGTGTCGAAGCTGCCTATCAGTTGTCCTTGCAAGGTGTGGGGCTGTCGGCGCCGCCGCTCGCCATGGCCCGCGCTGCTATCCAGAGCGGCGCGTTGATCGCAATGATCACCGCCTGGTCACTGGAGCCGCTCGGGGTCAGCGCAGTCTGGCCAGCCAATGTGCCAGCGGACAGCGGCGTGCATCGCCTGGTCGAGGCGATGTGCCAGGCGATGCGCGTTGCAGGCGTCAGCCAGGATATCTGATGAGAGATCGCGATCGGGGGCAGTAGTCCTTAGGTGTCCTGCCGGCGACGACCTTGTTGCTGACGTGACAGCAGCGAAATGACGGCACGCCCGCCTGTCGTTTCCGCAAGCGTCGGGGTTTCATTGTCACAGCAGGCGGAGTCGGTCAACCGATGCCAGCTCATGCAATGTCCGCGCTAGCGCATCCACTGTGTAAGCGCCATATGCACGGCCGTCGCGATCAGCAATCCACCCATGCACAGGTTGAAGACGCGCATGCGCCGCGGATTGCTGAGCAGGCCGGACATGCGATCGCCCATCACGGCCCAGGCGGCGAGTGATACAAAACAGATCGCCGCATAGAGTGAGGCGAACACGCCCAGACTCGCCCACGTATCGGGGTCCGCGAACAGGCTGACGCCAGACGCACACGCGATCCAGGCCTTGGGGTTGAGCCATTGCAGCAAGAATCCCTGCGCGAACGCGGGCGGCGGGCGCTGCGCCTCGTCTACGGCGATCTCGGGCACGGCGCGCGCGATGCGATAGCCGATGTAAGCGATGAACGCCGAGCCGGCCAGAGCGAGCACCTTCAGCCAGGGCGAATCGGCATCGATGCTTTCCTGCAGCGAAACACCGACCACGATCAGGAGCAGGGTAAATCCCAGCGTAGCGCCGGACACAAACGGCAGGGTGCGAAAAAAACCGTGCTGTGCGCCCGATGTCACGATCACCATATTAACCGGGCCCGGGGATATCGACATCACGAGCGCAAATACGCTCATTGCAACCAGCAGACTGAGATCCATGGGCATGCGGGCATCTTCCTTTGGCGGCGCCCCAGCAAGGGGCGAAGGGCCGACGTTCTGGCGAACAGCGGCGTGCAAGGAAGACTAGATGCCCGGCCTGGATCGAGTAAGGCGCATAGACCTGAAAGCGCTGTTCGAGAATTCGCTGCGAAGAACACCGGGATCACGTCGTCCGCCGGAAAGAATAAATAACAATAAAAAATAGGACATCCACCATTCACCTGCCTTCACCGCAGCGCACCACGAGCGATCCCGAATTCGTCTTTTACTTCGTCGCCTGACATGCGGCGGAGCCGCGCCACCCTTGAAGGCACCGCTACCTTCCTGTTGTCGGAGTGCTGCAGAGTATGGGGCGAGAAACCCATTGTGCCGATTAATGCGGGAGAACAACACCGCATCGGTCACCTTTCTGGCTTGAACCGCAGCAGACGCGCTACGGCTATCTTGCTGGTGGAAGCCATCGCCAATCACTCATAGGTTGCCATCGTTTCATCCAGGTGCGCGCGTGCGCGGCACAGACGCATCATTCGAAGCCGCTGGCAAACATTCCCTCGTCATCGATGGCTGACAGCGAAAGGCCCAATGCCGCGTCGCGCTGGCCGGTCCCGGTCACGACGATACGGTGGACGCCAGCGCCGAGCGTGCCGGTGAGTGTCGCGTGCGCGAATCCGGACAGAATGCCGCTGAAGGCATCCGATGCGACGAGCATGCCATTGGCATCGATGACATCGACGTTGACGCCGGTCAGCCGTGGCCCGGTGCCGATGGCGCTGGAAGTCATCCACACCAGTTCGCCGGTGAAGCGGTCGATGCCCGCGGCCGGCGTGAAGTTCACGGTGTGCGCAAGCGGTCCGGTCTGAGAAGTGACCAGCGTGTCGACGAGCAGCGTTTCGCCGGGCAACAGTGTCGTCGCGATGGTCCTGTTGTCCTGCAGCGTGGTGAAGAACGCGGTCTTCAAGTTGGTAGTGGCGCCCTGCAGCGGCAGGCTTCCCGTCTCCCCAGCCGGCGTGGGTGGCGGCGTGCCGCTGAACTCCAGTGCGAGGTCGTAAACGGATTCACGCACACCGGTCCCTGTCGCGCGGAGCGTGTAGATCCCCGGTGCAAGCGGAGTGCTCGCGAAAGTCGAGTCGGCGCCGCCACTGAGCGTGCCCGAGAATGTGTCGCTCAACACCGGCACATTGCTGGCATTGAAGATGTCGAAGTTTACGCCGGTGAGTCGAGGGCCGGGTCCCGCAGCGGTAGAGATTGCCCAGGTGGCACCCCCGGAGACTTCGGCGACACCCGCGGCGACGCTGAATGTCACGGAAATGGGTGAGCGCACCGGTCTGGCCGCGAATGTGCGTAGCGACGCACAGCACATCGTCCGCGGCGAGCGGCGGTGCCGTGGTGGCTGCATTCAGCGTATCGAAGTACACGGTCTGCGTCGCCGCCAGTGCCGACATCGGGCCTGCAGCCGCGATGCACAGTAAATACGCGGTCAGACTTGCAGTACGGGAGCGGTTCATGGGCGTCTTCCTGCGGTTGCAGTAACCGCGGTCAGAGTCTAAGGGCTTTCCGCACATCCCACCTGCCAATCAATCGGTTGCGGAGAAAAACAGGGGTCTTCAGTGACTGCCCCACATTTCCCCGTTTTAGGACAAGGGCTTAAGTCGTTGCCTCTGGGGAAACCCAGCGCGCATGACGAGGTGGTCTCCTCTTTGTCGCTAAACTAGAGAGCATGGCAACCAAACACATGACCGAAGTCGACGCCAAGATTCTTGCCGTTTTCGTAGAGGAAATGCAGACGATTCTGACTGGACTTGACTACAGATATTCCTCGCGGGACGAACTGGTAAGCACCCTCCAGCAGTTCAAGGAAGCTTGTACGCTTGTGGGCCTCGCGCATGTAGGTGAGTTCGCGGATGCCGCACTTGCAACCGCTCGTGGACCTGACCAGGTGAACGAGCGATTCGATCGCGAGCTCAAAACGTTTGCCGATCGCTGGGCTGCATTTCATCGCGAAACCGTTTCGCAACTTGGCAGATCCAGTTCGCCCCCATCGCAGTATGACCACACAACAGAAACATCAAACGGCGAAAAACCGTGGTGGCGTTTTTGGTAGCTGAGTTGTATGCAAAAACAGGCGTAAGGAAACGGGGTAGGTGAACCATTTCATCAAAGAGCATCATCGAAATACCAAACTGACCCGAATGGTACTTACTCAAGGAGCCTCTGAATAAGTCACCCCATCGTCTTCGCTACACAGCTTATTGCTTACCGCACCCGGGCTCTCAACGGCAGAGCCGGTCAAACCTGCGGTTTTTCGCCCCCTGACTCAGGGGGCTATCGCGGCTCCGGACTTGCTCAGAGGTTCGTTACGCTAAACGCCGCGTTGTAGGGCAAGTGTGTCGCTTGCCGTCTCAGGGGTTCCGCGCACTTGAGAAGGCAAGCGACACGCTTGCCCTATGACCATAGGGCTCTCAACAGCGGAGCTGGTCAATCCCCGCGGGACAGCTGCTGGCCTTAAGTAGGTGCCATTCCACACTGACCCACGTTTTGCCTGTTTTCCTCCGAGTGAAGGACACGCCGCCAGGGCGGCGCCTCCGCGGCCTTTCAGCCGCGTGATCCGGAACCAGTTGATGTTCCAGCCGCCCTGCTGCGCATACAACCCCAGGCTGTAGGTTCCCGCGGCGACGCTGATGGTGTGCGACACGGTGGTCCAGTTCTGCCAGCCGCCGGTGGCCGGGATCGGCACTTGGCCGAGCACAATCCCGCCCGCATTCAGATCGAGCGACAGTGTGCCGCCCGACGGGCTCGCGACCCGGTACTCGACGCGATACGTGCCGCTGCCCGGAAAGGTGATGCTGTCGTACGCAATCCAGTCGGTGGTGTCGATCCAGCCGACGTTCTGGCCGCCTTCCGCACAGGCTTCGAGCTGCACCCCTGACTGCGCGGTGAAGCTCTCGGCCTCGCGTGTCATCGACCACGGCGCCGTCACCTGCGCGACGACGAGCGAGGACGCGCGATCGTTGAATCCGTCGGCCACCAGGCACGAGGAATCGGCGCTGCGCGTCACGCTCGCGCCGGCGAAGTTGTCGTTCTCGTACAGTGTCACCTGGTACCCGGCATTGACCCGCAGCGAGGACAGGTCATCGTTGATCACGCCACGCGCCTGCAGTTGCGACAGCGTGTAGCGACCTTCCGGCAGCGCTATGGCATAGCCGCCGTAGCTGCAGTGCTGGTAAACGGTTGCCACGCCGGTCGGACCTGCGCCTGGCGTGTAAACACGCACGTAGTCCACTAACATCTTCGCCGGCAGCCGGCTCTCGTCGACGGTGAAGCCCGGCCAGTTGCCGCCGATCGCGAAGTTCAGCAGCAGGAAGAAGTCGCGGTGGAACTCCTCGGTGCCGTTGACCGAGTTCTGGATGCTTGCCTCGTGGAACTTGTTGCCGTCGACGTACCAGCGGATCGCATTGGCGTCCCACTCGACTGCGTAGAGATGCCAATCCTGCACCGTCACCGACGTGTTGCCGCCGTACTGTGCGTAGGTGCTGTTGTGGTCGCGCCAGTGGATGGTGCCGTAGGTTCGGTCTTCGGCGTTGATGTGTTCCATCACGTCGATCTCGCCGGAGTCGGGCCAGCCGACCTGGGGAAGGTTGCTGCCGAGCATCCAGAACGCGGGCCACGCACCCATGAACGCGGGCAACCGCATGCGCGCCTCGATCCGCCCATAGCGGAAGTTCTTCAGACCCTGGGTCTTCATGCGCGCGGAGGTGTAGCGGAATCCGCCGAAGTCCTCACGCCGCGCGGTGATCGCCAGCGCATTGTTCTCGATCGTGGCATTCTCGCGCCGGTAGTACTGCAGCTCGTTGTTACCCCAGCCGCTGCTGCCGTTGCCGGTCTCAAAGGCCCAGTCGGGTCCGACCGAGCCGTTGAACTCGTCGCTCCAGACCAGCTGCCAGCTCTGCGCCTGCGTGCCGCCGGCGCACAATGACAACGCTGTCAAAATCACGCACTTCGTCAGAAATCTCATGTTGCCTCCTAACAGGATGTTGAGTTTCATGCACGACACGCGCGCTTGGCGGGTTCGCCCCTAACGGGGTCCGGCTGCTCTCGCGTACGACTGATGTCCTCCGGCGTCGCCCCCTGACGGGAACCGGAGTGCGGCCGATGATACGGGAAAAGGACGCCGGGTCAGTAAACCTTTTTGTGAACCAGCATTATCGGAATACTACACTGAAGACCCCTGTTTTCTTGACCGCTGTCCCAATTCCAAGAATATCTGCCGAAGGTGACCTTGAGCCTTCGATGCCACCATGTACTTCGCCGCCATTCCCGAAGACCTTGCAGCGGGATGGCAGGCCGCATTGCGTGCGCTTGCAATGGACGAGACGGTGCTCATCCCGCCTGACTAGGAGAAAGAGGAAGTCTGGTATTTGCTCGACGACCCGACGGCCAATCCCGAGGACTGCCTCATGATCGCGGTCGGCCCCGTGGACCAAAATCGTTTTGAACAGGACGGCGGTCAGGGGCGGAATTTTCTCCGCTGTTCCGCCGCTTGCAGATTGATTGCCTAACTGGCCACGAGTCAACCAAAGTTACGTACAGGCGTTGCTCACCGTGCTCCGAGTGCATCGGTTCGGCCCAGTCAACATCTAAATTCAAGGAATCTTCGATGAGCGCCTTACGGATCAAGTTCTTTGCTCTGACGTTCCTACTGGGCTCTCTCGCACACGCGCAGGGCGACATGAGTCCCGAGCGGGTCGTGCGCGAATACGCCGCATCCTGGAACGCAGGTGACCTGGATGCCTTTCTTGAGCTGCACAGTCCCGATGTGCACAAGTACCGACGTGCGGATGCGACATCAGAGTTCCAGCTCACAACTGCCGGGCGGGATGTGGTCAGGGAGAAGTATCAACCGCTATTCGCGAAGACTCCGCGCGTAAGTGTAGAGATCGCGGAAATGACCTCGCTCGGCGAGATCGTAGTCACGCGGGATCGTGTGAGCGGCGCGGCCGATGGCCACGTCTCGCATGAGCTCACCATGTATCAAGTCCGTGAGGGCTTGATTCACAACATCTGGTATCTCGGCCGCGTGGTCGAGTGAGCCGTGCATGCTGGTCATGGTTCATCACCGGAAATGCCGCACGTGGATGTGCCAATGTTGCGTGCGGCAGGATGCCTGGAGCGATGCCCCAGATCGATACCGCAAAGACCTCTCCCACTTCGCTCAATCAGTCCTTCACCCACTGCCGGCTGTGCTCACGAAAACAAAAACAGGCGTCCGTGCCGTATTTCGATGACGCTCGTGAACGAAATTGATTCACCGAACCCGGTTTTGCTGTCAACCAAGTCGACCGCGCAACGTTGCACCCCGAGATCACAGCAAACTTTTTCTGTGTAAGTCGGAGTTACCGTGCCAAGAAACGTCAGGCCTTCCTTCGGCATCGGAACACGATCCGACGCTATCCGAATTGCCGCTGCACTCATGGCCCTCGCCTGTGCCACAGCCGCCAGTGCCGCCAACAAGGGCATCATCCCGAACACCGAGATCACCATCGATGTGTCCAGCGATGATGGACAGGCGGCACCGTTGATTGGATTCGTTCACGGTATTGCGGCCCCATCGGTTCCGGACTACGACTTTCCAGCGGAGACCATCTCACGGATTGCTGCGCTCCAACCCACCCTGTGGAAGGTCAGCGATTCGCGCCACTACCTCAAAGCACAAGCATTTGGAGCACAGATCATGTACGCGAGTTCCGACGCGTACTTCAATTACCAAGCGATCTACTACCCATGGAACGACACCGGCACGCAATGGGGGCGATTCGACGACTGGGCGAACTTCGATGCAAATGCTGTCGCTCTGCTGAAGGACAGCCTGGTGCCGTCGCGACAAGTCGACTACTGGGGAATCATCAACGAGCCGCAGTTCATCGTCTACTCCGAGGCCGACCAACAGCGCCTCAAGGAGACCTTTTCCCACGGTTATCACGATTTCAAGGATGGACATCCGGAACAGCGCGTCGTGGCCCCGACTACCATCGGCTACAGTTCCAAGATCATCACCGCGCTACTCGACTATGCGGAAGACAAAGAGCTGCGCTTTGATGCCATCGACTGGCACGAACTCGGATCCCGCCCCGAAGATGTCGTCGCTCATGTCGATGATTTGCGCGCCCTGCTCGCCGCGCGTCCGAGTTTGGGGTCGCCTCCAATTATCATCGACGAGTATGCGTCGTCTGCGCACCATCTCCTTCCGGGGTTCGCCGTCGCATGGCTCCATTACTTGGAAAAGGCGCGCGTACTGCTCGCCGCCCGAGCCTGCTGGAACGTGCAGGATCCGGTGAACGGCATCTGGTCCGACTGCTGGGACGGATTGAATGGCCTGTTCATGAAGGACAATCTGACACCGCAGCCTCTGTATTGGGTGTTCGAGCGTTATGCGCAGATGCGGGGACAAAGGTTGGTTTCGTCGTCCACTGCGCCCAATGAGGTGGTGGCTCTGGCCCGAATGGAGTCAACTGACCCAGGGCTTGGTGACATCAAAATCCTTGTAGGGCGCTTCGTTAGCGACGGCACGCAGGCGCCTGCAACCGCAAAGGATGTGGTTATCCATTTAGAGGGATTTTCCACCGCTTCGGGAAGTCTGCACGTCCAAATTCAACGCATTCCCTCGCTCAGCCCCGAAACGATTCCCGGCGTTGCTCCGGTGGCTGTCCCGCTGCCGCAGCTCGGGCCGGCGGAACAGCAGATCGCTTTCGTTGAGGGTGGCCGGGCGACGGTTGTGCTACCTGCTTTTTTGGACCGCGACGCCTACTACCTCACCCTTAGCGACCCCGAACAGATATTCGATGATGGATTTGAAACCCGCTGAGCCCCGGCGCTGACCTGTCGATCCATCATGCCAGTGCGGATTCTTCTTCCACGGAGCGCCGAGCAAGATACAGGTACTCTTCGGCTCGCTGTTCTTCGACATGCTTCTGCACCAAGCGTCCGGCCTCGATCGCTGGACGCGCGTACGGCCCAAGCAAGTAGCCGAAACCCAAGCCCGCGACTTGATACGCTTACTAAAAAGAACCGGGGTGCGTATTTCGATGATGCTCGTTGACGAATTCGTTCTCTGAAGACCCCGGCGGTCCGCTACGGTTACTCGACTTTGAACGCAACCACCGTGTTCTTGCCGAATGTGGGCACATAGACGGTGCGGGTGGCCGGGTCCCAGCCGATGTCGGCGGTGCGGGTTTGGTCGGCTTTGCCGTCGAACAGCAGTTGCTTGGTGCCGTCGGCCTGTATGTACCAGAGCGCACCACTCCATACCGACACCAGGAAATCGCCACCGCCGATGGCTTCCACGCCATCGACACCACCAGGCATGTCGGTGGCGATCGCCTTGAGCGAGTGATCTTCTGCGACGCGGTGCAGTGCGTCTTTGTCGAGCACATAGAGCGCGCCTTGATGAAACAGCACGCCGTTGGGGTTGTCGAGGTTTTCCAGCACGATATTGGCTTTGCCGTCCTTCACCGCGTGCACCTTCCTGGCCTTCATGTCGGACACGTAGACGGTGCCGTGACCATCGGAGGCGACATCATTCAGCCCCACCGCGCCATCAATCTTGATGGTGTCGACGATGACGCCCTTCTCGACATCGATGACGATCAAACCTTTGGCATCGCCGACGTAGAGCATGCCGCCATCAAGAGCGAGCCCCTTGGGGCAATCCAGACCCGTGATCCATTCGGCCGCGATTATCTTCCCATCCAATCCCACCTTGGCGATCGAGCCCTTGCCATCGGCAGCCCAGGATTCGCCGTCGATGTTCGATACGTAGAGCACTTTACGCGCTGCGTCGTAAAGCACCGATTCCGGCACCTTGAGTGCGGCCTCTGTTTCCCAGAGTTTTTCCAGTGCGCGTGACTCGGCATGAGCGCTGACTGCGGCTGCGAACAGGGCCAATGCAAGGGGAATTTTCTTCATGAACTCAACCTCAATCTGGGAACGGGCGGATGACAGTATAGGCACGCTATTCAGCACGTGCCCAAGCATATAAATGCGGTGCTTCAACACCAGGAACCTCAGTTTGCAATCGCTCCTGCGATTGCTGTCGCGCCACCTTCTGCCGCAAACCGGCGAAGGGTTCGTCGACGGCATTTCAAACTGAGTCGCTACCGGGCGGGCCGTTGCATTGACCGACGCTTCGATTGTCGCAATGCAGGGTAACCACTCGTGCTCGCCCCATGCCCGCTCGCGCTGCCGGTGAAATACGCAATGCACCTCATATTGGCGCACGGAGATTGCCGCATCGATATGGCGCGCCACGTACTTGACACGAAAATATTATGGCGTATAACTCCCGCCTGCAGCACCGATATTCACCATGAAAAGGAGATTCCGATGGCGACTACAAAAGCGCGCGGGTCAGCCGCGATGGCTTCGGGAAAGAGTACGGTTCAGATCACTGCACTGCAGAAGGCAATTAAGGGATTCAAGCTGGTTGATTGGCACGAATTGGGCAAGCCCCATCCGGAACTGATCCGGGGCGGCATCTCTGGCAGCCCCGGCAAAATCGGAGCCGCCGTCACTGCCCTGCTCAGGATCAAGGAGATTCGGGGCATCGAGATTCTGATCAATGGGCAGCCCAAGCCGGATCTCGCCTTCGTCCGGTTTCAGATGCACGGAAAATGAGTGGTCCGGCAGGCGACCTGCCGGCACTGCAGATCCATCCGACGCGACACTGCAATCTCAGTTGTCTGCACTGCTATTCCGACTCCAGCCCCAAGATACGCGAGGCGCTGGAGCCGGAGCTGGTGCTGGCCGCTATCGCCGATGCCGCGGCCCTGGGCTATAAGGTAATCGCCGTCTCTGGCGGCGAGCCCGTGTTGTATGCGCCGCTCGCCCGGGTGCTGCGTTTTGCGCATGAGAAGGGAATGGCGACCACGGTCACCACCAACGGCATGCTGCTTGATGCGCGCCGCTTGGCGATGTTGGCCGAAGACACCGACCTGATCGCGATCAGTCTGGATGGCGTGCCTGCGTCGCACGATGAAATGCGCGGATCGCCGCGTGCGTTTCGCGATATGCAGCGGCGACTTGAATCCCTGCGCGCAACTGGCATTCCCTTCGGCTTCATTTTCACCTTGACTTTTCATAACGTGAACGAGCTCGACTGGGTCGCGCGCTATGCTGTTGAACAGGGCGCTAGCCTGTTGCAGATTCACCCACTTGAATCGGTTGGCAGGGCAGTCACGAAGCTGGAAGGTTCACTGCCCGATGCCTGCGAGAGCGCGGTGGCCCTGATCGAGGCGGCGCGGCTGCGCGAAGAATATGGCGACCGCATTCAGATCCAGGTGGATCTGGCTACCCTGCCGGCGGTGGAAGCTCAGCCCGAGCGGATATTCGCTGACGGTCAGGCGCCCTGCGGCGAAAAAACCATTGCCGAAGTATTTGCGCCACTCGTCCTCGAAACCAGCGGCATTCTGGCACCCCTGCAATATGGATTTCCGCGCGCCTGGTGCCTGGGGAATATCCGCGAATCATCGCTGCGCAGTCTGACCGTGCGCTGGATGCTGGAACGCTACAGCCTGTTCCAGGCGATGTGTCGCGACGTGCGGGCCGGGATTTTGGATAATACCGAGGTGCCTGTCTTCAGCTGGTATGCCGAGGTCCAGCAGAAGGCAGCCCGGTTTGGGCCCGAGTGCTGGGCCTCATCGGAGCAGAGCGTGCCCGCTGCAAGTCCGCCGCGGCAACCGGCGTGCGCTGCCTCTTCCGTCGCCGAGACGACTGTTGGGACGTAGGGCGAACTACCATCCGCGCGCATTGATACTTCCGCACGGAGTGGGGGGTTCAGAGCTCATCCCGCGCAATGCCCTTCGGCTATTGCCGCACTTGCTATTGTTCGAAGCCGTCCGCGAAGAGAGCGTCGCCGATCGCGAAACTCCGACTGGCCTCGGCGGTGTTGCCGTAGGCGCCCAGGTTGATGCGGCCGCCGTTCGGTTGCGACTCCTGCGAATAGTCCGAGGCCGGGTCGCCGGCGTCGATCGCGGGACTGGTGACGGCGTCCATCACCCAGCCGCCGGTCGTGTAGCGGCCGTACATCGAACGTACGTGGTAGTCGCCCGGCGCTGCGGCGAACAGCGGATTGGCGAGCAGGTTGCCGCTGCCGCTCTCGGCGGTGATCGAGTGGGTGATGGTGTAGCTGCCGCCAGTCAGTGTGGCGAAACTATTGCCCGTGTTGTTCCAGAAGATCGCGTTGCGAATGGAGATCGCCGATCCGTCCTCGATCAGGACGACGGCGCCAGGGTCGGCACCGGGACACTGATGATCCGCGACGGTGACGTTCTCTATCGCCACCGACGAGGGTCCGCCGGGACCGCCGTCGATGTACAACACCGACGCCAGGCTATTATCGAGCGGGCAGCGGTTGCCGACGATCAGATCGTTCTTCATCGTTCCGACCGCACCTTCGTCCCAGAACACAGCGGAACCCTCGCTCGGCGTGTAGTTGTCGGTAATCAGGTTGCCTTCGAGTTCGGCGCCAGCCGCAGCGATCAGGACGCCGCCGCCCCAGCCGTAACCGACCGTGGCACCGACCACGTTGCCGCGAATCACATTCTCGCGCACGGTGGTGGAACCGGTGGACACATAGATACCGCCGCCGTGATCGCTGTGGCAGATGTTGTCGGCGACCAGATTGCGCAGCAGGCTCGCCTGGCGGCCGCTCACATTGATGCCGGCGCCCTTTCCGGCCAGGTTGCCCACTACGCGATTGTCTTCGATGCGTATCGTCCCCGTCGCGCCGCCGAAGTTCTGGGTGTGGCTATGGATGCCACCACCGCGGGTGTCGGCCTGGGTGTGGTCGGCGGTACGATTGCCGTGCACGCGGTTATGCGAGATGACCAGCGTTCCGTTGCCATCCTGCACGGCATAGACGCCGCCACCATAGCCGTACCCGTCCTTGAACGATGTGCCAAGCCCAACGCCGCGGGTGACCTCGAATCCATCAAGCGTGGTGGTTTGCGCGGAATCCACATGCAATTGCACAGCTGGATTCAGCAGCCCGCCATCGATGGTCGACACATGCAGGCCAGCGTCGCGCTGGGTGAAGCTGGAATTGAATCCGCCGAGCAGGGTGAGATGCTTGCCACTGGGTGTATTGAACGCGCCGAGCGCGACGTTCTCGACATAGCTGCCGGCGGCGACCTGCACGATGTCGCCGGCCTTTGCGGCGGCGATGGCGGAGTTGATCGATGCCAGCGGTGACACCGCCGTGCCGCTGCCGCCGCCCGCTGCCCCGGCGCGTACGCAGATCACCGCCAGCACTACCGCCTGGATGCCTGTGCAGCTGTGCATCTGGCCATTGTCGTCGCCATCCGGTCCGCCACCGACGGTGGGTACGACGAGACGCGTTTCTATACCAGCCGACACGACGGCCATGCATGGCGCAGAAACGACCAGCACGGCGAATAGTGCGGGCAAGTGGATGCGGCAGTTCATTTCAAATTCTCCTGATTACATCGAGATGCCATACGGAACGTTCACCTGCCGACCCCAGGGATGCCGGAAGGGCGCGGCTCGGCATAGGGACAAACGTGGGAATCCAGGGTGGCGGGCCATGGGAGCCTTCCCTTCTCCGCACCGTCAGGGGCGCAAAAAGGATCGCAACCACGCTGCCATCCACCTGGACGGGAGTAGAAAAAGTCACAAATTGCGTCGTCAGGTCCGGGTGAACATCCACTCGCTCCTCCTCTCTTCGAGACAACCGAACATGTCGTTGCTTTGAATAGGAGTAACAGGAGTCGGCGGGAATTCCGGACAGACCGGCATCGTTGACAAACTGCCTGGCGCAGGCGTTTTTCTTGGTTCGTTTGCAGACAGGTGTCGAATTATTGGCGGCGCTGCAAGCTTCTTTCCATGCACGGCAGCTCCGCCGCTTCACTGTCCCATAGACTCTTCCGCCCCTCCCCACACCCGTCACCGTCGACATCGTCAACCCATTCGGAAAGTAGTCTGGCGCGAACCCGACCGATTCGACGCATTGAACGATGCAGCCAGTCGACTGCGAATCGGAGTGCGCCATGGAACATCTCGCCGCCTTGCTCGGACCAAGTCTACGCAACGCGTTATTTGTGCTGTTGCTGACCCTGCCGTTCACTGCGGCAGTGGCGCAGTTCGGGAGTTTCGCGCGCGTCACCACGCCCAATGGCCGGTCGGTGTTGGAAGTGCGCATGGGCACGATGCCGGCGAATCGCAACCTGGTGTTTACCGCGGTGATCACTGCCGGCCCGATCAGCGGTTCGACCAGCCTGATGCTGCAACAGGCGTTGGCACCGGACATCTTCAATCCCACCGGGCCGGCGGCAGGCTGGACCGTGGTGCGAAGTTCGATCACAGCCTTCTCGCTCGGCGGCGGCTGCGGGCGCAACAACCTGATCGACTTTCCCTTCATCAACAACAACCGCCCGGAAATACTGCGCATTACCGGCACCACGCAGCAGGTGATTACGCTCAACATCAGTGGCAACAACGATCAATATGACAGCATCGACTGCACCGTCAACGAGGCTGGCCAGGTCGCCTACATCCTGACCAATCGCACGCGGCAACGGCTGGAACTCAGGCGCGAACAAGGCGGACTGCTGCAGCTGATTCGCGATAATTTCGGTGAAGTACGCACGCCGTTCAGTGGCGGTGCACGGCCGTCGATACGTTTCGCAAACATCAGATTTGCATCCACCCGGGGCACTGGTCCTGTCGCGAACATGAGCAAGGGCAATGACTCGGGCGCATTCGCCGTGTTCTTCTATCAATATCTGGCCGGACCCCTGCTCGTCAGCCGTGGCGAGATCGCAGATCCCAATGCATTCGACACGCGCTCGTTCTGCGAACTGGGTTCCCGCCCTAACGTCACGACCTTTGGTAACGTCAACGAGTCCGCCGTTGCAGGAAATGGCGTGGTCGGCGACTTCACCAATGCCAATCGCTTCGACTTGCGCATGAACCTTATCACCGGCAACACCTGTACCCCCGGCCCGGTGGTCACCAAGTCCAGTCGCGCTGGCGGCACGCTCTATACCTTTGCCGGGGTAGCCGCTGTAGCGTCGTCATCGGGTAGCGGACCGCCGGGCGCTGGCATCGATTCGCTCACAGTCGTCGACACCAACAACGTCTCCACCTTCGAAAGCGGCAACCGCGTCGACACTGCTCATCCCATGGCCGGCCGCGGTGGGCCCAAGGCCGCATGCGCAGTGCGTGGCAGTCAGGGGGAAGGCGGCACGATGATCGCGGGCCCAGGGGCTGTGAACACCCAGTTGCTGCAAACCATCATCCCCATCAACTACGCCTCCGTCATCTTCAGCGCCGACAACGAAGAGCATTGGAATGCAAATTTCGTGGTGTGCGACCAGCAGTGAGGCGTGGCAGGGGCAGCGACATTCAACCGCCTTCGATAGCGACTTCTCGATAGCGGTTTGCGATCTTGGCACTTGGGAACCTCTGAATAAGTCACCACTTCGACTTCGCTACACAGTGCATTGTTTGCCAGACCCCGGTTTTTAACAGCGTAAGCTGATCGTTTTTTACAGCGCTAGCTGGTCGCTCTCAACAGCGGAGCTGGTCAACCTGCGGTTTTTCGCCCCTGACTCAGGGGGCTATTTCAGTCGTCGATGAAAAAGCCGGTGTTGCGATGTCCCGCACCTCGAGCGCTGGTCATGCGAAAGCGGAAGTCAGAGTCGTCGAAGGCGTCGATGTCGGAGCTGTACAGCAGGAAGTATTCGTTGGCGCCGATGTCGTAGTCACGATACAGACCCCAGGCATCGTCGGTGCTGTCGCGTTTGTAGAATCGGAATCGAGTTCCGCCACCGCACGACACCATGCGCGTGGACGCCACTTCGCCTTCGTCATTCAGCATCTGCGACATGATCCGATCGCTGCTCATGCGCAAGTTATTGGCGCACCAAAAAGCGTTGTCCGAATCAAAAAAGCTGTTGTTGTACAAATCGCTTTGCTCGACCTCGCACACTTTGGTGCGAAACTGAGTGTCGTCGTCGCCCAAGCCATTGCACAAGCCAGGGCGCAAAGCGATGTCGCCCTCATAGATGTATAACGACTTTGCGCTGATACGCAACTTATTCAGATCCGCGTACGCGCTTTTCTGATCGGCGCAGCGTGCGAACAACGCCTCTGGAATCGGCGCCGAACTCAACATGCCGAACACCTGGGCCAAACACAGATGAATGCCCTGGGACTTCGCCAGTTGCCCGAGCGCGCGCAACCTGGATGCGGCATGCATGCGCCGCTCAGTCATGAGCACAGTGCCGTCGGCAAATTGCTCGAACCGGATCTCACCAGTCGAATCCGGGATTGTCGCCAGAATGACTGAAGGCGGCGCCGCCAGCCGCTCTTGTGCGGATGGGTCGGGCGGCGCGGCATTGGCAGCAAGCGCAATGACGAACATCGCCACCGTCGGGAAAATCATCGTCTTCATCGGTCTCGCTCCTGGTTTTCGGGAAGGTTATCGAACAGGCACTGGCCTTACTGCGACGCGCCACGGCACCCAAAGCCAACCTGCCTCGGTTGATCTTTTCTCCTGATGGGTTGCGATCCTCAACTGCTGTTGCCCGCCGCGTCAGGTAGGTATCCGTACTTAGGGAAACGGAATCCCGCAGTAAACCCGACAGGCGATCATCGGCTCCAGTGGAACTGGCAAATCGGCGCGTAGCGCGGACGAAGCGCCGTGCAATTCGGGACATTTGTCGACAGCCGGACACCGTCGCCATCTCGCCCCGGATTGTGCTGCGCTCCATCCGGCCTACGTCCCTGCTCGCTACCGCTCAGTCGTCGATGAAGTAGCCGGTGTTGCGATGCCCTGCACCCGCATCACTGGTCAGGCGAAAGCGGAAATCCGAGTCGCCGTAGGAATCGTTGTCGTAGCTGTACAGCGTGAAGTACTCGTTGGCGCCGATGTCATAGTCGCGATACAGATTCCAGGCGTCGCCGGTGCTGTTGCGTTTGTAGAATCTGAATCGTGTCTTGCCGCCACACGACACCATACGCGTGGACGCTGCTTCGCCTTCGTCGTTCAACATCTGCGACATGATGCGATCGCTGCTGCTGCGCAGGCTGTTGGAGCACCAGAACGCGTTGTCCGCGTCGTAAAACGAATCGCCGTACAAATCGAACTGCTCGGCCGTACATTCAATGGTGTGAAATTGCGTGGCATCATCGCCCTGGCCATTGCAAAAACCGGGACGCGATGTGATGTCCCCCTCGAAAATGCGGAAGACCTTGGCGCTGATGCGCAATTCGTTCAGATCCGCTTGCACGCGCTCCTGATCGGCGCAGCGGGCAAACAATGCCTCAGGAATCGGCGCAGAACTGAACATACCGAATACCTGGGCCGGACACAGATGAACGCCCTGGGACTTCGCCAGTTTTCCGAGCGCATGCAATCTTGATGCGCCGCGTAGGCGTCGCTCCGTCATGAGCACGGTGCCATCGGCAAATTGCTCGAACTGTATCTCGCCAGTCGAATCCGGAATCGTTGCCAGAATGACAGCAGGCGGCACCACAAGACGCTCTTTCGCTGGTTGCAGAGGCGGTGCGGCATTGACGGATAGGGCAATGACGAACATCGCCACCGTTGGGAAAATCATGGTTTTCATCGGTCTCGCTCCTTTGTATGCGGGAAAAGATATCGAACAGCCACTGGGCACTATGGGAATGCGTTACGGCACCGAAAACGAACCTGCCATGGTTGAACCTTTTTCGCCGCTGTAGTGCCTTCGGTGCTACAGAGTCAGTGAAGGAAGGCGCGCACTTAAGCTTGGAAAAGCAGGGGTCGGCGTCGAAAGGCTCTTGCTTGAGTCCGGCAGCTGTAGGCATAGAACGCCAAAACGAAAAAAGCTGGGCCAATGACTGAGGCTCTTGAGCGGGATTACGCGAATCACCCCATAATTGTGGGCATTTATGTCCGATCTACTTAAGAGACGCCGGCCTTTTTCCCGGCCCCCGGGAAGATCTGTGTCAGTTCGGCATTTGTCGCCAGTTTCAGCGGCAGTTGGTAGTTACTCAGTTCTGAATTCACCCGGCTTCATGTCGGCCGCGGTGCGCATGATCTCCTCTCCCGCTCGCGGGCGAGGACTAAGGTGAGGGAAACCTGCGACGACGCTCGGTGTTCGAACATGCAACAACACCCAGCACCGTCGAACGTTTCCCTCAACCGGTCCTGCGGACCCCCTTCTCCCGCGACGGGAGAAGGGCTTCATCATCGGCATTTCAAACACAGTCGCGACCCGGCAAGTGGCAGGGATGCAGCGCAGTATTCCGCAGCAGATGCGCTGCTATATCGGGGTTCGCTGCGCGCTCTGACCCGACATTCATCGCCTGCGTTCGGTTCGTCTGTCCGCGCACCATCTTGAATTCGACAGCATTCCGCCCGCGATCGCGCCCCTGGTGTCGGCACCATGCTGCTCGACGCCAGTCCGGCAGCGCGTCGTTCGGCCGAACCTAAACAAAGGAAGAGTGCGCATCATGAAATTCATCCGCTTCTGCGTTGTGCTGTCAGGTTTGATGACTTGCACTTGTTTGATGGCGTCGGAATGGACGACGGCGCAGGCGCCTTTTCACGTGTACGGCAATACCTACTACGTCGGCAGCCGTGGATTGACGGCGCTGCTGATCACCTCTGAAGCCGGCCATGTGCTGATCGATGGGCCGATGGAAGAAAACGTCGCCATGATCGAGGCCAATATCCGCGCGCTAGGCTTTCGCGTCGAGGACGTGCGCATGATCCTCAACTCGCACGCGCATTACGATCATGCAGGCGGCATCGCAACATTGGCCCAGCACAGCGGAGCGAAGGTGTATGCGAGTCGGGCCAGCGCCAGTATGTTGAAGTCCGGTGGCGATGGCGCCGCCGACCCTCAACGCGGATCGTTAGCACTTTACGCCCCGGTGGCGAAGGTGAAGCGCTTCCGGGACGGCGCGCAGATGCGCGTTGGCGACGTCGCATTGACCGCGCATCTGACACCAGGACATACCCCGGGCAGCACGACATGGATCTGGCGCAGCTGCCAGGACGGGCAGTGTCTGAGCATGGTCTATGCCGATAGCCTGACAGCGGCCGCGAGCGGCAGCTATCGCTTCAGCGATCCGGCGCATCCCGAACGTGTCGCCGACTTCCGCCAGGGGCTGAAAACGATTGCGGCGTTGGACTGCGATGTGCTGATCACGCCGCACCCCGAAGTCAGCGGCTTTCCCGAACGGGTTGCACGACGCGATGGCGGCGAGCCGCAGGCCTTGATCGATCGCGAGGGCTGCAGCCGTTACGCCGAGGCTGCAGGAAAGCGGCTGGATGCGCGCATTGTCGACGAAGCCGCTGCGAAACATTAAGCGGAAGAAGACAAAGGTCATCATCGGTTGGTGCGAAGTGGAAAATATCTCCTCTCCCGCATGCGGGAGAGGACCAAGGTGAGGGAAACCCTCCATGGTGCGCGGTGTTTGCGGGTGCGAGGCAGCAATGACCAGGCACCGTCGAACGTTTCCCATCCGGCCGCTGACCACCTTCTCCCGCAAGCGGGAGAAGGGTTACCGTGATTCTCCACTGGTCGCTGCTTTCGGCGTTCTGAAGAATCGTGATCCAAGTCACAGGTCGTTGCGTTCCACGCATTTCGGTCAACCCGACGCAAGCCGTTCGACTGCCCTTACGCTGCGTCTATCACCGCGCGATTGCGAGGCCGTGTGGTCCTGCATTAGCTTGCGTTGCTTCGTCAACGGCCCAGGACTTCAACATGAAACGCACGCCCTTGTTGTTCATTGCCTGCGTGCTCTGCATGCTGTTGCCGGTAACGCTGTTTGGCCAGGTACCTGCGGGACTGGTGTTCCAGGATGGCTTCGAGCCGACGGGCCTGTTCTTCAGCGACTGTCAGGCCGGCGCGGCGGTCGGATGTGTGGTGGGAAACAACGCCAACCCGGGCTCGATGTCAGCGCCGAAGCGCGATCTTTCCGGCATCAATGTCAACACCCTGCCTGCCGGTACGCGCTTGCGCTTTGCGCGCGGCGGTGCCTGGACATGGACCAATATGCGGCTGGAAAACCCCCTGACGAGCGAAGCCAGCCCGCTGAGCTTCGAAGCCTTTGGCGAAGGACCGCGGCCGCTATTCAATGCGCCGAACATCGGCAGTGGTGCGATTGATTTCGGCGACTACCCCAACACCAGCAACGACGGCGGCTATGTCTTCCGCGGTCTGAAGTTCGATGGCCAGGGATCGAGCGCGCATGCGTTCTTTCTGATCCACAACATGCACCACGTCACCATCGAAGACTGCGAACTCACCGGATTCTACATCGCTATCCACGTGCAGGCGCGAGCGCCGCACGGCCTGCGCAACATCGTGATACGCAACAACCAGATCGTGGGTAATAGCGGCATGGGCATTCTGGGCCAGCTGCGCGACTCGCTGATCGAAGGCAACACTTTCGGCGCCAACAATGTGGGTGGGAGTGGTCTCGACCATGGCACGTATCTGTCGGGCGCAGAGGGCGTCAGCGGCATGAATGTCACCCTGCGCAACAACCTCTACCTCCGCAACTCGGTGGTGAACGGCATCTGCACCGGCGGGAACATGACCTTCCATGGCCAGATGGATGGCGTGCTGATCGAGGGCAATACCATCGAACAGGACGCCGCCGCCGGGGGCTGCTGGCTGATGTCGATCACCCAGGGACACGCCACCGCAGAGTGGTTTCGAAACTTCGTGGTGCGCGGCAACACCCTGGTCAACGGCGGCAATACCGTCATCGCGGTGCAGTCGGCGCCCGGAATCCTGATCGAGGACAATCGCATCATCAACACCCAGGTCGCCTTTCAGACCGGCATCAGCGTCGGCAGCAACGAGTACCCGAACGGCGATGTGCCGGACGGCAACGCCATCGT
This sequence comes from Lysobacterales bacterium, assembly GCA_031391205.1. Classification (GTDB taxonomy): domain Bacteria; phylum Pseudomonadota; class Gammaproteobacteria; order Xanthomonadales; family Ahniellaceae; genus 0-14-3-00-62-12. The sequence goes on along the minus strand of JANMUE010000064.1, from coordinate 22,064 downwards.
TCGCAACAACATCGGCTGCTACCCGACGCCTGGCCACCAGAGCAACCTGGTGTTGGTGATCGCGCCCAATTCCACAGTGACCAACAACGTCAGCTATAGCGGTGCTGCTGGCGCCACCGGTCCGTGTATGCGCTAGCGCGGCAAGGGAGTTGCTCAGGGTAACTGCCCAAGCGAAGTATTGGTAATCGCGATGGCGTTTGCCGGAAGGATGGCGGGATGGGTGGCAGTGAATCCCATCGGAGTAGACTTCGGGCACTCCGGCGAATACGCCAAGCTGCCGGCGTTCGCTGCGCGCTCGACCGATTGCGCCCTTCCATGCCCGGATTGAAATGCCTGATTTCACCGTTCAGCTGTTGCTGCAAACGCCGACGGTCACCGTCCAGGATGTGCAGTGCACGGGCAACACCACGCCCCGGTGCGCACCGCAATGCGCCGAGGTCACGCATCTTGTTTTCCCCTATCGCGGTGTCTACGTGCGACATCTGGGGCGCGATGAGGATGTAGCGGATGCGAGCCAGGTGCTGTTCTTCAATGCCGGGGAAAACTACCAGCTCAGTCACCCCATCGCAGGCGGCAACGCCAGCCTGAGGGTGGTGGTGGAGGCAGCCATGCTGCGCGAGATAACACCATCGGCGCTGCTGCGCGATGGCGATGTCTTGATGTTCATCGAGCAGCGGCTGCGCATCGACCCACGCGCACAGGTACTGGTGGCGCTGCTTCGTCACAGTCTGCGCGAGGGAATCGCCGAGCCGCTGGAGGCGGAAAGTCTGACGCTGACGCTGGTGCAGAGATCGCTGGGCCCGCGCACCGCACATACGGCAGGTTCCAGTGCCGGGAGGCAAAAGCTGGTCGATCGCGCAAAGCTCGTACTGACTGGCGATCTCGCGCGACGCTGGACCCTGGCCGAAGTCGCCGCAGAAGTCGGCGTCTCGCCGGTGTACCTCACACAGAGCTTCCAGCAGGTGGAAGGCGTGCCGCTCTACCGTTATCAGATGCGCCTGCGGCTGGCGCGCGCACTGGATCTGCTCGGACAATATGACGACCTCAGCGCATTGGCGCAGGAACTCGGATTCTCCAGCCACAGTCACTTCGGCGCGGCATTCCAGCAGATGTATCGCCGATCGCCGTCCGAATTTCGCCAGTCGGCGTTGTATCGCTAGATGTCCGCGCACGATCGCTAAAGATCCTGATAGCCGCGTTTCGCGCCAGCGGGTTTACTACACCTGCCCGATCTGCGGGCAACCACCGGAGATGCACCATGACCGAGAAAACCTGTGCTGCCTGCGACTGTGCTCTGGATGACAACGCCATCCAGGTGAAAATCGGCGGCCAGACGGTGGAAGTGTGTTGCGATGACTGTGCGCGCAAGCTGAAGGAAGCACACGTCTCTGCAATCAGTGCGAAGAAGGTCTGATTTCCGCAGGCATAGCATTCGCCTGTCGCACCACTGAATTCGGCGCATTTGCGCCGCCGCCCGCTGCGGCGGGTATTCCTACACTGAAACGATCTTTCGTTGCGCAGGGCGCAACGCAGGATACGGGATGGTATTGCCCGACTTTCGAGGACATCTGAAGATGAAGCGCCGAGATTTATTGATGCTGACCGGTAACACGATCGCTGCTGCCGCTGTTACAGGCTGCCTGGCTTACCGCCGGCCTGTGGTTTTCGCCGGCAGGGATGCCGCGTTGGACGCTGCCGCCTTCCATTCCACGCGCCGCTACGCGAAGACAGTCTTTGGCAATATCGCCTATGTCGAGCGCGGCGCTGGCGATGTCGCATTGTTCCTGCACGGATTCCCGCTCAATGGCTTCCAGTGGCGCGGTGCGCTCGAGCGACTGTCGCCGCATCGGCGCTGTATCGCCCCGGACTTCCTGGCCATGGGCTACACGCAGGTTGCCGATGGACAGGATGTCGGTCCGGATGCACAGGTCAGGATGCTGGTGGCGTTCCTGGACACGCTCGGCATTCCGAGTGTCGATCTGGTTGCCAACGACAGCGGTGGCGCAGTCGCGCAACTGCTTGTCGTCCGCCATCCACAACGCGTGCGCAGCCTGCTGTTGACTAACTGCGATGTAGAAACCGACAGCCCGCCAGCGGCCCTGTTGCCGGTGATCGAATTGTCGAAGCAGGGCAAGTTCGTCGACGAGTGGCTGGGCGCATGGTGGGATGACAGGGCCTTGGCGCGATCACCGGAGGGCATTGGCGGCATGTGCTACGCCGATCCGGCCCATCCCACCGACGAGGCGATCGATACCTATTTCGGGCCGCTGCTGTCGACCGAACGGCGCAAGACGCTGGCGCATGCCTATGCGATCGCGCTGGAACCTAACCCCTTGGTCGGAATCGGCGCCCAACTTGCCGGCTCCGTCATACCCGTTCGCATCGTGTGGGGCATGGGCGACACGAACTTTTCTGCTGATAGCCCGGATTACCTCGATCGCGTGGTGGGCAATTCGTGTGGCGTGCGCAGGCTTGAGCGCGGCAAATTGTTTTGGCCGGAAGAGCGCCCCGACGTGATTGCCGAGGAAGCGCGCACCCTTTGGCGTATTTGAGTTCGGCAAGCGCCGCGATCGACCTTGGTGCGCCGAATCGACAATTGAATATGGAGATCCCAATGCGTTCGCTCAGAAATTGCATTCAACGTGGTGCGCTTGTCGTTGCCGGGATTCTGTCGTGCACATCCGTCGCCCGCGCATCCGACCACCTCGACGCGCCGACATTGATCGCCGATCCAGCGGCCGATATCGGCGATCTCTATGCGTGGACCGCGCCGGATGACCGCCGCTTGAACCTGGTGCTGGACATCGTCGGCCGCCGGTTTTCGGACAAGATCCAGTACGTATTTCATGTCGACAGCGGGCGACGCGTCGGCAAAACAACGGCGACTACGTCGATCACATGCATGTTCGATTCGACCGGCGTGGCCGAGTGCTGGGCGGGCGTTGGCGAATACCTTTCCGGCGAGGCGGGCAAGGAAACGGGCATCGCAAGTCCGAGCGGTGCGCTGCGTGTGTTTGCCGGTGTGCGCAACGATCCTTTCTTCAACAACGTGAAAGGGACGCGCTTCGCCTACGACGCGGCCAAGGCGGCGATCGAACTCGGCGCGGTTGCGGACGCGGCTGGCTGCTTCGCCTTCGATAAGGGTGTGTCGGCGGAGATTCTTGATCGCTGGCGCCATACCGAGGGCGGCCCGGCAAAGGACTTTCTCGCGGGCTGGACGACCAATGCCTTGGTGGTGTCGATCGACATTGACGTAGTCAATCGCGGCGGCCCGTTGCTCGGTGTATGGAGCGCAACGTATGCGGTTCCCGCAGCGGCAGTAACAGCGCGAGGAAGTTTCCCGGCACTGGGCAAACCCCTGGATCGCGTCGGACGCACGCTCACCGGCAACGCCCTGATCGGTCCGCTTGACCCGGTAGAAGTGAGCAGCCGTCGCAAGGAGCAGTACAACCGTGCTGCGCCATCGGACTGGCCGCGGTTTTCTGCGGATATTCAACGAACACTCGGGCTGTACGACGCGTTCGATGGCATCTGCGGCAACCAATGGCTGGCCGACACGCGTACGGCGCCGTCGCTGCGTTACCACGCGTTGGCGCGGCTGCTGGCGGATGATCGGCTCTGGGTCGATAGCCGCTCGAAGGTGTGTACGCGCTACCTCGCCGTCGAGCTGAATGCGATGGGCGTAATGAACACTGACTGCGGTGGCCGCACACCTAATTACGACGCGATCGACGTGTACCGATCATTGCTCGTCACCGGCAGCGAGAAGGGTGTAGCCGACGGCATCGACCATGATGAGAAAGTGCATTCGTCTACGGCCTTTCCATTCCTGGCGCATCCATGACGACGTTCTTCTCGCGCCTGGGACTCGCGATGGGGCTGCTTGCCTGCAGTGCAATCGCGCATTCACTGACGTGCGGGCCTCATTCCACGACGAACAGCGCCATTGCGATCGCCAACCTTGACGATCAGATTGCACATGTGGCCGGGAGCGACGCCAATGTGGAGCTGCTACTTGCACGATCGCGCTTCCTGGGTGACTACGATGCCCTGGGCCAAGCGATCCACGTCGCCGAACGCCACCCTGGCACGGGCGAGGAGCTATTGCGCGCAGCGCACGCCCATGCGGCAGAACATCGGTTCGTGCAGGCCCTGGATGATCTCACTAGAGCCGAGCGTGCTGGCCTGGACTCGATGCGCGTTGACGCGCTACGCGCATCCATCAAGGTCGCCACCGGGCATGCCAGCGCAGCCATCGCCGTGCTCGAAGCACAGGCATCGAAACATCCTGGATATGCATCGCATAGCGCACTCGCCATCGCTTATGCGGAACTCGGTCGTTACGCACAGGCCGATACACTCTATGCGCGGGCGCTGGCCGATCTCGACACGACTTCGCCTTTTCCCTATGCCTGGCTGTATTTCGCACGCGGGCTGATGTGGGCGGAACAAGCGGGCGACGTTCGTCGCGGCGAGCGTTTCTATGCACAGGCATTGTCCTGCCTGCCGGAATTCGCCACAGCCAATATCCATATGGCCGAGATCGAAGTTGCACGAGGAAACCTCGCGACTGCGGCGGAACGCTTGGAGCAGGTGCTCAGCGTCAGTCGCGAACCCGAGGCGCTGGCGTTACTGGGCGTCATCCAGCGGCGAATGGGAGACCGGGCGCGAGGGAATCAATCGATCGAACAAGCGCAGGCGCGCTACGCGTCGCTGCTGCGCCGTCATCCGCTGGCATTCGCCGATCACGCCGCGGAGTTTTACCTCGGGCCCGGCAACCACGCAGAGCGCGCCTGGCAGGTCGCCAGCCAGAATCTCGCGAATCGTGAAACGCGTCGCGCCTTTTCGCTGGCGATTGATGCGGCACTTCTCGCACATCATCCAGAGAAAGCCCGCGAGCTGATCAAGCGCGCACGGAAGCGATTCGGAAAAGCTTCTATTGCTGGCGATTGATTGTGCAACCCCTGCCATGACGAACAGGCGAACGCATCGGCTACCGTCGCTCTGGCCTGGAAATGGTTTACTGACCCGAATGGCAGGAGCGAAGTAGCGGCACTGTCACCCTGCCCTCTCCGGTGTGGCGGGAGAGAGGTCGTGGTCCGCGGCAGTTTCGCGACTAATGGCATTGCGCATAGACTGCCCGCCTCATTGAACGCTGAGGTCGGAACGTATGCAGATGCAATGGTGTGGTGCGCTGCGTAATCTGGTGCCGGTGTTGGCACTCGGCATCTGCTGTGGCATCGCGGCGGATGCGCAGGCGCAGATGACGGCGTTCCGGATGGACGACCTTGATCTGCGCGATCCGCATGTGTTCGTCAGTTTCATCTCCTGCCTGGATATCACCGATACGCCGATCATCGGGTTTTCCATCAACGAACAGCTGCAAACGCGCATCCAGAACGATGCTGCCACCCCGCAGGATGGGCTGTTGGATCTGTCGAACGTGTTTCTGTTCGATCCGCTCGACCAGGGCGTGGCCAGCAACAACTTCGCGTCGGGATCGGCCGATTGCAGCGCGCCGCTGGTGGGCACCCAATGCAGCGGATTCAGTGCGTCGTCACTATCCGGGATGGCCAGTCTGCTGCCCAGTGGCAGCTGTCTCACCCCCGTCGCCGCCACGACGCACAACTATTCGCCCGCGGTTACCAACGCCACGGCACCCTGCTTCAGCTCGCCCAACGGCACGATCACCATCGACCTTTCCGGCGTTCCGGTCGCGCTGCAGGATGCGCAGATCGCCGCCACCTTCAACGGCGCGCCGGTGACTGGCACGATCAATGGGTTGATGAAGGGATTCCTGCTCGAAAGCGATGCGGATGTCACGATCGTACCGATGACCTTTCCGCTGGTGGGCGGGCAGCCCCTGTCGCAGCTGCTGCCCGGTGGCGACCCGCCCGGCGCCAACAACGCCAACTGCGCACCGCATAGCGATGTGGACATCCACAATGGCCAGCGCGGCTGGTGGTTCTACCTCAATTTCACCGCGCCGGTGACGCCGCTGAATGACGACCCGTTCGGTGCGGGATTCGGCGATGGGTTTGAGGGGTGATCGATCGGCATGCGGTGCTGACCTGCTGAACATTCTGTGGGTCCGACCTGTGGTCGGACGCTCTGGACACTCGGGCACAGAGGAGCCGGAGCATCCGTGCAGAGCAGGCCCCGCATCTACAACAGCAGGTCGGCGCTTGATTAGGTGCCATTGGGATCAGAGACATTTACTTGGCGTCGAAAAACAAGGTCGTCTGCAAAGCGAGAAATGATTCCCTGACCCGGGTTATCCGCCTCACCGCTTTCGCTATCCCACCTATTCAAACCCGCTGCGAAACAGCCGGTCTACGCCCGTAGCACGCATGCGAATCTCTTTGGCTGGTTGAGCACCGGTGATGTTGGTGAATGAAATCAGCGTCACCGCCTCGTGCGTTCCTATGCTGTTCTGGTTGGCGTTGAATTGATAGGTAAACGTACACGAACCGTTTGGAGACAGCGCGCTGGGGCAATTGTTGGTCTGGAAAAACGGTGGCGCAACGCCACCCCCGATGAAGCTGGTCAGCATGAGACCGCCATCGTTGAAAATGGTGACTGGCATCGTGATGGTGGTGCCTAACGCCACTTCGCCGAAATCAAATTCCACCGGCGACACCTGCGCCAGCTCACCGACACCGGTGCCGCTGAACTGATACGTCTGCGACTGACTGGCCCCGGGGCGGTTGAAGGTCATGTCGGTACTGGCACTGTGCTCGCCCAGTGTCGGTGGCTGGAAGGTGTAATGGATCGCGCAGGTTGTGCCCGCGATAGCCGTACCGGGGTTGCAGCCTACGCCGATAGCCCCTCCCCGATCGAATGGGATTTGGGTGTCGAATCCACCACCGGTGTAATCGATGGCGACCGCGTCCAGATTGGTGAAACGGATCGGCACCGTCACCCGTGAGCCAAGCTTGACGTCACCAAAGCCGATAACGACAGGCGCAATTACCACCACACCGACACTGTTGATGCCGGTACCGCTGACCTGGATCGGAAAATGCTGACTTACTGCGGGCGCCGCAGTGGTCACCGATAAATTGGTCGAATTCTGCAATGGACCCAGCTGCCCCGGCGTAAACGAGTACTCGAACTGACAGCTCGAGAAAGCCGCCAATCCGCCGCCGCAGGTAGCCGGGCTGGCGCCGAAACCGTTCGCGGTATTGAAACCTCCGCCGGCAAAGTTGACCGCCACGTCCTGGGTATTGGTCACCAGCACCGGCACGGTCACCGTCGCACCGATCAGCCAACTGCCGAAGTCGATCGTGCGCGGCCGCATGATCACCAGGTTGCCGGTGCCGCGGCCGATGAAACTCAAAGTGACCGGTTGCACGCGGCCACCGGCTGTCACCGCCTCGATGGTCGTTGCGACTTGATCGGTACCCAGGTTGTTGCGCGGGCGGAACGAGTAGTTGAGATTGCAGGTCGCACCCGCAGCGAGACCGCCAGAGCAGGTACCTGAGTTCGAATCGAACCCGGCGTTGACGCCATCTATATTGAAGGCGCCGCCGGCGAAGGTCATCGGCGATGTGGTCAGATTCCTTACGGTAACCGGAATCGTCTTTTTTACCCCGATATTGACGCTGCCGAAGTCGACAAACACCGGGCCCAGATTGGCCAACGGCGCATAGCCGGACTGCGCATTCGCCACACCGGCGAATGCCAGGAACACAGCTGCCACCCATGCATGAAGCCCGCGCAGTCGCTCTCTGGCCGTGCGTCCACAGGATTCAGAACCCGGGTAATCGTGTGCAACAGAAATCACGTACGACATCGTACCAATCGTGTCGCCCATTTCCTGTCTCCCATGAGGTACTTGTACTCAGGGAAACGGAATCCCGCGCCAAACCCGACAGGCGACGTTCGGCAACAGCAATACTGGCAAAGCGCGCGTAGACCGGATGAAGCGCGGCGCCATCCGGGACATTTGCCGAAGCCCGGATACCGCTGCAATCCTGACCCGGATCGTGCAGCCATCCATCCTGGCTGCGTTCCATTGGCGACCTCTGCATTTCAGCACCTGGAGAGTGCGGCCACTCCATCACGCTTGTCGGAACCCGCTCCGTTTCCTCGCTTTAGATGCGATACGTAAATTCGCACCCGCACGACGGACAGGACAGGAGCGCCTACATGACCGTTAAACTCGCCATTGCACGCAACGCCAGCGCAATTGCGCAGGCAAAGAACTCTTGCGATGCAACGATCCAGAAACCGCTGGTCGCTTCAAAGATCGCATTGGCCATTCGTCTGGCCCTTCTTGCCGGTACGGTCCTAGCCGCAGCAGCGCAGGCGCAGTCGGTCATCGCGCTTTCCTCTCTCGATGGCAGCAACGGTTTTCGGCTCGATGGCGTCGCCGAGAACGACGCGGTGAGTCGCTCTGTTGCAGGCGCGGGCGACATCAATGGCGACGGCATTCACGACCTCGTCCTCGGCGCCTACCTGGCTGATCCAAACGGTGAAGGATCCGGCGCCAGTTATGTGGTATTCGGTCGTTCGAGCAGTGTCGGGTTTGCTGCCAACATCGACTTGAGCAGCCTCAATGGAAGCAATGGATTCCGCCTTGATGGAGTTGCAACGCGCGATTACAGCGGTATATCGGTAGCTGCAGCCGGCGACATCAACACCGATGGTGTGAGTGATCTGATTGTCGGCGCCACTTCTGCAGATCCCAACGGCGCCTATTCGGGCAGCAGCTACATCGTGTTCGGTCGATCCGGCGCCACGCCCTTCGCCTCCAGTTTTCAACTCAGCAGTCTCAACGGCAGCAATGGCTTTCGCCTCGACGGCGCCAGCGGCGGCGATCAGAGCGGTCGCAAAGTGGCCGGGCTGGGTGATGTCAATGGCGATGGTATCGACGACGTCATCGTCAGTGCCGACCGGGCCGATGCGAATGGAACAGATTCCGGCAGTAGCTATGTCCTGTTCGGGCGAGCGTCTTCGATAGGCTTTGCCTCCAGCATCAACTTGAGCGGCATCAATGGCAGTAACGGCTTCAGGTTGGTCGGTGCGACGGCGGGCGACATGAGTGGCATGCAGGTGTCGGCCGCTGGTGATATCAACGGCGATGGCATCAACGATTTGATCGTAGCCACCCAATACGCTCAGCCGAGCGGCGTCAAGTCCGGCAGCAGCTATGTCGTTTTTGGCCGCGGTACCGCAACCCCCGTTGCGTCGAGCATCAATCTTGGCGCACTCGATGGCATCAATGGCTTCCGCCTTGATGGGGTCGCCGCCAATGACTACAGCGGCTTCAGTGCCGGCGCGGCCGGGGATATCAACGCAGACGGCGTCGACGACCTGGTCGTCGGCGCCTATGGTGCCGATCCAATAGGATCTGCCTCGGGCAGTGGCTATGTCGTGTTCGGCCGAACCGGAGCAGCGGCCTTTGGTTCCAGCCTTAGCCTCAGCAGCCTCAACGGCAACAATGGCTTCAGACTGGACGGCGCAGCCGCGGGTAACCGCAGTGGTTTCGCAGCGGCAGCTGCAGGCGACTTCAACGGCGATAGCATCAGCGACCTGATCATCGGCGCCTATGGTGCCCAGCCCAATGGATTCATCTCCGGCAGCAGCTATGTTCTGTTTGGCCGATCTGGCGCCTCAGCATTTGCCTCGACCATCAATCTCTCCACACTGAGTGGCGGCATAGGTCTCAGGTTCGATGGCGCAGCGGAAGGCGATCGCAGTGGTGTCGCGGTTGCAGCGGCCGGAGATGTGAACGCCGATGGCGTCGACGACCTGATGATCGCTGCTTCCGACGCTGATCCCAATGCCTTCACTTCCGGATCTGTGTATGTGGTTTTCGGCAACACTTCTTTTGGCGTCAGTGTGTTTCGCAATGGATTTGAGTCGCCTTAGGGGCCGCAGCGCAGCGCTGAGACCGAGTGCATCTGAAAGAGCTCGGGCCTCGATCCCGTTGGGCAGCGCGTTGATGCTGCACCGCTTTACCTGTTTTCCCCGAATGGTCCCAGTTTGTCCCGGCTTTGCAGTGGTTCATTGAAGGGCATCGCAATAGCTTTCGGGCGTCGCCGCAGCTGAATGCGACACCCCAACCATTCAATGTTCAGAAGGCCATTCCAATGAAACAGCTCGTCAAAGCATTCGGTAGTGGTCTAGTTTGAAATCCGATGGCGCGGCTAAGTCTGGTGGTCAAGAATCGCTTCGATGGTGCTCGTCTTGATTGCGACTGGATCGATAGCCATAGACAGGATCACGCTGCAGTGAGGACAGAGGCAAGCGACGCCTTCCCAAATCGTCCCGTCGGACTGTTGTATCGGCAGCGCTTCGAGCTTGCCCTGCGTGATGAACTGGTCGCACTTTGGACACTTCCCGGCCATGGTCCACTCCCTAAAATTGTTGAACAGTGACGCTGCAGGACAGCGCATCGCATGCCGCATGCTGAGGATAACCGATTGCACGTGCTTACCCCCTCGCTTATCATCGAAAGGGGGATTCGGGCGCTCGATTATCAGCTTGCGTCATCACGTAGTTCAAAGGTGGGCGTCCCACGGACAGTGGGCGCGAACAAGGGGAACCGAATGAAGTTGGTTATATCTATGGTACTCGCGCTGATTGGCATCGGCGTCCTATTTTTGCTCACGAGTAAGTCGCAACCCGATCCAGATATTAGCTTCATTCTCAAAGAGTTCGGCATGGCGTTTTTGATCGCCGCCGTTCTTACGGTTACTGTCGAGGTCATTAATAGTAAACAACGGCAAATAGTAATGGCCGATGTCAACAAGAGCGTTCTGTACGCCGTTCTCAGCAGGAACATGCCTGAAGCCTTGTTTCAGGAGTTCGAGACGGTGGTCCTCAAGCCGCGATTTTATCGCCGGAAGTACGCCGCCGTGTACACGATAGTCCCGGAAAACGGGCGAGTACTTCTCTCTGCGGCCCACTCATACGAAGCGGTCAACATGAGCGGAGAGGCGGCCGATTTTGATCTGAAATTCTCAATTGATCTTGACAAAACCGATCCTAAAACGACCGTCATAACATCTGTGTCTGTTGACGAGGTCGAACTTAGCGCCAAGGAACTTAAGAAGTATACTACTTCCAATAAGACGCACCTTACGTTTTCCAAGAAAATTAAGGTTAGAAAGCAAGGGCATATTACAGTCAGATTCCAGTACAACAATCCTAATGAAGAGAATGAAGACGAGATTTTATGTTCTCTTTTGCCAACGATTGATTTGCTGCTGACTGTTCACACTCCATCGCGGTGTTTTGACGTCTCGGTGGAGACCATGCATATGGCTGACGCTGTCAAGGCCGCAAGCCACGACGGAAAAGGGGTCCACTGTTGGCATATGCCGCGGCCCTTGCTGACCTGCCAGGGAATCCAATTCAAGTGGAGAAAGCACCCGGACGGGGTAGTCCTGACAACACCTCATGTTGCGCCCGCAGGTGGCTCAGGTATCGCTAAGTTCGGCTAAGATAGCGTATTGCTATGAGACGAAAAGTATGTTACCTTCCGTGCGCCAGACTCCGTGTCTGGCGTACACTTTGTGTGCTACGGCGGGAGTCTACTATGAGAAGCATTGTCAAAGGCTGAACATTCACTGTCTCAAGCCAAGTTGTCAAAGAGGGCCGCCGTGTTGCGGCCCTCTTTTTTGTTCTATTTATGCTTTCTTCTTGTAGTGGCCGCGCTTCTTGGCTTCCGGCTCCGGCACAAGCGCCGCGATCTCTTCAAGCGTCCAGACGTGGTCGGCAATGCCCGCTTCCATTGCTGGAGTTACGCGCAGCGTCTTGTGAATGCGGCCGAAGTTGTAGTGCATGAAGTGCAGCGCGATGGCGTGGACATGGTTCTCTACTTTCTTTGAGAAGCCGTTCGTAAGGCGCGTAAAGCGGCGCATGCCCATGCGCATCGTCAGGTTCTGGCGCTCTACATAGCTTGTAGAGATGTGCTTGTTATCTGGCTGCCCATTGATGACATTGCGCTCTTCACTAATCACTACTGGCGGGCTGTAGCGGCGCGCGCCTTCCGACGATTCGCCGTAGATTTTGATCAATTGCGCAAAATCGACATCTCCACCGAATGCGTTCTCGACAGCATCGACATAGACCTTTAAACCGTCCGTGGTGATCTGAACGCGGCTCGTAAGTCGGCTAGCCAGATCGCCGATGAACTCGTTAGCAGCTTCGGCATTGCGGCGACCGACCATCCAAGAGGCAATCAGCTTGGTGTCTGCATCAATGGCGGTCCACGTCCAAACATCGCCGTAGCCGAATACGCCGCGCTTCTCTGCGGGGACGTTCTTGGCCTTGGCGTTTACGAAAGACCAGATTTCATCGCATTGCAGGCGCTTGCAGGACAGGTTGCGGAGCGCGCTGTCCTGATATTCAGCGCATGCTGCGCCAACGTCTGCCAAGAGCTTGAGCACCGTCGCCTTGGCGGCTCCGGACACTCGGCAGGTTGCATTGATCGACATGCCTTCAACGAGAAGACTGAGGATTTGGGCGCGCTTGGCGATGGGCATCTGATTCATGTTGAACATTATGTTTGACTAGACTCCTCAAGTCAAGCATATGAGTACAGTTTGCGTTTTTGCGCAAACTGGAATAGTGTTCGAGACATGCATAGCACTGACCACAAAACTCCTGGGCAACTAATCAACGCGCTACTTGAAGCCAGAGGCTGGTCTAAGAGGGTCATGGCGGTTGTTCTAGGGATGGATGAAACCGGGGTCAACCGCCTTGCCTCCGACAAGAGGCCGGTAACCGCCGAGATCGCTCTAGGGCTCGAAGAAATTTTTGGTGTCGCCGCTGAACAGTTCTTAGAACTGCAGAAAGCCTACGATCTAGCTCTGGCCAGGGTCACTGCACGCCCTGACCCTGGGCGTAGCACTCGCGCCCATCTGTTCAGTGGGCTGCCGATTTCTGAAATGATGAAACGTGGATGGCTGTCGGTTGACGACGTAAAGAACGTCCCCGCTGTCGAGTCTTCACTTATGACGTTCTTCGGTGCGGCCTCCGTCAACGAAATAGAAATCCTTCCGCATGCCGCAAAAAAAACACAGGTTTCGGTTGAAGCAACGCCAGCGCAATTGGCGTGGCTGTATAGAGTGAAGCAAATTGCTTCCGAGATGCTTGTGGCTAAGTACACGCCGGCATCTGGCCGGTCGGCGATCAATAGATTGGCGTCGTTACTTTCTGCAGCCGAAGAGGCTCGCAAGGCTCCGCGCATACTCGCGGAAGCTGGTATTCGTTTTGTGATCGTTGAAGGGCTGCCTTCGGCAAAGATCGACGGAGCGTGCTTTTGGCTTGATGAAAATTCGCCTGTGATCGGAATGACTTTGCGTTTCGATCGCATAGATAATTTCTGGTTTGTACTGCGGCATGAGCTTGAGCATGTTGTTCAAGGACACGGCAAGACCGCTGTCGTGCTTGATGCCGAGTTGGAAGGAAGTCGTGCGGGAATCGGTGAGGACGTTAGCGAAGATGAGCGGATCGCCAACTCAGCTGGCGCTGAGTTCTGCACTCCAGCCAAGAAGCTGGAAGGGTTCATCGCTCGGAAAGGACCATTCTTTGCTGAGAGAGACATTATTGGATTTGCCCGAACCTTGGGCCTGCATCCAGGCTTGGTAGCAGGGCAACTGCAACGCGCCACAGGTCGCTATGACCGCTTTAGAGACCATCTGGTGCGAATTCGTTCAATTGTGGCGCCAAGCGCCATCGTTGATGGTTGGGGCGACATTGCCCCTGTCGGACTAGAGGTAAATTGAAATGGTTACCAAGAAAGTGATGATGCAGCGGCTCATTCGCCTGTATCGCGAGAAGACCGGCGACACATCTGTAGATATGCACGACGTTGCAAAGTTTGCGGCCAGCAAGGGCTGGGAGCTACCCAAGCCAAAGAGCGCCATTGACCGGCTAGCGGAACAGTTCTCAGCGGCAGCGCGAGAAGAGGTTCGGCAGGACGAAGTGACCGGTCGCCCCTATCGCGCAAACATGGCGGTAACGCAATGGATTGGCGGACAGCAGTCGACCCTTTGGACTGATATCGATGAAGCGCCACGTCCCGTCGCTCACAAAGCCTTGAAACAGCGCCGCGAACAAATGGTTGGTGACGCACTCCATCTGTCTTACGACGTCGAGCATTGGAATCGGGTTAATCCGACAGAGCTGCCAATACAGATGCCTTTGGACTTCACCGACGACGTAGCCGAGCGCATGGCGATGGACCAAGACGGGCAACAAGCGGCCTAGTCGCTCTTTTTCCAACGCGCGGACGCCGCTAAGCGCGCTATCTCAGATCGTTGTTCTGGCGTAAGCGTCTTTGAGCGAGCCGGGCCGCCAACCGTTCCAGCCTTGCTTGCTTTAACGCTGGCCGGGCTACGCTTGGGGATTGCAATTTCCCCGGTAGCAATTCCTACGACCATGTGAGCTAGTTGATTGGTGTCGCGGGGTCTTTTCGGTTTGGTAGCCATGTACCAAGGCTAGCGGGCGATGGCTGAACGCTCAAGCATCGCAAATTTCAAACTAGACCACTACCAAGCATTCGCATTCCTTGCACTGCTCACCGTTGGATACAACGCCAACGCCGTACCTCCGTCAGGTACTGGCGGCGGCTACTATGGTTCTGCCTGGTACGACAGCAGCCAGGGTACTGTGGTCGGGCCGTACGCTACTTATGCCGAATGCAGTCAGGCATTGAGCGCGGCCGTCGCCTACAAGGTAACGAACTTCGGCTGGACCGTGGTCAGCTTCCAGCCCTGCCACTTCAACCCGCCCTTTGGCATGATGTCTGAGGAACTATCGGCCTTGGAAGGATTGGAGCACTTCACTCTGATCAATGCAGAATTGAAAGCCGCGCACGAACGCCTTTCTGCAACCGCATACGAAACCGCGGTGTGCGACATCGTTGATCCCGACGAAGACGAAGACTTTGACAAGGACCCTCGCGCCCATTGCGTTGGCAGGAGGTAGTACCTGGTTGGTAAGGCCGGGGTCCGTGTGGAGTGATTCACTGACCCCGGCTTTCCGGACGAGACATTAGTCCCGCGCTTCGGGCGCGGTTACATGCGAACGCTGCAGAAAATCGATTGAATGACGCGGTCCGATGTCGCAATGCGCCTCCTTTGCACGCCTTAGAGTTGGGTTCTTTGTCTAAGAAGCGCCACACCATAGTCGTCCCATTCCGAGGTTGCCACGATGAAGAAGTACTTATTCCTGCTGCTTGCACCGTTTGCGCACCATGCGATGGCGCAGACGCCGATGATTCCGTACACGGGCCTCAGCGTGCCGACGGTGCGGGCACAGATTCCGGTTCAGGCGAATTTTTCCTATAATTGTTACAGCTATTGGCTACCTGGTACTGAGCAAATCTCCACGACCGGCAATGTCGTGACGCTGACGCTTCCGATCGACATCGAGCCCAGTACGATCTGTTTTGATCCACCGGTTCCCATGCTGACCAGTGTGGCGATTGGCCAGTTTGCGGCTGGTGAATACACCCTGGTGCTGCAACCGCTCGCTGCGGTACCGCCCCAGCCGGGCGTGAACTACAGCCCGATCTCGGTACCGTTTACGGTCGCCGCTGGCGAGCCGATGTATTCGAATCTTCGCCTATATCCCATCCCGGCGATCGCTGGTCAATTGATCACCGCGCGTATTACGGCGCGGGACTTTGTCGCGGCTTGTTTTGAGGGACCCTTGACGGACATTCAGCGCGTCGGCGACGTTGTGACCCTATCCATCCGCGAGTCGCTGTTGGACGGATGCCTGATTGGCGTCCCACCACCCGGCCCATTTGATTTCAACGTTCCTATCGGGCAATTTCCGGAAGGAAACTACACCTTGCAGGTGCAATTCGTTCCCGACATCTCCGGCGGAATACCGCAGCCGATGTTGACCGGCAGCTTCGTGGTCGGCGCGGCGCAGGCAATACCGTTGCTGTCGAAAACGCTGCTGGCCGTGCTGGCGCTGGGGATGGTTTTGGTTGCAGGGTGGCAATGGCGTTCGTCGTGAGAGATGTTGATCGACGGGAGCTTTGAAATCGTTGAGACGGCAGGCGACACGCCTGCCCTACAATCCCCGATTTCGGGACATTCGCAGATGATCATCATCGTGATGGGCGTCAGTGGCAGCGGTAAAAGTACGGTGGGCTCTGGATTGGCGGCGCAATTTGGCGTTGCATTTTTCGAGGGCGATGTTTTTCACCCCGAGTCCAATGTGCAAAAGATGTCCAGCGGAATTCCGCTGACCGACGCCGACCGCCTCCCCTGGGTGGCGGCCATTGCCGACGCGGTGAATGCGACGGCGATGTCCTCGCACAAAATCGGGGCAGGCGTAGACGCAGTGCTGGCATGTTCGGCGTTGACGCGTTTCGTGCGTAAGGAGCTTTGCGCGCGAATTGCGCAGCCCTGCAGGTTCGTGCATCTCTGCGGCGACCGGGCATTGATCCATGCGCGACTGGAGCAACGCCCGGCGCACTTCATGAAGCCCGGTATGTTGGACAGTCAATTCGCCGCGCTGGAAACGCCGGAGGATTGCCTTACCATCCCTGTTGATCGATCGACCGCTGAGATCATTGATGACATCGAGCGGCGGCTTGGCGTGTAGATGCGGGGCCTGACCCGCATGCTGTTGCTCTATCGCCATGTGCAAACATCAATAGCGTGCAGGTCTGGCCCGCGCCTACATGCGTCAATCCGAATTCACCGCGACCGCCGCAGCCGGCACAGCAGTCGTGAAACTTTCGCCGACCTGGAAAGAACCACGTAACCTGATGTCCTGAGAGGAGCTGCCGATCATGTAGTCGAACCGGCCTGCCTCGACCTGCCAGACGCCTTGATCGGAATAGAGCGCCAGCTGCTCGGGCTTGAGACGAAACCGCACGGTCTGCTGCGCACCCGCTGCCAGCGTGATGCGCTGAAATCCGCGTAACTCCATCACCGGTCGGGCGACAGACGCCAGCGGATCACGCACATAGAGCTGCACCACTTCATCGGCCTGCATCATGCCGACGTTATGCAAGGTGAAATTCAAGGTCAGGGTGTCGCCGCGATTCAGCGCTGCTCCGCTCTGCTTGAGATCATCGAACGTGAAGCGGCTATAACTCAACCCGTGCCCGAATGGAAAGACGGGCACGATGGGCTGATCGAGGTATCGAACGGTGTCCTTGGTGATGTCTGGATCTGCGGGGCGGCCGGTGGACCGTGCGCCGTAGTAATCCGGCATCGCGCCGCTGGCACGCGGGAACTGCATTGGCAGTTTGCCGCCCGGTGACACCTTGCCGAGCAGCACATCGGCGATGGCATTGCCCGCCTCCACTCCGAGCATCCAGGTCTCCACCAATGTGGAGGCGTGCTCGGCCAGCCAGGGCATCGCCAGAGGCCGGCCATTGGCCACCAGCACCACCACCGGTTTGCCGCTGCCGAGCACGCGCTCGGCCAGCGCCAGCTGGCTTGCCGGCAAGGCGATGTCGGAGCGACTGCGCGCCTCACCGCTCAGATCGAAATGTTCGCCCACCATCAGCACGGTAAGGTCCGCGCCTTGCACCAGACGCAGCGCTTCATCGAGACCGCTGAGGTCATCGGAACGCGGGTCGGTGCCGATGGCGTAGCGCACATCGACCTTCGGCAGTGCCTGACGCAGCCCATCGAGCACGCTGACCACATCGCTTTCCTTGCCCTGCGCGCGCCATGAACCCAGCGCCGAAAGCCGGTCCGTCGCCAGCGAACCGATGACCGCCAAGGAGCGCAGCTTGCTGGCGTCGATCGGCAACACGCCGTTAGAATTCTTCAACAATACGATCGCTTGAGTTGCCACGCGCCGCGCTACCTGGCGATGCTCGGCTGACAGCATCACCTTCGCCTCGCGCACTTCATCGTGATACTGAAATGGCCGGTCAAACAGACCCAGTGCTTCTTTGGTGTCGAGAATTCTGACGACGGCCTCATCGAGGTACTTCATCAGAGCAGGGTCGGCCTCTACACGCGCCTTCAAATCGTTGGCATAAACATCGGCGACCATGTCCATATCGACACCGGCGTTGAGCGCCAGAACTCCGGCCTCGGCGCGGTCACTGGCGACGCCATGCGCGATCAACTCATGGATGGCGTTCCAGTCGCTGACGATCAGGCCATCGAATCCCCACTGCTCACGCAACAATCCGCGCAGCAGAAGCTGGTTCGATGTAGTCGGCACGCCGTTGATATCGTTGAATGCGGTCATGATCGATGCGGCACCTGCGTCGATCGCCGCACGAAACGGCGGCAGATAGACTTCGTGCAAAGTGCGCTCGGAGATTTCTGCCGAGTTGTAGTCGCGGCCGCCGATCGCGGCGCCGTAAGCGCCAAAATGTTTGGCGGTAGCGACGATGGTGTCGGCATCCGCCAATGACCTGCCCTGAAACCCGCGGACCTGGGCACGCGCCATTGCCGCGCCCAGAAAGGGATCCTCGCCTGCGCCTTCTACAACACGCCCCCAGCGCGCATCGCGGGCGATATCCACCATGGGCGCAAAAGTCCAATGCAGGCCCGCTGCCGACGCTTCGACTGCTGCGACACGCGATGCCTGTTCGACGGTTTCCGTTGACCAGGTGGCGGCCATCGCCAATGGCACCGGAAAGATCGTGCGAAAGCCGTGCACCACATCCATCGCGAACAGCAACGGAATGCCGAGCCGCGATTCCTCGACTGCAACCCGTTGCAAGTCCTTGAGCGCTGCCGCTCCGGCGACATGCAGATAAGAACCCACCTGACCGGCACGCACGCGATCCAGTTCTTCCGGAGTGAGTTTGGAGTTCAACGCCTTGCTGCGCCCGCCTGCACGCTGTACGAGCTGACCCAGCTTTTCATCCAGTGTCATGCGCTTGAGCAATGCCTCGGATCGGCGCTCTGCATGCGCCGGGATCGCGGTCGATGACAACGCTGTCAATACACAGGTGAAAAAAACAGCCCGCAGGAAAATCTGTGCCATCTCGAAACCCTCTTGCGGACCGTGCCAGCGATATAGCGCATCGCAGGTACTCATTCAAGCGTTCCCCCATCGGTCTGCCGCGCACCTATGGGCTGCGGCAGCTTGCTGCCGCTGTTCTTCGTCAGGCTTGCGCAGGTGTGGCCATCCTGAAACACCATCGGGACGCCGCTCCCACACTACCCCTCGCAGCGGTCGGTGCATCGCCACCAACATCAAACAAAGCGGGCCTGCAGCAACAGTCCCGCGGCGGCCGCATCGTCGGCGTCGGTGACCAGCAGCAACTCGATGCTGTCGTCGACGCGGCACGCTGCGATACCTTCGATTTTTGCCGGCGCATCGATGCGTCGCAGCGAAGCCAGCGAACCGCTCGCATCGAGTATGCCGATGGCCGCGCCGCGAAAGGCACCGTCGAGATAGGGATCGTCGGTGTCTTCGGCAACGGCGCAGAACACCACGCGGCCCTCGGGCAAAGCGCAGGCGTCACTAAAGGCGAGCGGGATGCCGTCGATCGCGCCGAGATCGAGCGAGTCGATGCGCACAGGCGCCATCGCGCTTACGGTGCCACTGGCGAGCCCGATAGCGAATGCGGCATAGTCGAAGCGCAAACAGGCGCTGGTCGCTGCCGCCTTGTTGCCGCGCTGAAACAGCACGAGCTCGGCACCGACGATGGCCGCGCCTTCGATGTTGAGTGCCGGGATGCGCGCGCGCAGCAGCGCAAAGAATGCACTCAGATCGATGGCGCGTGCCGCGCCGTTCGGCGCGCCATGCACGCCCAGCGTCAGCAGTGCGCCACGATCGCGGTTCGGTCGCGATCCCGAGGGCAGCGCGAGCAGCGCGCCATGTGGCCAGTCCGGGTCGGGCGGGAGCAAGATCAGCGACTCCAGATCGGGCTTGGCTTTCTTTCGTGCCTTGGGTGCGTCCGGCAGCTCGCCCTCAAACATCCGCAGCAACGTGCCCGGCTCGTCCGCGGCCAGCGGGAACATTCCGAGCTGAAGTTCGTCGTCGGCTACCACGTAGAGCCATGCGCCGATCTGTACCAACCCGCTTGCTGCAGCAAGATGCGCCGGCCGCATCGGCGCCGATGGTGCTGCCAGCAAGAGCTGCCGCAGCACGTGGCTGGGAATGAAGGGGGATGGTGTCATTGCCCTGCTGGTTGCGAAACGCCTGTGATTTCCAACGATCATACTGGTGTCAGACGTCGCGCTGCTGCAGGGCAGGCGTCTCGACTGCCGTCTTGACTTCCGCATCGGTGAGAGGGCAGGCGAAACGCCTGCCCTACAAATCCTGTGTTGAGCAGGCGTTTGCGCTGGCGCCTATTTCGCCGTGGCCTTGGGCTATGCTTGCGCCACCGCTCCGATACCGGGATGGGAGCGGGCACGCCCGGAGAGAAGAACCTTGGCTGATTCGATGCCCTTGACCGAATGGTTGCGTGCGGCCAGCGGTGGCGACCGCGCTGCCGGCGAGCGCGCCTACACCCTGGTGTATGCCGAGTTGCGCCGGCTCGCCGCGCTGCAGCTTACGCCGGGGGCTGGGCATACGCTCACACCCACGGCGCTGGTGAACGAGATGTTTTTGAAGCTCGCCGGCGGTTCGTTGGCGGCACTCAACGA
Organism: Lysobacterales bacterium; assembly: GCA_031391205.1. Classification (GTDB taxonomy): domain Bacteria; phylum Pseudomonadota; class Gammaproteobacteria; order Xanthomonadales; family Ahniellaceae; genus 0-14-3-00-62-12. The sequence goes on along the minus strand of JANMUE010000064.1, from coordinate 1,512 downwards.
CCGTCGACATTTCTTCAACTTGGCCGCACGCGCCATGCGCCAGACCGTGATCGATCACGCACGCGAGCACTTGGCACAGAAGCGCGGCGGCGATCTGTTGCGTACCGATCTCGACGACGGCATCCCCGACCGCGCGCTCAATGCGCAGCAGGCCCTGGCCATCGACCAGGCGCTCAACGCACTGGACAACCAGGATGCCCAGCTGGCAGAAACGCTGACCTGGTGCGTGTTCGGCGGGCTGACCACGCCACAGATCGCGGCATTGCGCGGCGTCACCGAGCGTACGGTACAGCGCGACCTCGCGCTTGCGCGCAACTATCTTCGTCTGGCATTGGGCGGTGCGGGGTGAACGACGACACCACCGCGCCACCGCCTCGACCGAACCCGTTGTTCCCACCCGCGCGCTGGCAGGAGTTGCGCGCGCTGCTGGAAACCCTCACCGATGTCAGCGCAGAAGCGCGCGAAGCGGAGCTGGTGCGCATCGCGACCGGCGACGCCGAGCTCGCTGCCACCCTGCGAGAACTGCTGGCCGGCACGCGCGATGAAGCCACTCAGCACCTCGATCGGATGGTCGAGCGCCTGTTGCCACCTGCACCCGAGCAGATACCGGAGCGGGTCGGGCCATTCCGCCTGATCGAGCGTATCGGCGCGGGCGGCATGGGCACGGTCTATCTGGCCGAACGCGAGCACTCCGATTTCGTGCAGCGGGTGGCACTGAAGCTGCTCGATGGCGGTTCTGCACGGCTGGCACAACTGGCCTCGCGCGAGCGACGCATTCTCGCCGCGCTCACCCATCCCAACATCACCGCCTTTGTTGACGCTGGCACGCAAGATGGGCGCGCGTGGCTGGCGATGGAGTACGTGCAAGGCGAAACGCTGATCGAACATTGCCGTCAGCGCGATCTGGATGTGCGCGAACGCGTACGCCTGTTCGATCAGGTATGCGCCGCGGTGGCGCATGCGCATGCGCAATTGGTTGTGCACCGCGATCTGAAGCCATCGAATGTACTGGTGGATGCGCAGGGCCGCGCCAAACTGCTGGATTTTGGCATTGCACTCGTACTCGACGATGGCGAAACCGGTGCGCCCGCGACGCGCGTGTTCACGCTGGAATACGCCGCGCCCGAGCAATTGCGCGGCGAGCGCGTCACCACAGCCAGCGACGTGTATAGCCTGGGCCTGATTCTCTACGAACTCATCGCCGGCAGGCGCCTGTCGACGCTTGAGCGCACGCGCGACGGCGAATGGACCACGGCGGAACTGGCGCGCTTTGCCACCGCGCACGAAGCAGCCAAAAGCCCGACTGCGTTCACGCAGCGCGATGCCAAAGCGTTGTCGCAACTGCTGCGCGGCGATCTCGGCCGCATCATTGCGCATGCGCTCAATCCGCTGCCGGCACAACGCTACGCTTCGGTGGCGTCGCTGCGCGAGGACCTGGCGCGCTGGTTGGATTACCGCCCACTCACCATCAGCCGGCCCGATCGGCTCTACGTGCTGCGGCGCTTCGTGCGG
>JANMUE010000046.1:0-1045 GCA_031391205.1 Lysobacterales bacterium | reverse complement strand
CCCGCCATCGACTGGGCTTTCTCGTAGTCAAAGCGATGGGTATTTAGCACCGTATCCAACGGCACCTTGCCGTACTCGCTCTCCACAATGTGTGCAGTGGGATTCAGCGCCTTGATCAGCGCCAATGCCTGCATGTGCTCCTCGGGCGTGACCCGATCCAACTTATTCATGACCACCACATCGGCGAACTCCAACTGATCGGTGATCAGATCCACCAACGTGCGTTGATCCTCTTTACCAAGTGACTCACCGCGATCATGCAACATGTCGGATGACCCGAAGTCGCGCACCAATGATGCGGCATCTACTACCGTCACCATGGTATCGAGGCGCGCCACCTGCGACAGCGTGGCGCCATCGTCGCTTTCAATCGCGAAGGTTGCCGCCACCGGCAGCGGTTCGGAAATACCGGTGGACTCGATCAATAAGTAATCGAAGCGGCCTTCGGCCGACAGTCGCTTGACCTCTTGCAGCAAGTCGTCGCGCAGCGTGCAGCAGATACAGCCGTTGGAGAATTCCACCAGTTTTTCTTCAGTGCGACTCAGGTTGGCATCGCCATTGCGGATCAACGCGCCGTCGATGTTGACCTCACTCATGTCGTTGACGATGACTGCCACTCGCTTGCCTTCACGATTGCGCAGGATGTGATTGAGCAGCGTGGTTTTACCGGCACCGAGAAATCCGGACAACACGGTGACGGGAAGTCTGTTAACACTTGACATGGAGCGATTTCGACCTTGACTGTGATGTTATATCGTAACATTATTGTGAATGACGCCAACATGCAAGGTCGATTGACGATGCCGCACGCAGATTTACTGCCAACAAACTCACCCAAGGCCATTCGATTTTCACGAGACGTGAATTCGGGCGTTCAATTGACCCAACCGCTGCGACCGATTTATCCACGTTCCTGCAGGACCACGGGCAATTTACTGGCACTGGAAAGCATATTCAGCGATGCGGTATCGCTGAGTGTGCTAAAGCGTCCGATACCCGCTGCACTCAAACGCTATCTGGCCGTCCACAGCCCGCAGCACACCCA
>JANMUE010000042.1:0-2478 GCA_031391205.1 Lysobacterales bacterium | reverse complement strand
GCGATTGTCGAACACAGATCAACTCGTTAGATTCGCTTCATGCGCGTTGGCAGATATTATGTTGATACCTGCTGTGCGAATGCTGGTCACGCGAATGCCGAGTTTTTAGCGAGTAGGGCAATGGTATGGACTCCTCCCATCTAACGGCATCGAGTGCCAAACTGTGGATGCGAAGTCACAGTTAACCGATGAGAGGAGTCCGCGATGAAGATTAAACGCATTGGCATTGATCTGGCAAAGCAGGTTTTTCAGGTTCACGGCGTGGACCAGACAGAGTCAGCGGTGCTGCGCAAGCGGCTGACTCGCGGTCAGATGTTGAGATTCTTTGTGCAAGTAGAACCCACCTTGATCGGCATGGAAGCCTGCAGCAGTTCGCACTACTGGGCGCGTGAACTGAGCAAGCTGGGTCACACGGTGAAGCTGATACCGCCACAGTACGTGAAGCCGTACGTCAAGACCAACAAGAACGACGCCAACGACGCGGAAGCGATCTGCGAAGCCGTGTCGCGTCCGAGCATGCGATTTGTGACGATCAAGAGTATTGACCAGCAAGCGTTGCAGGCTATGCACCGGGTACGCGAGCGGGTGGTGCGGGCGCGCACGGCGTTAATTAATGAGATTCGCGGGTTACTCGGTGAGAGTGGGATCGTGTTACGTCAGGGTGTGGCAGCGGTACGCAACAACCTGCCCAGTCTGATCGAGGATGCTGAGAACGGTCTATGCCTGCCGATGCGTGCGTTGATGCGCGAGCTGTATGCCGAGCTGGTGACCAGCGATGAACGGCTACAGGCGCTGGACGATCAGGTGAAGCAGCACGCCGATGGCGATGAAGGCGCACGGCGCATTCAGCAACTATCGGGAGTCGGCCCGATTACCGCTTCCGCCATTGTCAGCAGCGTCGGCGATGCCAAACAGTTCAAGACAGGGCGGGAGTTTGCCGCCTGGCTGGGTATCGTGCCACGCCAACATTCCAGCGGCGGCAAGGAGCGCAATGGCGGTATCAGCAAACGCGGCGACACCCGGCTGCGTACCCTGCTGATCCACGGTGCTCGCTCGGCACTGCTGGCCTGCACGAACAAGACCGACCGGCGCAGCCAATGGGTCAACCAGTTGGTCGAACGCCGCAACAAGAACATTGCCACCGTCGCGCTGGCCAACAAGCAGGCACGGATCATCTGGGCGATGTTGGTTCGGCGGGAAGATTATCGACAGGCTGCCTGATCACAGTCAGACAGCAGACGAGCAAGGTGGAGAACCCTTAAACGATTGCGAAGCCAACGAAGCTGATGAACAACAGGTCGCACCGGCACACTGACATGTCGCGGAATGCGTAGGCTCCCTGCATAGCAAAGCCGCTAGGGCGATTGGCACAGTGTGAGCAAAGACCATCATGGCCCGGACAACAGACTGTCCACGCAGAGGCCGGATATACGGTTGCAGTCGATCTCGTTCATCAAACCCGGAGGCTTGCAAAGGCGGAGGAGTCCATATATGCATTCCGAATGCACCTCGGTGCCTTGCCAACGAATTGCCATCGTCGATGAAGGCAATGATGAGGGCGCATTCATGAATGCGCCCTGCGCGGGCTGGTTGAGCCGTCGTGTCACAACCCTGCGCACACGACGGCACAATTTAGTCAGAAGCGATATTGAAAACCCAACGCCAGGACACTAACGTCGCTCTCGCCCGTTTCCTCTTCGTCACCGACATTAGGGACTTTTGTCCATTCAAATTTCAGGTGATAGTGCTCCGCAATGGTGTAGCCAACACCCAACCCTACCAGCACCTCAACAGTACTAGCGGACAATCTCTCTGAAATGTTGAAGCTCTGTACCGGCGAGGTCAATGTTCTGCCGGTGAATCTCGCTTCAATTTCAGTCTTCGCCGCAAGCACTCCCAACTTACCAAAAAGTTCCCAATTGCTAATTGGAATCGCACCGATCAGCGCAACGGAGGGACCCTTTACTGAAGCGCTACCCGACAAGGTACCGGTGATCGCCGGAAAAGTCGTGTCGGTTCCAGATTCAGAGAATGTCGACTCCCCTAAATCGTTATAGGCTAGTTCAATAGCGACACCGGGATTGAAGCGATATCCAAAAGCCAATGCCCACGCAGTATCCGAATTATCGGTAGTTGTACTGGCCAGAACATTGAAAAACCCAGAATCGTCCTCGGTGATGTCGGACTTGGACTGACCATAGCTAAGGCCGACATAGGCTCCGGAATCAGCAGCAAAGACTTGGGGTGACGCCCATAGGGCAAACGAAATAGCGACCGCACTGCGAAGTGCTAGATTACGCACCATCATCTTCATGACTCCTTAAATTTAACTTGAATTTGTATCTTCCGTGCTTGCTACGAGAATCGCAGCGCACCGGATAATCGTACGTACATTCAACATTGAGAGCAAACGCCAAACGGAAGTAACACTCCAGAAAATTACAACCTACAAAAACGATTTCGAAACTTCGCCCTTAC
>JANMUE010000033.1:0-47942 GCA_031391205.1 Lysobacterales bacterium | reverse complement strand
GTGAGCCGCGAAGCTCCTGCTCTAACATGAAGCAAAGCAAGAGCTTCGCGGCTCACGCCGCTCCTACATATCCAATTTACTGAACGCCACACTCGCAATGTGCCTGCACCGATACCGGCAGACCGGGATGGCGCTGCTTCAGCAGGGACTGCAATTTGCGCAGCTCCTGGTCGGGGCGATCGCTGAGCGCGCCGAAGGCATTCAACCAACCCTGTCGCGCAAAATAGGCGCCCATACGCGACTGCGACATGCCCGCCATGAAGGCTTCGAACGGGCTGGGTTCTTTTTCTATATAGCGGGTTTCGTACTCGTCCAGCTTGGCGAGTTTGGCGGCGGATTTGATCGCGTCGTCAAAAGATCCGAGACGATCGACCAGACCGCGCTCCTTGGCCTGCGCGCCGCTCCACACGCGGCCGCGGGCCACCGAGTCGATGGCGGCGACTTCCTGTTTGCGGGCCTCGGCAACGCGTCCAATGAAGGTGGCATAGCCCTTGTTGATGACCTGCTGAATCAGTTCGCCGATACGCGGATCCAGCGGGCGGGTCGGATCGAAGGCGCCGGCGAGCCAGGTGGTGCCGACGCCATCGGTGTTCAGACCCACCTTGCCCATGGCCTCGGGCACATTCATGAACAGGCCGAAGATACCGATCGAACCGGTGATGGTGCTTGGGTCGGCAATGATCTCGTTGGCGTTCATGCTGATCCAGTAACCGCCGGAAGCGGCGAGATCGCCCATCGACACCACCACCGGCTTGCCGGCTTCCTTGAGTAGCGCCACTTCGCGGCGAATCAGCTCAGACGGGAATACGCCACCGCCCGGAGAATCAACGCGCAACACCACGGCCTTCACGTCTTCGTCTTCACGCGCATCGCGCAGCAAGCGGCTGGTGGAATCGCCGCCCACTGTGCCTGGCGGCTGGTCGCCATCGGTGATTTCGCCTTCCGCCACCACGATCGCAATCTGGTTGTCGCCAGGAAATTTCGGTAGCGCATTCTGACGAGTCAGATAGTTGTCGAAATTGATCTGGCGGAAGGTATGACCGTCTTCATCGGCGGCGCCTTCCTTGATCATCAATTCGCGCAGCTGCTGACGTGTCATCAATTCATCGACGAGTTTCTGTTCCAGCGCGAGCTTGCTCAGATCGCCACCGACACGGGTGATGGACTCGACATAGCCGTCGATGATCGCACTCAGATCTTCCGCCTTCAGTCCGCGTGCCTTGGCGATATCGGCAAGCTGGCGCTGCCAGATGTCGCCCATCCAGTAGAGATCGGCTTCCTTGGCTTCCGGCGATGCATCGCTGCGGATGAAGGGTTCACCAGCCGATTTGTATTCGCCGACGCGGAACAGGTGCGGTTCGATACCGAACTTGTCGAAGGCGCCGCGGAAGTAAGTGCGGTAGCGCGCCATGCCTTCGAGAAGCACTGCACCTTCCGGGTCCATGTAAATCTTGTCCGCCTGTGCCGCCAACAGGTAACCGCGCTGGTCATAGCCATCGGCAATGGCGTAGAGCGGCTTTTTGCTTTCTTTGAATTTGGCCAGCGCACGCGCAAATTCACGACCCGTCGCCGGGCCCATGCCGCTGATGTTGTGGGTGATCAGCAGGACGCGATCGATGTTGGGATCCTTGGCAGCGGCTTCCAGCACTTTGACGATGTCGCGCAGCTGTGTTTCCAACTGCTCGTCACCCGTGGCCGACGCAATCGCGCGATCCACTGGGCTGGACGAGAACTGCTCGACAATGGCGCCGGAGGGGTCCAGCACGAGGGCAGTCTTGGGTTCGATCTTGCTCGGTCCGCCGCTGAACATCGCGATCAGCACGATGACGACAAAGAACAGGAAGATCAGGTTGAACACCAGATTGCGCGAGAACTCCAACGCCTGCCAGGTGCCGGTGAGAAAGCGCCACAATGCGGTGGGTCGTTGGGTCGGAACTGCAGTTTGAGTCATGATTTTTCTATCAAGTGGGAGCGGCGTCAGCCGCGATATGGGGCTACTGCGAAAGGTCGATGAATTGTGGACCCTGCGCAAGCAAGCTGGTGTGAATCAAGGTCAAGCGTAGCGGCTATGCCCTTCCGTGTCCGCTGCCGAAGGTCTTGGGTGGTCTGACCTCATCTCTGGGGTTGATCTTGTCCCAAAGGGACTTTCTTCGGTTGTTGCACCCGTTGCAGCTGCGTCCAGAGCCGCAGCAGCAGAAGTACCGCCGCCGCGCTCAAACCTGCGGCCAGTCCCCACCACATGCCATGCACGCCCAGCCCGCGGCCAAAAGCGAGCGAATTGCCTATGCTCATTCCGATAAGCCAGTACGCCACCAGCGTAAGCACCGCGGGTATGCGTACATCCTGCAGCCCGCGCAGCGCCGACGCCGCCACCGCCTGCATGCCATCGGAGAACTGAAAAACGGCGCAAATGATCAATAACTGAGCCGCCAAACCCACCACAGCCTGATCGCGCGAGTAGAGGCCGGCCAGTTCGTGCGCAAACACCGCCATCGCCGTAGCCATCAGGACCTGCGTGACCAGTGCGATCAACAACCCCGATGCCACCGCAGCACGCAGGCGCAGCGGATCATTGGCGCCCAATGCATTGCCCACGCGTACCGTGGTTGCCGCGCCAATGCCCAGCGGCACCATGAAGGCAACGCTGCCAAGGTTGATCGCAATCTGGTGTCCAGCAACCGCCGTAGTGCCGAGACTGGCGATGAGCAGGGCGGCAACTACGAACAGCGAACCCTCCATCAACACCATGAACCCGATCGGCAGCCCCAGAGCCAGGAGCTTGCGCATCTCGCTCCAGTTCGGGCGTTCGAAACGTCCCGGCAGGTCGATATCGCGATAGACCGGGTGGCGCAGCACGAACAGGGCAAACGCCAGCACCTGAATCCACAGACTGAGCGCCATCGCGATGGCACAGCCACGCGATCCCATGGCAGGAAATCCGAAGTGACCAAACACCAGCACATTGCCGATCGGCAGGAACACCACGATACCGAGCGCAGAAAAGTAAAGCGTGGCGCGGGCATAGCCTATCCCCTCGCTGAAATAGCGCAATGCAAAGAACATCGCCAGAGCCGGCGTGCCGAACGACAGAAGTCGCAGAAACACCATCACATCCGGCACCAGCAACGGGTCGACCTCCATCAACCGCAGCAGTGGCTCGGCCGAACGCACACCGAAAAAGAGCACTATCCCGATCAGTATCGCCAACCAGATGGCCTGACTGACCACGGCAGCGATCCTATCCCGGCGTCCGGCGCCATCGAGTTCCGAGACCATGGGCGGCACCGCAAACAGAAATCCCAGTGACACGATGATCACGATCGACCAGACCGCGCTGCCCACACCCACCACGCCCAGGGTATGCGCCGAATGCCGGCCCGCGAGCATGGTATCGGCCACATTCATGCCCATGGCACAGAGTTGCCCCAGCACTACGGGCAGGGCAAGCTTGGCGACTGCACGCGATTCCGACGGCAGTTGTGAGCGGAGGGACGAAATCAATTGTGCAACCCGATCGTGGCCGCGTATCTTAGCGGTGCGCGACATTCGTGGATCGGATTTCTGTAACGCCTGATCCATGGATGTCGCGAAGAATTGAGCGACTCCCAACCCCTTCCCGAGCATTGTCAGGAGGGTAAACACGGTGTGTTCACCGATCCCTTTAGACTAAAACCGTAGATGCGCCGATGAACACGCCAATCACACTACCCTCCGGTCCCGTCGATACCGACGTCGCCAACGAGCAACCGAACTGCCCGAACTGCCGGGAACCGCTGCTCGGCGAATTTTGCTATGCCTGTGGGCAACCCAAGAAGGGCTTCATACGTCATCTGTCCGGAATCATCGGTGACTTTCTCGACACCGTTTTCAACATCGATTCGCGCACATTGCGCACTTTGTTGCCGCTGTTCTTCCGACCCGGCTTTCTCAGTATCGAATACTTCGAAGGGCGCCGCGTTCGCTACGTCACGCCGCTGCGGCTATATTTCTTTTTCAGCGTGCTGGCATTTCTCGCCATGGCCTGGGTGACGCATCAGGAGAAGTCGCGCGACGGCGGCGACTGGTATATCGAGGACGGCGTATCGACAGAGGATGACCCGGAAGGAATCGAGCGCCAACGCAAGGTCGCGTTCGAACGGCTGGGGAAGGCCCGCCCCTTCATGGGCGAAGAAGGATACAAAGAGGCTAGTACCGCGCTCGACCAGCGCTTCAATGCGATGCTTGAGAAGGCCAGCAAATCCAAATCCGGCAAGAAATCTCCGCCGCGCATTCCCGTGCCCGGTGGCTCGATCGCTGCGCCGCAACCGCCTGCTGTCGGTGGCCCGATCGTGGAACCGGAGTTGAAACCCAAGCCCGGCGCGGCATCTGACGAAGAATCGGATGACGGGCTGATGAACATCAAACTCGCCGACGGGAGTTCTTGGGACCCACTCAAGCAACCGGTGAACATCAGCTGGTTGAATGAAGGCAGCAATACCTGGCTGACCCAGACTGCGCAACGCATCGTGAACAACGCCAAATTGGTCAACGACGATCCCAATCGCTTCCTGGCGCAGGTGTTCCGTCTGGCACCGCAAACCTTGTTCGTGATCCTGCCGCTGTTCGCTCTGATGCTGAAATGCTTCTATATATTCAAACGCCGTCTGTACATGGAGCATCTGATCGTAGCCCTGCACAGTCACAGCTTTCTGTGTCTGTCGATCCTGCTGCTTGTCGGCATCAACGCACTGCAATCCACCATAGTCGCAACCTCAGCATGGCAAAACGTTTGGGGCTTGGTGAATTTCTGTATGTTGTTGTGGATCCCAATCTATCTGCTGATTGCGCAGAAACGCATCTATCGCCAAGGCTGGCTGATGACGCTGTTCAAATACTTCATGATTGGCAACATCTATGCGGTGATGATCGGCTTCGCGGTGGTGATCAACATGATGCTGAGCCTGGCCTCGCTGTGATCCTCTACGAAGTACGCATTGCCGTCGATCAGGAGCTGGCGGGGGCCTACCGCACCTGGCTGGAGGCGCACATCCACGAAATCCTGGCCTTGCCCGGCTTCGAGTACGCCGAGTTGCTGCGCGAAGAGGGCAGTGCCGAACGCGCAGTGTTCGTAACGCACTATTGGCTGCGCGATCGCGATGCGCTTGAAGGCTATCTGCGCGACCATGCACCGCGCCTGCGTGCCGATGGCCTGCAACGATTCGGCGACCGGTTCAGCGCCGAACGCCGTGTACTGGAATTGGACCGCCGCATGGGCACGCGTTGATCCGATGCGACTGAACAAGTACATCAGCGAGACGGGCATCTGTTCGCGCCGGGAGGCCGATAGCTGGATCGAGCAGGGCCTGGTCAGCGTGAATGGTGCCGTCGCCGTACTTGGCACGCAGGTACAGGAAGGCGATGCCGTACGTGTACGCGGCGAGCTGTTGGGTACAAAAAAGAAAGACACCTATATCGCCTTCAACAAGCCTGTGGGTATCACCTGCACCACCGAGCCGCACGTCGAGGGCAACATCATCGACTACATCGGCCATGCCGAGCGTATCTTTCCGATCGGGCGCCTGGACAAGGATTCCGACGGTTTGATTCTGCTGACCAACAACGGCGATATCGTCAACGAAATCCTTCGTGCCGAGAACAACCACGAGAAGGAATATCTGGTCACCGTGGACCGACCGGTCAGCGACGAGTTTCTCGGTGGCATGGCGGGAGGCGTGGCGATTCTCGACACCGTCACCAAGCCCTGCAAGGTGCATCACCTCGGACGCAATCAATTCCGCATCGTGTTGACCCAGGGCCTGAACCGGCAGATCCGTCGCATGTGCGAGGTTTTTGACTACAAGGTGAGGCGGTTGCAGCGCATACGCATCGTCAATGTGCGACTGGGCGATCTGAAACTCGGACACTGGCGCGATCTGAGCATGGATGAACTGCGCGGATTACTGCCGCACCGCTTTGCCCTGTAAGCGCATCAGGGCCTGACCCGCGCGCTGTTGATCTTCGATCGATTGCCAACATCAGAACAAGCGGGTTAGGAAACTGCGCCTACAGCGACTCAGAATTCGGGGCATGCCGGCGATCCCAACGCAGCAGCAGACCCGCCATCGGCGTCAGCCACAGCGAACCGCCGAGCACAACACCAACGCCGTTGGCAATCATGTCGCGCCAGTCCGCCGAACGTGTCGCAGTGAGCGATTGCAATCCTTCCATCGCAGCGCCCAACATCAGGCAGAAAACCAAACGCCTGCGCATATCAACGGCGCTGTCGTAGAGCTGCGCATACCAGGCACTGAGCGCGAAATAGGCGAGAAAATGCCCGGCTTTGTCGTTCCAGCTCGGAGCGCCGAAAGGTTGCAGCTGCAATGGCGGCGCCAGAGACAGCACGACGATGACGGTGACCAGCAGCCAACCCAGCATCTGCCACTGCCGCGGCCGCGAGAATCCGCGCATGCCTAAAGTCGCCTGCTTTGATCGTAGGCGGTGAATGCCGGTGGCACACCATCGATGCCGCGTGCAAAACACATCACCTTGAAGCGTTCGCCCATTTCACCCGGTAGGGTCAGCCGCTTTACCTGCTGCGCAAGCGCATAACGCCCGGCTTCATCGGCATTTAGCTGTTCGATCTGCAGCATGTCAAGCAAGCCTGCAGCGAGCAGAAACTGCGCCTGCGAAGTGAACCCGGCCAGCGGCCAGCCAGCGCGTGTAGCGGCCTCGGCCAGCGCAGTGAAATCGACCCAGGTGGTGATGTCCTGCAAACCTGGCCAGAGCAGGGCATCGTCGTGCACGCGGTGGTGGTAGTGACAAGTCAGCGTGCCGTCACGCCGCTCCGGGTGATAGAACTCGTGTCGCGGATAGCCATAGTCGACGAACACCACGAGCCCTGCCTCCAACGTGCCGCAGACCGCCTCGATCCAGTACGGCAGTTGCGGCAGAATCTCGGAACGATAGCCGTCAGTAATCGGCGCATCCAGATCGCTCGCGACATGACTCGCAGCGGCGATCAGCATGGTGTCGGCCTCACGTTCCACCAGGCATAGTCGATTCTCGCGATCGGTGGCGACATGCATTTCGCGTACCTCGCCATCGCGCATCACAAAACGATGCGCAGGCAGCGCATCGATCACTTCATTGGCGAACAGCACACCGCGCCAGCTCTGCTCCGGCGGAACGTCCAGCCATTGCACCCGATGCACCAGATGCGGCACGCGTGTGGTCAGCGTTTCCAGCTGGCGGGCACGCAGCTCGGCGCTGCGGTCCAGTATCCAGTAATGCCGTGGCAAGGTGCCCAAGGTTTCCCATTCGGCCAATGCGGCCGCGGCAAACTTGCCACTGCCACCACCGATTTCCAGAAACACTGTGTCGGCCGAAGCACGCAGCACATTGCTGGTCGAGCGCGCCATCGCGCATGCAAACAGATCGCCGAGTTCGGGCGCGGTAACGAAATCGCCGCTGGCGCCGAACTTGGTCTTGCCGGCGCTGTAGTAACCCAACCCCGGTGCATACAACGCCATTTCCATAAAGTGCCAGAACGGAATCGACCCCGCACGGGTGATTTCCGCGCGAATGAGGGTTTCGAGCTGGAGGCTATGTGCCAACTCTTCGTCATTGGGTACTGGCAACACGCCATGCGCAGCGGGTGCTGTGCCAAATACAGCCATACATGCTCCTGATTGCGATTTGGACAATGGTATAGGCGACAATGCGCTCACTTCAGCAAATTTCGAGGCAAGCATGAACGCTTCGGCTCCACGGCCCGTAGTTCTGATCACCGGCGCTGCCCGCCGCGTTGGGGCGGTGATCGCCCGCTACCTGCATGCGGCCGGGCATGACATTGCCCTGCATTATCGTTCATCCAAATCCGCGGCCATGGAATTGCTGGCTGATCTCGAACAGACACGCGCCGGCAGCACGCTGGCTTTGAGCATGGATCTGGCCGAGACGGAGCGGGTGCCAGAACTGGTGTCGTCGACAATAGCGAGGTTTGGTCGGCTGGATGCGCTGATCAACAATGCATCGACTTTCTATCCCACCGCGGTCGGCAGCACCAGCATCACGCAATGGCAGGAGCTTTTCTCAAGCAATGCGCAAGCACCATACTTCTTATCGCAGGCTGCGGCGCCACATCTGCGCGTCAGCCGGGGCTGCATCGTCAATCTGGTAGATCTGTACGCATCACAGCCATTGGCGGGCCATACGGTTTACTGCATGGCCAAAGCGGCATTGACGATGATGACGCAGTCACTCGCGCGCGAGCTGGCCCCCGAGGTACGCGTCAATGCCATCGCGCCAGGCGCGGTGCTATGGCCGGAATCGGGGAAGCCCGCCGCCGAGCAGGCCGCGATGATCGCGCGTACACCACTGCGCCGCGCCGGTACGCCCGAAGACATCGCCAAGGCCACATTGTTTCTTCTGCGCGATGCCGACTTCATCACTGGACAGATACTGCGCGTCGACGGAGGACGTTCGTTGTAGGAGCGGCGTGAGCCGCGATCCCTGACATTGCGGCTGTGTGGAAGCGCGGCTCCCGCCGCTCCTACAACGGCATTCCGGCCTTCCAGATCGGCGCGTCGCGCTCAGCATGCCGCGCCCATAATTCCGCCAGCGTATCGCTCGTTCCCGGCACCAGCCGTTGTGGAGCAATATCGACCAGAGGCTTGAGCACGAAGGCATGCGCGAGCTCGGGCCGGGGAACCTGCAGATTGCCCGGACCCTGGACGATCAGATCGTCGAAAAATACGATATCAATATCGAGCGGACGCGAGGAAAATCTTGGCTGGTCGCGACGGCGCCCGTGCGCGTCCTCCAGCGCATGCAGCCAATCGTTGAGCGCATGAACATCCAGATCGCTTTCAATGATTACGGCAAGATTGAGAAAATCATCACCATCGAAACCCACGGCGCGCGTTCGATAGACCGGCGAAATTGCGATTTCGCCGAAACGATTGCGCAAGCCGCGCAAAGCAGAGCGCAGATTGGATTCCGCGTCGATATTGCTGCCCAGACTAAGATAGGCACGGTGAACAGCCGCGGGCTTGCACGCCTCAACCATCGCGCCGCCCGCGCTCGATCACTACGCCCACTGCGCGTGCACCACGCACTGCACCGGGCTTGCTCAGGCGCAGACGCAGCCAACACACGCCAAATTCGCGCATCACGACTTCGGCGCAGCGTTCGGCTAGCGTTTCGACCAATTCAAAACTGCTGTCACCCACGAACCCCATCAGTCGCTTGCTGACCGCTTTGTAGTTCAGCGTGTCGACAATGTTGTCGCTGGCGGCGGGCACGCGGTTGTCGAAGCCCATTTCCAGATCCAGCACCACCGGCTGCTTGGCGCGCCGCTCCCAGTCATAGATGCCGATCAGGGCGTCGATGCGCAATGCTTCGATGAATACGATGTCCATAAGCCTGTCGATTCTTGGAATGTAGGAGCGGCGTGAGCCGCGATGCTTTTAGACTTGCGCAATGATATGCAATCGCGGCTCACGCCGTACAAGGATGTACCAGTGTCGTCGGCCGCTCCTTCGCATTCTGCGCTCGCGGCATTCGCACATCCATGTGCAGCAAAGGCAGGAATCCGAGAAATGACCGCCGCTCCTACACTGCCACCAATTCTTCCAGCGGCCAACGTGGACGCACGTCAAACACGGCATCATCATGCAGGCCGGCTTCCAATCGCTTGGCACCGGCGAATGCGATCATGGCGCCATTGTCGGTACAAAACTCCGGCCGCGGAAACGCGACGGTGAATGTCTCACGTGTGGCGGCTTCGGCCAGCAATGCGCGCAAACGCCGATTCGCGCCGACACCACCCGCGACAATCAAACTGCGCATTCCGGTTTCATCCAGCGCGCGACTACACTTGATGGACAGCGTCTCGGTCACTGCTGCTTCGAAGGCGTGCGCGATATCCGCGCGTACCTGTTCGCTCTGATCCGACTCGCGCCATGCCAGCAGTACCTGAGTCTTGAGTCCGCTGAAACTGAAGTCCAGACCAGGCCGATCACACATAGGCCGTGCAAAACGGAATCTGCCCGGTGTGCCCGTTTCGGCAATGCGGGCCAGATGCGGGCCACCCGGATACGGCAGACCCATCAGCTTGGCGGTCTTGTCGAAGGCCTCGCCCGCAGCATCATCCAGGGTGTCACCGAGCAGACGATAGCGGCCGATTGCGGTCACTTCGATCAATTGGGTGTGTCCGCCCGACACCAGCAAAGCGACGAAGGGCGGCTGCGGTGCCCCCTCCTCAAGCAGCGGCGCGAGCAGATGACCTTCCATGTGATGCACGCCAATCGCAGGAATATCCAGCGACCAGGCCAATGCGCGCGCCGTCGCCGCACCCACCAGAAGCGCGCCCACGAGGCCCGGACCGCGGGTATAGGCGACACCTTCCAGATCACCAATGCGCAGTCCGGCGATGGCCAGGGTCTGCCGGACCAGTGGCAGCAGACGGTGCACGTGGTCGCGCGATGCAAGCTCAGGAACCACCCCGCCGAACGCCTGATGCAAATCGATTTGGCTGAAAAGCGTATGCGCGAGCAATCCTGACCGAGTGTCATAGACCGCCAGGCCGGTTTCGTCACAAGAACTTTCAATACCCAGAACGCGCACGTCAAACCCTTGAATTCACACTACTTTATTAGAAATTTCGACCGTTGAAGTAGGGCGCAGCCGAATTCTCTTTAACAGGAACTTTGCAAACTCGACAAACCCTTGGCAGAATGCGCGGCTCGCTCCCCTGGCAGGGGAAGCAATTTAAGCACGGAGAGATCATGCCCAACGTAAAAGTCCGCGAGAACGAACCATTTGAGTTTGCTCTGCGTCGTTTCAAGCGTACCTGTGAAAAGGCCGGCATCCTGGCCGAGACCCGTAAGCGCGAGTTCTACGAAAAGCCGACCATGGAGCGCAAGCGCAAGGCCGCAGCCGCGGTGAAGCGCAATCATCGCCGCACCATGCGCGATGTGACCAAGCGTCAACGCATGTATTGATCCGGCGGCCGCAAGGCCCGCCTGCATGCAGTCTCTCCCGAAGCCGGCCTTGCAATCGCAACGCCGGCTTTTTGTGTTTGGCGCAGGGCGCCAATCGACCCGAAAGGAAGTTCCATGAGCACGTTGAAAGCACGATTGATCGAAGACATGAAGACCGCGATGAAGAGTGGCGAGAAAGACAAACTCGGCGTCATCCGCCTGATCAATGCCGCGATCAAGCAGCGCGAAGTCGATGAGCGCATCATGCTCGACGACACCCAGGTGCTGGCAGCGATCGAAAAAATGCTCAAGCAGCGCAAGGACTCAATCAGCCAGTATGAAGCGGCAGGTCGTACCGACTTGGCCGACGTGGAGAAATTTGAAGTCGGCGTGATTCAGGCCTACCTGCCGGCGCAACTCGGCGAGGCCGAGATCGCCACCATCATCGATGCCGCCATTGCGCAGTCCGGTGCCAGCAGCGCCAAGGACATGGGCAAGGTCATCGCCCTGGTCAAGCCTCAAGTCGCCGGCAAGGCGGACATGGGCAAGCTGTCGGAGTCGATCAAGCAGAAGCTCGCCGCGCTGGGTTGATTGAAATGTGGGAGCGGCGTTCCGCCGCGTTGCTCTTGCTCTACTGCTGATAGTCAAAGCAAGAGCATCGCGGCGGGACGCCGCTCCCACGGTGGCGGTGTTCAGGCGTCGAGCATCTCAACCGTAACGTTATGGTTGGTATAGATGCAAATATCTCCGGCGATTTTCAATGCGCGCCGCACCACTTCCTCGGCGCTGAGCTCGGTGTTCTCCAGCAATGCTTTGGCTGCCGCCTGCGCATACGGCCCGCCCGAGCCGATAGCGATCAGGCCGTTCTCGGGCTCCAGCACATCACCGGTTCCGCTGATCAATAGCGATGTGGTCTTGTCGGCGACCGCCAGCAACGCTTCTAGCTTGCCGTAGCGGCGTTCTGTGCGCCATTCCTTGGCCATCTCCACTGCCGCTCGCGTCAGCTGGCCACCATGCTTTTCCAGCTTGGCTTCGAACAGCTCGAACAGCGTAAACGCATCAGCGGTGGCGCCGGCAAATCCGGCCAGTACATCGCCCTTGCCAAGCCTCCGTACCTTGCGCGCGTTTGATTTCATCACCGTATGACCCAGCGTCACCTGGCCATCGCCACCCACCACGATCTTGCCGTTGCGGCGTACCGAAACGATGGTGGTGGCATAGAAGGTGTCGGGGCGATGGGGGGACATGAGCATTCTCCGGCTGAATCCGGTATTTGGGGTTGCTTCACATCGATTGCAAGCCATTGACGATGCAGGAGCCGCAGGAGCCGCATGAGCCGCGATTCTCAACGATTCGGCAACACCGAGAATCGCACCTCACGCCGCTCCTACAAACCGTTCAGGTCTTGGAACCGCGGCTGCGCGCACGCGGATGCGCAGCATCGTAAACCCGCGCCAGATGCTGAAAATCCAGATGCGTGTAGATCTGCGTAGTGGCGATGTCGGCATGTCCCAGCATCTCCTGAACAGCGCGCAGATTGCCACTGGATTCAAGCAGATGACTGGCGCAGGAGTGGCGCAACAGATGCGGGTGCATGCGCTTCCAAACACCTTGTTGCTGTGCCCAATACTTCAATCGTGACTGCACCGTGCGTGGCGCGATAAAGCCGCCTCCACGCCCTGGGAAGATCGGCAAGTCTCCGTGTCCATCACTTTCCATTCGCCAAGCCTCGATCGCTGCAGCGGCCTGGGAGCCGACCGGCACGATGCGCGTTTTAGCGCCCTTGCCAACTACCCGAACCAAGCCTTCTGCCACATCGTAGGAATGCCAGGTCAGCGCACAGAGTTCGGACAGACGCAATGCCGAGGAATAGAACAGTTCGAACATTGCCTTGTCGCGCGCGCTGAGCGGCGCTTCCGGCAAATCCAGAAATGCGCTCATCTCGTCGGCATCCAGCACGTTGGGTAGTTTGCGTGGCGACTTGGGTGCTCGCACGCCATCGGCCGGGTTGGCACGCGCGCGACCTTCGCGCATCAGATAACGATAAAAGCTGCGAATCGCCGAAAGCCGTCTGGCCAGGGACTTTCCGGCCAAGCCACCGCGATGGGCCGCGGCAACATGGGCACGCACCGATTCGACATGTAGCCCGTCCCAAAGGAGGTCAGGCTGGATCGTTTCAATCCAGCCATCCAGAGCGGTCAAGTCTTCGTTGTACGCCTTGAGGGTGCGCGGCGACAGGTGTTTCACCACGCCCAGGTGTTGAAGAAACGCATCGATGTAGGCACGGCGTTGCACAGGCATGGCTTAGCCTAACGCATACGCTGCAGCGTTGGAGAGATCACGGCTACCGCATCAAATCGACGCCCGAGGGAACGCTCAGGGGCCGGTGCCTGCCTCTACGTTGGGCACTTCTGCGTTGGGCACTTCCACATTGGGCACATCGGCCTCTGCAGAACGTGCAGCAACAACCACTGCAGTCGCCAGATCGCCGGTGACATTCAACGAGGTGCGACACATATCGAGGAAGGTGTTGACGCCCAGTATGATAGCGATGCCCGCGGGATCCAGGCCAATGACACCGCAGATCATCGCGATCACCGGCAGCGATCCGGACGGAATGCCGGCGGTGCCTATGCCGCCCAGGATGCATAGCACCAGTACCAACAACTGCTGCATGATACCGAGCTCCATCCCTGAAACCTGCGCAAGAAACAGGATGGTGATGCCCTCGAACAGCGCTGTGCCATGATGGTTGGCCGAGGCGCCGACGGTCAGCACGAAACGCGACGTCTTGCGTGGCAGCTTGAGGTTTTCTTCGGCGACGCGCAGCGTGACAGGCAGCGTTGCCGTTGACGAGGCAGTCGCGAACGCCGTCAGCATCGCCTCCTGAATGCCGCGGAAGAACGTGCGTATTGGCATGCGGCCCATATAGCGAACCCATAGCGGCAGCACGATGAACATATGCGTGGCCAAAGCCAGCAACACCGTCACCACGAACCAACTCAATCCACGGATCACATCCCAACCGAGATTGGCGCAGAGCACGAAGGTCAGGCAGGCCACCGCATAGGGCGCCAGACGGATCACCAAGCCGATCAGCTTCATGCAGATGTCGAAGATGCCTTGCAGCGTCTGCTTGAGCGCCTGAGTTGCCGGCGTCGGTGTGAGCACCAGGCCGATGCCGAACAACAATGCAAAGAACACCACACCCAGTTTCTTGCTGTCGTCGGCAGCGGCGGCGATGACGTTTTTCGGCACGATGCTGCCGAGCAAGCTATCGAAATTGAGCTGGGCGCCGGTCGTCGAGATTTCGCTGGCTCTATCGGAATACTGCGCCATCGCTCGCTGCACCAGTTCGGGCGACATGTGCGTTCCCGGCTGCAACAGGTTCACCATCACCAGCCCGATCGTGACGGCGATGCCGGTCACGACCGCGGTGTAGATCAGCGTGCGCCAGCCCAGACGTCCCAGACTCGCGATGTCGCCGAGTTCGGCAACGCCGAGCACAAGTGCCGAAAACATCAGCGGCACAACCAGCATGAACAGCAGGTTGAGAAAAATGGTTTTGCCAAACGGTATCGCAATATATTTATTGAAGCCGAGGACGAACTCGTTGTTCTGCAGCCCCTGCTCATTCACCAGCAGACCGATCAGCGTTCCCAGAGCGAAACCAATCAGCACCTTGATATGCAGCGGCATTCCTTTGGAAGGTGCAACCGGAGTGGAGGCATGTGTCATGGCGATGTTCCTGCGTTCGAATGGTTGAATGGAGCTTGTCGGAGAGAGGTGACGTGGCGTTTCGGAACGACGCACTGCGCGGGTGCAGCGGATCGTTGCCCCGGCCAGAAACTGGGAGGCATGCGAGTTTATTACGTCGTGTCCATGATTCGACTGTCACCGATCGGATAAGGAACTCCCGCGCGCTATTCGGCGACAAGCGCCTCAAACGCCGTGGTTGCCTTGCATCTCGGCAAACGTCTGCGGCCGGCCGATCAGATAACCTTGCGCATAACGACAATTCATCTGGGCCAGGGCATCAAGTTGCGCCCGCGTCTCAACCCCTTCGGCAACCAGGTCGGCTTCCAGTGCATGGACCATCTGCACGATCGCACGGACGATGGCATGGCACCGCGGCGCTTCCAGCATCTGCCGCACAAAACCCTGATCGAGTTTGATGGTGTTGAATTTCAGCTTATGCAGATGACCCAGATTGGAATAGCCGGTGCCAAAGTCATCCAACGCCACCATGATGCCCTCGACCGCTGCGCGACGGATCAGCTCGCCGACCCGCTCCACATCCAAGGTCAGACTCTCGGTGACTTCGATCTTGATCAGCCTGGGGTCGATCTGGTTGCGCGAACATGCCTCGCGAACCGCGCCCAGCATGTCGAGTTCTGCCAGCTGCCGTCCGGACATATTGACCGCAACGAAGGGAAGCGGATTGACGCCGCTGAGCTGTAAATGCGCCAGGCTTTCGGCCACTCGATCCAGCACATACTGCCCGACCGGAAGAATCAGCGATGTTTCTTCGGCGAGTGCAATGAATTCCACGGGTGAAATCGGACCGCGCACCGGATGCGTCCATCGCACCAGGGCTTCGTAACCGGCGATACGTTCTGCGGCAATGTCATAGATGGGTTGAAATCGCACTTCCAGTGTCTGCGCAGCGAGCGCGTCGCGTAGCTGGGTCTCAAGCCTGATCTTTGCGACGGCACCGTCATCGTAACCATCGCCGTCGGTACTGCGCTTGCCCTGACTGGTAATCGAGATATCTGCCGACTGTCCGCGCAGGCTCTGAAGTGCCTGTCGATAGCGGGTCAGCTGGCCTTTGAGCAGCGCGCGCACAATGGGATCGCTGGCCTCGATGCGTTCCGACAATTGCTTGCCGTCAACCGCGATCAGGCTCGCACTGGTCAGCGCACGCGCTGTAGCGGTGCGCGGCGCCTCATCGATGATCGCCATCTCACCCAGCAAGTCGCCGGGTCCGAGCACACTCAGCACGAACGGCGCGCCGTCCTGCTGTGTGACGATTTCAATCTGCCCGGATTCAATCAGGAACGCCGATGTCGGGGCATCCCCCTCCATGAACACCAGATCTCCAGGATTCAATTCCAGTCGAGACTGCGCCATACATCTGCACCCAGAGCATGTCCAGACGACATCGTAGCAGGCAGTCCCGCAGTGCCGCGTAAATGAAAAGGGGGCCGAAGCCCCCTTTTCACTTTACCGATTCCCGCAACTTGCTACGGGAACGTGACCGTACAGGTCGTAGTGCTGCCGTCCGCACCGAGTATCACGGTACCAACCTGCGCCGTACCGAAGCCGGCGCACGCACCACCCCAGCTGGTCGGTGCCACGCTGGCCTGAAGCACGACCGGCGTCTGCGGCGCCCATTCTGCGATGCAGGCACCTACTGTCGGACCAATGCAGACCAAGCCGCTTGGATTGCTGGTAACCGTCCCGACCCCGATGATCGTCAGACTCAGGCGTGCACGCGGGCATCCCGTGGGCACTTGCGGGCTGAACAGTTCGCAGGTGTCCTGGCTGGCCCAGGTGATGGTAGCCGTAGCCGCTCCGGCGGAGAACACGCAGGTACCGGTTGGCCCGGTGCCAGTGATGACGTTGAAACCGCTCGCCGTCACGATGGCGAAAGCCTGGCCCTGAGCATTGGTCGGTGGCGGCGCGGTGGTGATGTTCAATGACCCACCGGTTCCGGTCACCGTACACGTACCGGTGATAATCGCACCCGCTATAGGATTGCCGTCCGAATCGGTCAACGTCAACTGCACCTGACGGCCACCGTCACCTGTAAAGTTTGTCGGAGCTGCAGAAAGCAGAACCGCGCCGGTAACAATATCGACTTCAGCCTCAGCGGTGCCCACGGAGAACGTAAGCAGAGGACCAGTGGTACCGCCCCCACCCGCGGGCGGAACCATTCCAACCGTACGTGCGTCTACTGTTACACAGCCGTCCGGGCCGGTGGGATCGGCGATGGTGCCAGACGTACTGACGCCATCAACCGTGCCGGTTCCGCCGGTGAGCCCACTGAAGGCGAAGTTGACGAAGCTGCCCGAAATCGGGTTACCCAGTTCGTCGGCGTGACAGACGTCGATCGAGACAGTGCGATTGCCCGGAATCGCACTGGGACTGGCCGTCAAGGTGGCTATCCCGATTCCCGCAAAGCGGAAGAACTCGGCATCAGTGATCAATTCAGGCAGGTTGTTGACGATGTCACCACTACCCTGCGCATAGACAGCGGCCAATTTACCGAGCTTCGACGCCGGGTAATTCATGCGAGTGCGTGCCACACCGTTTTGATCGGTATATGCAATGGTTTCGATATTGCCATCCACCGATCGCCCAATGACATAGGGCAGAATCGGCCCGCTATTCACACTTGCACCCGTATCGTCATTGGCGTTGAAACGGCGCGTGACCGTGATGCTGGACGGCGAATTGACCGACTGTACAGTGCGAGCACCTTCCAGATCGCGATTACCCACAACCTCTTCGCCGAACACGATGACCGTATCGCCAGGACCCACGCCACCGCCACGTGTAGTGAAAGCACCATCGATATCGCTGAAGCCGACATTGCCTTCCTGCGGGTCGCCATCGTCATCAGAAATCACAAAACGATTGCTTTCAAGCGGATGGTCGATCTTGCCGAAACGAATCTCGGTTCCGGGCAACGCAGGGTTGCCAAGGCGGTCTGTACCTATCGCCGAAATCGTAAGGCTGTAGGTGCCATCTGGATCGATCACGAACACATCGGTCTCAACCTCAACAGCAACACCATTCTGGAGAATGGATGCGGCCGGCGACGTGATATCGAGGTCGAACAAGCGACCATCCGAGACAGTGATATCGGTGAATGATTCAATAGGTTCGGAAATGCCGTTGTCGACATTGTTATCTGCACGGTCCGCAATGGCGCGCACGCGCACGCTGCCCTGTCTGGTACCCGATTCAAAGGCAATCTGGGCAACACCTTGATTGGTACTGGCGGAAATCGACGACCCGGTAACCTGCGCACCGTTCGCGGAAATGCCACGCAGACGTTCACCGCCTTGTGCGCCACCCACGATTTCAAAGCGCACGTTATTCCAGCGCGTCGATCCGGAACGCGGATCGGGCACGAAAAGATTGCTGCCGTCGCGCACATTGGCAATCAGCTGATCGGTGGTATTCCCGCCAGAGGTGCCAACATAGACCGGCTGGCCGAGACGGGTCAGTGAGATTGAACTCGGCAGCGGCAACGTGGTGCTCGCCGTGTTGAACGTCAGCGTCGCTTCAAGGTTTTCGTCGGTATCGGGGTCGAGTGCAGTCACGGTCAACACGAACTGGTGCGGAACATTACCCGAATGAATAAAAATCGTTCCGAGGCCAGCCACCATACCTACCCGGCCCTGACCGACGCGGATCAGAAACTCATCATTTTCGATTACATCCGTGGTCTGCGGATTGTCCAATGTCGCGGGATCGTCCAGGGTTGTGAAACCGCCGGAAGGATTGACCGGATTGATCGACACACTCGTGACCAGGGATCGCGGCGGATCAATGGGAACGGTCGAGACCAGGTCGCCATTCAGGCGACGCCAGGTAATGACGACCTCGGACATGTAAGGAGAACCAACAAACGGAGCAACTCCAAACGCATTGGGCGGCAGGGTGAGCGTAGCGGCACTAAGCCGCAGGCGCGGATCAGACGGCGGACCTGCAACGACATTGATGTTCCTGCTCGCAGACGGCGTTGGCGTGACCGATCCGGCAACTGTCGCGGACGCGGTCAGCACGGCAGTACCTACTGATCGGCTATGAAACCTAAAGTTTGCCACACCGCCAGCTACCGTACCCACAGCGCGATCGGTCGGGTGAATCACCGTTCCATCACTATTGGAGGCATCGGCGAAGGTGACTACGCCAGAGCCAAGCGGGCTGACCTGAAGCACCACTTCCGTGCCATTGGGGGCCGGCCCACCGGTTCCCAGGCGAACCGTCACCAGCACATTGACGAGTGACCGCGGAGTGGTCTGCGTCTGACCCACATCGATCGTGACGGTATTGGATACCGGAACAAAGCCCCCGGCATCTCCACCGCCACCGCCGCCGCAACTCGCCAGCAGCGCGCCAATCAGCGCAACTACACCAGCTCTAAACTTGATACCCATTGGTAATCTCCAAAAACCGTTGCTTAAAATTTGCGACAAGATATTTTTTACCTTATCGATACACTTATGATTTTCCTCTTTGCCGCAGAATCTTCGGGGTCACGAAAATAAGTAGTTCGGCCTTTTCATTACTACGCTCGCGCCTTTTGAACAAATTGCCGAGGCCGGGTATATCAGCAAGAAATGGGACTTTTGTCAGATCTTCACGACTCTTGAACTCGTACACCCCACCCAATACCACTGTTTGTCCGTTTTCAATCAGGACAGCAGTGTTCAATTCCCGTGTATCGATCAAGGGCACATTGCTCAATCCAACGTTGACAAAGCCTGCCAATTCGTCCTTCTTCACATTCAAGGTCAGAAAAATTCGGTCATCCTGAGTGATGGTCGGCGTCGCCTTGAGTTCCAGCAGAATCGGCTTGAATGCTACTGTTGTTGTGTTACCAGTCGCCGTCTGGGTAATCGTCGTGTATCCGACTTCGCTACCTTGCCGGATCACGGCTTCACGCTGGTTAGCAGTGATGACGCGCGGGTTGGCTACTACTTCGCCGCGGCCTTCGGACTCCAGGGCGGACAGCTCCAGATCAAGAATGTAATTTGCGCCGAGCACCGCCCAACCGATCGAGCCCGCAGCTCCGGTAACCGGCAGGTTGACGTTCAAGCGATCAGCCAACGCAGGCACCAGAATTCCGCCGCCCGGCTCAATTGCGGGAAGACCAACCGGCAAGCCCGTACCCCGCCCAGCCAGGCGATTGGTCAGCGCTTGATTGATGATGCGGTCCGAACCCACAGAAGAACCCGAGAATCCAGTGGTGTTCGATCCATCCTGGAACGCGCCGCTGACGCCAAAGCGGGCGCCGAGGTCGCGCGCGAAAGCCTCGGTTGCGACGACAATTCTGGACTCGATCAACACCTGGTCCACAGGCCGATCCAACAGCGCGATCAGCGCTTTGATTTCGTCAATTTTTGGCTTGATGTCGTTCAGCAGCAACGTATTGGTGCGCTGGTCAAAAGTGACACTGCCGCGCTGCGACAGAAACCCGCCAAGTTGCTCGGAGCTCCCTTTCTGCCCACCGCCAGCACCGCCTCCACCCCCAGCAGCGCCAGAAGCGCCGCCAGCTTTTTTTGCGTCTTCTGTCAGCAAATTGGCAATATCCTTCGCGTTACCATAATTGATGGCAATGTACTCAGAAATTAGCGGTTGCCGATCTTCGATCGCGATTCTTGCGTCTTCCAAAGCTTGCTCTCGCGCTGCAATCTCTTCAGTCGGAGCTACCCAGATCACGCCGCCCTGACGACGCTTGTCCAGCCCCTTGGCCTGCAGCACGATATCCAGAGCCTGATCCCACGGCACGTTCTCGAGTCGCGTGGTGACGCTGCCCTGAACGCTATCGGCAACCACAATATTCAGCTGCGACACATCGGCAATCAACTGCAGCACCGAACGCACCGGAATATCCTGGAAGTTAAACGTCAATGGAGTGCCGGTGTATTCCGGTGGCTCACCCAGCTTGCGGCGCTCGTCTTGTTCTTTTTTGACCTCAGTGATTTCGACAACGTAGTCGGTACCGGTTTGATAGGCCATGTGGTCGACCGACCCCACTGTCGCGATCTCCATACGCACGCCACCTGCTCGCTCATTGGTTTCGACCGAATTCACCGGCGTTGCAAAATCCGTGACATCCAGACGGCGCGGCAAGGTCTCGGATGTAGCGACATCGAAGATATCGACAATAATCTTGTTGCCTTCTTTCCTCAGGTCGGTGCCAATGTTGTCTTTGTTGAACGAAATCAGTACCCGCCCTTCGCCATTGGGGCCACGACGGAAATCGACATTGGTGACCAAGCCAGTGGCTTGAATCAATTGGCTTTGTCCGGTCGTCGGCGTCATCGACTGATTGCCGACCGGACCATCGTCTGCAACCGACACGAACATCCGATTGCCTTCGACACGGGTGGTGAATCCGGTCTTGCGGTAGAGCTCGACCACGACCCGCGTCTTGCCGCTGGCCTCGACGGCAGTAACAGCAGCTGTCGCCCCCGCACCAATGCTGACGCGGCGCTCGGTGAGCTCGTTGCGGGTGTCCGCGAAATCCAGAGCGATCCGCGGCGGCGCTTCGGTAGCGAACGCCGCCGGGGTGGGCGGTGCCTCGGCGAAGGTCAACGCAATCTCCGTTGTGCCATTTGGTGCGGTGGAATAGGAAATATCCCGGATCGCGTTCGCGGCATAAGCCTGCCCGAAGAGCGTGGAGATCGCCACCAGGGCGAAGGAGATTTTGAATTGCTTGGTCATGGTGTATCCCGCTCTCTTGGCGCAGATCTCGATGGATGAAACTTGGGTCGTAGTCATGCAAGCCACCCTCTGATTTAGCCTTCGTCCAAAGCAATCGAGGCGGGACGTTCCATCCAGCCACCGGTGCCGTTCGGGATCAGCTCAACCAGATCGATACGATCTTCATAGATCGCGGTGATCCTGCCTTCGCTCTGTCCCATGTAATTTTCCACGTTGACACGGTGCACGACGCCATCGGGGTCTTTGACCAGCGCAACCATCGTGGTTTCGCTACCCATCGTCCCGACCATGTCCAGCGCATCCAGTGGAAAACCTTCAAGTGCTTCTCTAACGCGACTGCTATCCGGCGAAACGCCCGCATCGCCTTCACCACCCGAGTCCCCGGCAAACGCTGCAAAGGGGTCGCGCATGTTGTATGCGGTGTAGGGATAGGGCTCGTAATCTTTCATCGGCGGCAACGGATCAACGGGTGCTCCACGCTGCGCTTTGACCCGGGTAATCTCTTGTTCGAGGTCATACGTACCGGGCACGCAGGCGCTCAACAACGCCAGCATGAACATCGTTCCGCCACGAACCAGCAGTTGCTTCTTTATTGAGGGGAAGGCTGTCATATGTCTTGCTCCTCAAGGGGTTCCCGGCGCCGGGGGTGTCGGTGTTCCGCTTGCCGCCGCGGCTTCGGCCGCGACTTCGTCTTCATCAAGCGCGCGATAAGTCTTCACCGTGCCTTCGAGCACCAGCTGCCCCGCGGGAATTTGCTCTTTACCCTTGCCTGCGGCCGGAGTGGCCGGCTTCAGCGACACATCGTGCATGGTGAGGATCACCACGCGCGGCAGAGCGGCTACACCGCTGACAAAGGCACCAAACTGATGATACGTGCCGACCATGCGCAGCTGGATCGGCTTTTCCGCATAAAATTGCTGCGGCACCTCGGCACCCGGCTCGAATAATTCATTGTCGATGCCGGCAGATAAGGCTGTTTGCGAGACATCGACCAGCAGGTCGGGCATTTCCGTCTTGCTCGGAAGTTGGCGAACCATTTGCCGCAACAGATCTTCAATATCTGCGAGCTGCTGTTTGTATTCCTCAAGATTGACTACACGCCCCTGCTTTTCAACAAAATCGCGCATCAGGTCTTGCTCTTTTGCCTGATCCTTGATGAATTGTTCCCGCTTGGGCTTCACCGTCATGTACCAGCCGACACCTACCACGACGACCAGCAACAGAAACGCCGCTGCCATCTTCACTGACATGGGCCAGCTGCCGTAGTTATTGCGGTCCAGTTTCGAAAGATCGAACGAAGCCATATCAACCTCCCGAGGACGGCGGCGGAATCGCCGCGCCTGATGACGGACCAGTACCAGCCTCTTCGGCCGCTTCCAGTTCTTCTTTGGACTTTCTGAGCGTCACCATCATGCTGAATTTGTAGCGCGCCGTCTTGTCCGGGCCTGCCGCTTCGCTCTTTTGCAGGTCTGGTTTGGAAAGCCAGCGCGAAGTCTCAAGGTTGCGCATATAGCTTGAAATACGCGCCTGCGACTGCGCCAAGCCTTCGAGAATGAGGGCCTCGCCGGCCTGCTTGATATTGGTCAGTCGCACGCCATCAGGGATCGTGCGCACGAGATCATCCAGCATGCGTACCGTGCCCGAGCCACTCGCGCGCAAGGTTTCAATCACTTCCTTGCGCTGCAGAAGCTTGTCGCGCTTTTCCTTGAGGGCCTCGATCTCCTTGATCTTGCCTTCCAGCAGACTGATTTCCTGAGTCAGCATCTGGTTACGCGCTTCCTGCCCTTTCAGCATCTGGCCCACGTACCAGTTTGCGGCCAGGACAATGACCGCACCAAATGCCAGCGCCGCCACCATGATGACGCCGAACTCTCGTTCGCGCTGTTTGCGGCGTTCGGCACGCCAGGGTAAAAGATTGATCTTGGCCATTAGTCGAAGCTCCTCAGCGCCAAGCCGCAGGCGATCAGTAGCGAGGGGGCGTCCTGGGCCAATGTCTGCGCCTGCACCCGGTTCGAGAGGGTCATGCCGGCAAGCGGGTTGGCGATGATGGTCGGAACCCCGATCTGTTCCTCGACCATCTCAGCAACACCTGCGATGGAAGCGCAGCCACCTGCAAGCACGACCTGATCAACCTTGCTGAACTCCGTACCGGCAAAAAAGAACTGCAGGAGGCGGCTGATCTGCTGCACCATGGCCTCTTTGAACGGCTCAAGTACTTCAATTTCGTAGCTTTCCGGCAAACCACCCTGACGCTTGGCCATGCCGGCTTCTTCGTACGACAGCCCATAGCGGCGCATGACTTCGTCGGTCAACTGCTTGCCGCCAAATACCTGTTCGCGGGTGTAGATGGTGCGCTGGTTCTTGATCACGATCAGCGTGGTCATGGTCGCGCCGATGTCCATCACCGCGACCGTAGCGTCCTTGGGGACGCTCAATTGGTCGGCGACCAGCTTGAAGGCGTTTTCGATGGCAAAAGCCTCGACATCCACCACTTTGGCAGTCAATCCGCCGATATCCAGCGCCGCCACGCGTACGTCCACGTTTTCGGTACGGGAGGCCGCCAGCAGCACACTCATCATCTCGGGGTTGTCTTTGACCGGACCGAGGATTTCAAAGTCCAGGCTGACTTCCTCTAGCGGATAGGGGATGTACTGCTGGGCTTCGGCCTGGATTTGACCTTCCAGGTCATCTTCGGACAAATCCGCCTGCATGGGGATCACTTTGGTGATCACTGCAGAGCCCGAAACCGCGGCGGAAGCGAACTTGGTACGTGAACCGGACCGCTGCAGGGCGCGTTTGATCGCCTCGCCCACGGCCTCGACCTCGACGATGTTCTTTTCCACCACCGCATTCGGCGGCAGCGGTTCCACGGCGTAGTGTTCGACGCGGTAACGGCC
This sequence comes from Lysobacterales bacterium, assembly GCA_031391205.1. Lineage (GTDB taxonomy): Bacteria > Pseudomonadota > Gammaproteobacteria > Xanthomonadales > Ahniellaceae > 0-14-3-00-62-12. The sequence goes on along the minus strand of JANMUE010000033.1, from coordinate 23,620 downwards.
GCCGGACAGGCCCAATTGAAGCAGCTTCACCGCGGTGGAGCTAATGTCTACGCCGACTAGCGGCGGTGTTTTCGTGCTGAAGAGTGCCACACTTTTTCCCCTTCCCACGGGCTCTTACGAGCGATATGTGCGTAGCCACATTAAATATCAAACTTAAGTGCAGTTCAACACCCGCGTTTTCTGCCTTTGGCGACCCCCTCCTGAAAGGGGGCCAAGGCCCGGGTCAAACCGCCTAAAACGAGTTGCCGCCCCCTATACTTCCCGGCTCCTACCCCTGACCTCCTGCGACGATGGCTGCCTCCTGGACACGAAGACTGCTGCGCTGGACCATCTATTTCGGGCTGGGTGCCTGCCTTTTGGGCGTATTGGGCGTCGCCGTAGCGTACTGGTTGCTGGCGCCCAGTCTGCCGGACACGTCGCAGATTCGAGACATCCGCCTGCAAGTTCCCCTGCGTGTATACAGCCGCGACGGCAAGCTGATTGCGCTTTTTGGCGAAACCAAGCGCATCCCGGTGAAGATCGAAGCCATCCCAAAACAGTTGCGCCAGGCGGTCATGGCGATCGAAGACGCGCGCTTCGAGGAACACCACGGCATCGACTTTCGGGGCATCGGTCGAGCGGTCTGGCTGTTGACCACCACCGACAGAGACCGTGTTCCCGGCGGCAGCACCATCACCCAGCAGGTCGCGCGCAACTTCTTTCTGAGCAACGAATATTCGGTGACGCGCAAGGCTTCAGAGATATTTCTCGCGCTGAAAATGGAGCGAGAACTGACCAAGGACGAGATCCTGGGCCTGTATCTGAACAAGATTTTCTTTGGCTATCGTTGCTACGGCGTTGGCGCGGCTGCGGAGTTTTACTACGGCAAGACCCTGGATCAGTTGACGCTGGCCGAGAGCGCAATGCTCGCTTCGATACCCAAATTCCCGTCCACCGGCAATCCATTGACCAATCCGGACCGGGCCAAGATACGCCGTGACTATGTTTTGCAACGCATGTTCGAGCTGGGCTGGATCGCCGAGACCGACATGATTGCCGCCCAGAACGAGCCGGATCGTGCGCATCCGCATGAACCGGCAATCGAGCTGGACGCCCCCTACGTGGCAGAAATGGTACGCGTCGAGGCGATCGAACGTTTGGGTGCCGACGCGCTCAACAACGGCTATCGCGCTTACACATCATTGGATTCGCGCCTGCAGGAAGCCGCCAACACCGCAGTACGCACCCAGTTGATGCAGTTCGATCGACGCTATGGCTATCGCGGCGCCGAAGCGAAAGTATCGGCGGAAATCGCCGCGCAACCCGAACAGGCCAAGCAAACTCTGAGCACGATTTCTCCCGTCGCAGGCTTGATTCCCGCATTGGTCACCGAAGCTGGTGTCGATTCGGGCACGGCCATGCTGGCCGACGGTCAGAGCATAGTGCTGGATCTTGCGGGCGTGGCCTGGGCGCGCGCGCGCCTGCTGCCGCGCGGGATAGGCCCCAAACCCACGCGCGTCAACCAGGTGTTGCAACCAGGCGATGTGATCCGGGTAGTGCGTACCGAATCGGGCGGATGGCAGTTGGCGCAGATTCCGGCCGCACAGGCCGCATTGGCGGCGCTGGATCCGGAGGACGGTTCGATTCGGGCGCTGGTCGGCGGTTTCAATTTCTCGCTGTCCAAGTTCAATCGGGCGACCCAAAGCAATCGCCAGCCGGGGTCGAGCTTCAAGCCCTTCGTGTATTCGGCGGCGTTCGAACGTGGGTTTACGCCCGCATCGATCGTCAATGATGCCCCGCTGACCTTCCCCGATCCCAGTGCTGAGGGCGGCGTATGGAAGCCTCAGAACGACAATGAAGACTTCAACGGACCCATGCGCCTGCGTGAAGCCATGGTCAGCTCGCGCAATCTGATCTCGGTGCGTCTGCTCGATGCCATCGGCGTGCGTTATGCCCGCGAATACATTCAGCGTTTTGGCTTCCCGGAGGCTGCACTGCCGGAAAACCTGTCGTTGGCGCTGGGTACCAGCTCCGTGTCTCCCGTTGGCCTGGCGCGGGGCTACGCCACGTTTGCCAATGGCGGTTATCTGGTTGATCCCTACTTGATTTCCCGCATTGAGGATGACCAGGGCATGGCGCTCTACGAATCCAGTCCGGCGCGGGCATGCCGCAGCTGTCCCGAGCGCTTGAGCGACCAATCGCGACCCACCGAGACCGGTGCACACGACTTGTCGGCCCTGTTGGATGACGCGCCGGCGGTGGCGACACCGACAACCGCGAGCGACCCGCCGCAAACGGCTGCGGCGCCTACCGCCTCGCCTAACGCCACGCTTGCGCCACGCAAAGTAGACGAACGCAATGCATTCCTGATCACCACCCTGTTGCGCGACGTGGTGATGCGCGGAACCGGACGTGGCGCCATGGTGCTGGAGCGGAACGATCTGGGTGGAAAAACCGGTACCACAAACAATCATCGCGACGCCTGGTTCTCGGGATTCAACGGCAAGCTGGTGGCCACGGTATGGATGGGGCACGATGATTTCACCCCATTGGGCGAGGGCGAATTCGCCGCGCGCACCGCGCTGCCGATCTGGATCGATTTCATGCGCGTCGCACTTGCAGACGTTCCGGAGGATCCGCTGCAGGTGCCTCCCGGCATCATCACTGCGCGCATCTCGGCCGGTGGTCACTTGCTTGCTGCTGCGGCCGAGGGTGGCTTGCTGGAATATTTCAAGAGCGAAGACCTGCTCAAACTTTCCGCCAGCGACGCCGCGATCGAGGCGGATCAGAACGCGGAGCAACAGGCCCTTGACCTCTTCTGACCGCCGCACACATCGTAACTCGGCACGACGGCAGGGCGGACTGAGGCAGCAGCTCGCGGTCGAGGCCGCACGCATCATCAGTGAGCAAGGCATTCGCGACTATGGCGCGGCCAAGCGCAAGGCTGCGGATCGGCTCGGGATCGATGACGAATTCGCGCTGCCGTCAAATCGCGAAGTCGACGCGGCCCTGACGCAGCACCAGGCGATATTTCAGAGTCTGGATCAGCCGCGCTGGCTGCACGAACGCCGAGTCGCCGCGTTGGAGGCGATGCGGTTTCTGGCACGCTTTGAACCGCGACTGGTCGGTGCCGTGCTTGAAGGCAACGCCGATCAGCACTCGGCGGTCTGCCTGCATCTTTTCTGCCAGCATCCAGCCGAAGTGGAAACCTGGTTGCATGACAAGCGCATCCCGTTCGAGCCCGACCAGCGACGCATCCGACTCGATGCCGAGCGCGATGCGATCGTTCCGGTGTTGCGACTCACCGCCGACGACCTCCCGTTCGATCTCAGTCTTTTCGATCTCGACGGACTGCGTCAGGCGCCACTGGATCGCATTACTGAACGCCCGATGCGGCGCGCGGGTATAGACGCGGTAAGCGCGCTGATCGACAAAAAACCGTAGTAGGCCGGCGGCCCGACCCCGGCGCTTTTTTGCCTGGTCGAGCAAATCAAGAGCGTCCGAATCGGGCCCCGGACCTACAATCAACGCTGGGCGATCTGCGTATATTCGCGCGACGGCGAGCCCGTGTAGATCTGACGTGGACGGCCGATCTTGGCATCGGGGGTGAGATTTTGTTCCAGCCAATGCGCCACCCAACCCGAGGTGCGCGCCATTGCGAACATCACCGTAAACATCTCGGTCGGAATCTTCAGCGCCTTGTAGATCAGACCCGAATAGAAATCGACGTTGGGGTAGAGCTTGCGTTCGATGAAATAGGAATCTTTCAATGCCGCTTCTTCGAGCTTCAACGCCACATCCAGCAGCGGATCCTGCACGCCCAGATCGTTCAATACCTTGTGGCACATCTCACGGATGATGGTCGCGCGCGGATCGAAATTCTTGTAAACACGATGACCGAAGCCCATCAGGCGGAAGCCGGAACTCTTGTCCTTGGCTTTTTCGATTGCCTTCCCAACCTGGTCCGGCGTGCCGATTTCACCGAGCATTTTCAGCACCGCCTCGTTGGCTCCACCATGTGCCGGCCCCCACAGCGCTGCGATACCCGCGGCAACACAGGCGTAGGGATTGGCACCGGTCGAGCCCACCATGCGCACTGTGGATGTGGACGCGTTCTGTTCGTGATCGGCGTGCAGGATGAAAAGCAGATCCAGCGCCTTGGCCGCCACATCCGGCAGATCCAGCGGCTCGGAAGGTACCTCGAACATCATGTGCAGGAAGCGCGTGCAGTATTCGAGATTGTTGCGTGGATAGCGGATCGGCCAACCGATGGTATAGCGATAGCAGGCCGCCGCAATGGTCGGCATCTTCGCGATCAGGCGAATGGCGGCAAGCTTGCGCTGTGCCGGGTCTTCGATGTCCAGCGTGTCGTGATAGAACGCCGCCAGCGAACCGATCGTGCCGCACAGCATCGCCATCGGATGCGCGTCGTAATGGAAACCATGCAGGAAGGTCTTCAACGACTCATGCATCATCGTGTGATGGGTCACTTCGTGCTCGAACGCGCTAAATTCTTCGGCGCTCGGCAGCTCGCCGTTGATCAGCAGGTACGAGGTTTCCAGGAAATTCGAGTGCTTGGCCAATTGCTCGATCGGATAGCCCCGATACAGCAGCACACCGGCATCACCATCGATATAGGTGATGGCGCTGCGGCAACTCGCAGTCGACATGAACCCGGGATCATAGGTGAACATCCCGGTTTCTTTGTGCAGCTTGCCGATATCGATGGCAGCGGGGCCAACCGAACCGGTGAGTACGGGCAGCGTTGCCGATTGGTTGGTGTCGCTATTGGTCAGAACCACAGTGGAGGACACGGGATTTCTCCTGAAGAATCGGCGATGTTCGGGTCCATCCGCACGGCCCCCTCCGGCCGCAACGCCTCGAACCCGCGTCGTCGGCCCCATGCCGTTGCGACGCACTGCACAATTATCGCATGCGGCGATGGTTGCGCGTCAGCTTCGGTGCATTCGCGATGGCATAAGCGCGGACCGGCCACCAAGATTTACGTTGCCCAAAACGACAAACGCCGCGTCCCTGCGGAAGCGGCGTATGTGGGCGAGCGTCCGGCGATGCCGGCGCGATTACTTGGCGTAACGCTTGCGGAACTTGTCCACGCGTCCACCGGCATCCATGATCTTGTGCTTGCCGGTGAAGAACGGGTGTGACTGGCTCGAGGTTTCAACCTTGATGACCGGGTACTCCTTGCCATCTTCCCACTTCACGGTTTCCTTGCTCGTCATCGTCGAACGGGTCAGGAACTTGAAATCGCAGGAGATGTCGTGGAACACCACGTCATGGTTTTTCGGGTGAATACTGGGCTTCATGGCGAGGGTCCGGCCGAGAAAAGGGCGGCATTGTAGCCATGAAACCGTGCGTTGGGCAAGTCGGTCAAGCACTGCCCTGTCCCATTGCCAGACGAATCAGCGCCGAAAACCGCTCCATATCGAAGCGCATCATGATCCTTGCCTGGGCCGGCTGGCCGCTGCGCTGCCACCAGTCGACCACGGTGGCGCCGCGGGTCAGCGCCCCGTCCAACTCTATGGCGACAGGACGCTGCGCCCATTCCAGCACCGACTCGGGTGCCAATGTTGCCGCCATCGCCAGCGCGTCAGCGGCAGCCCAACGTTCGGCATTGCGCGTACGCCGCATCCAGTCGCGGGTCTTGCGCGAAATGGCGCTGTAGAAGCGCGCTGATGCGGTATCGGACTGCAACCATCGCTCAGACTCGGTAAATGGAATGCCATGCGCCAACGTCGCCTCCCAATCCACCAGATCGAAATTCGGCCAGCGCGAGAACACGACATGCGCGGCTTCCGGATCGAAACCGGTATTAAACTCCACCGGTATCCGGGCAACGTTGCCGCGCCCGGTGACGGCACCGCCCATCACCACCAGGCGCTTCACCCGCGACGGCAGGCCGGGATCGAGACTGAGGGCCAGCGCCAGATTGGTCAGCGGTCCCAGCATCACGAAAGTCAGTTCGCCCGGATGGGTGTGACTCAATCGAATCATCGCCAGCGCCGCGTGCTCGGTCTCTGCACTTCGCTCCGCAGCGCGATAGCCGATATCGCCGAAGCCATCCTGTCCATGGACGAAGGCGGCATCGTCGGCTGACTGCACCAGGGGCGCACCGGCCCCTGCAAATACCGGGGTATCGACACCGATCACCTCAAGCAGTTTCAGCGCATTGCGGGTCGTATGCACCAGACCCACATTGCCCGCAGCGATGGTCAAGGCAGCGATCTTTACGTTCGGCTGCGCATAGGCCATCAGAATGGCAAGGGCATCGTCAACGCCAGGATCGGTATCGATCAACAGATGGTGCTTTTCGGTCATTCCAGTCACTCCACTTTGCGCGCAACGATAACCGCACGCGCCCTTCCCCACCATCGCTGCGCGGGCGGTCGCACGACTTTGGCGGATGCAAAGCCCGCGCGCAGCAGTCGCTGCGGCAGATCGCCGGCGTAGTCGCGAAAACTCAATACCCTGCCGCTACCGCGCAGGCGATCGCCGTGATACTCGGGCGGCAACAGATGTTCGATAGACCCATCGGATCGGCGGCGCGCACGTTCCACCGTCACCGCATCATCCGCGCCCAGCGGCACCGTGAATGCAAAAACACCCGCGGGCTTGAGCACACGCAGAACTTCGGAAAATCCTGTGGCGTCGTTGGCCACATGCTCGAATACATCGGTACAGGTCACCAGATCGAAACTGGCATTGGCAAAACTGAGCTGTTCGACATTCTCGTTCAGCACCCCCGGATCAAGCGGTGTTTGCTCGGACTGGCTGACGTATTCGGAAAGCGTAAGCGTAAGCGCGTTGCGTTTCAGGTATTGCACCCAGGGGCCGCGTGCCGACAATTCGTAGACGGATGCCTCCGGCAGACGCACGCCTTCGCTGACAACCGCTGATGCCAGCGACATATGCACGGCACTGGCACCACACCTGAAGCAGCGCACACCCAATTCCGAATCGGAAATGCGCAGCATCAGACTGGGACCGCAGAGCGGGCAGCGTTCAATACGGCATCGCAATGCGCGCGGTTCCAGCAGCCGCCATCCGGTGCGCAGTCGCGCGACAAGGTCTTTGAAGCGCCTCACGCCTCTGCGAAGCGCGCGCCCGCCCCGATCCAGCGCGCAATCAAGGTATCGGCCGCAGCGGGGGCATGCTCGAGCAGCCATTCCGCAGCGTCGCGCAACTCTGGCAACTCGCCACCATGTCGCGCCAGATCGGCAACACGAAATCCGATCACTCCGGTCTGACGCGTCCCCAGCATCTCGCCCGGACCACGCAGCTCCAGGTCCTTCTCGGCAATGCGGAAGCCATCGTTGGTTTCGCGCATCACCCGGATGCGTTCGCGCGCCAGCTCCGAAAGCGATTGATAGAGCAGCACACAGGTGGACTGAGTCGAGCCGCGACCAACACGGCCGCGCAGCTGATGCAATTGCGCCAGACCCATGCGCTCGGCATTCTCGATCACCATGAGGCTGGCGTTGGGCACGTCGACACCTACCTCGATCACGGTGGTCGCCACCAGCAGGTTGAGTGCGCCGCTCTTGAACGCATCCATGACCGCCAGCTTCTCCTTCGGCCGCAGCCGACCGTGGATCAGGCCGATACGCAGCTCCGGCAACACCGCGCGCAGATGATCGAATGTCGCCTCGGCGGCCTGCGCTTCCATCTGTTCGGACTCTTCGATCAGCGGACAGACCCAATACGCCTGGCGTCCTTCACTGCAGCCGACTCGAATGCGTTCGATCACTTCGTCGCGACGGGCAGCCTTGAGCGCCACCGTCTGTACTGGCGTTCGCCCCGGCGGCAATTGATCGATCACGGACGTATCCAGATCGGCATAGGCGGCCATCGCCAAGGTACGCGGGATGGGCGTAGCGGTCATCACCAGTTGGTGCGGAACGGTGGTGCCGTCGACACCCTTCTCGCGCAGCGCCAGCCGCTGGTGCACCCCGAAACGATGCTGCTCGTCGATCACCACCAGACCGAGGCGACGGAAGCTCACCGCTTCCTGCATCAACGCGTGTGTGCCCACGATCAGATCCGCATCGCCAGCGATCTCCGCCAGGGCCTTGTCGCGCGCTTTGCCTTGCACCTTGCCCGCCAGCCACACCACGCGCACGCCGAGCGGCAGCAGCCACTGCGAAAAGCTGCGTAGATGCTGTTCCGCCAGTATTTCGGTTGGCGCCATTATTGCCGCCTGAAAGCCTCCATCAATCGCAGCCAGCGCAGCCAACGCGGCGACAACGGTTTTTCCGGAGCCGACATCGCCTTGCAGCAGGCGCAGCATCGGAGCGCTCTGGGTGAGATCCTGATCGATCTCACCGACCACGCGCTGCTGCGCCGCAGTCAATAGAAAACCCACGGCCGCCAGCAGGCCATCGCGACGCGACGCCTTGGCGACAAATCTCGCCCCGGGTTGCGATCGAATACTGCGGCGCAGCCGCCGCATGCTGAGCTGGTGCGCCAACAATTCGTCGATCGCCAACCGGCGCTGAGCCGGGTGCGTGCCCTCCACCAGAGCCGCGATATCGTCTTCGGCCGAGGGCGCATGAACTTTCCACAATGCCGACCGCAGATCGCCCAGATGCAGGCGTTTTCGTACCGGCTCAGGAATCACATCGATGACTGCACTGGACGGCATCATGCGCAGCGCATCACGCACCAGGCGCACGATGGTTTTCTGACCCAGTCCTTCGGTCGCCGGATACACCGGCGTCAACGCCACATCCAGCGGCGCATCGAAGGCCAGACGCTTGTACTCGGGATGCACGATCTCCGGGCCCTGCGCACCGAAGCGCACCTCGCCGAACACGCGAAAACGCGCCCCCGGCTCGAAGGCCTCAACCTGCTGCGAACGGAAGTGGAAAAAACGCAGCGTCAGCGTCGCGCCCGAACCATCTTCGATGGCGACGCGCAACAGCGGGCGGAAACGGAAACTGCGTTCGACACCGGTCACCACACCTTCCACTTGCGCCGCCCTCCCGACCGCCAATTCCTTGATCGGAGTGAGCCGGGTGCGGTCTTCGTAGCGCAGAGGCAGATGGAACCAGAGATCCTGAAGAACGCGAATCCCCAACCGCTCCAGTGCCAGGGCATTGTTCGGACCCACACCTTTGAGCAGGGAGACCGGCTGCATTCCGGCCCGGTCATCAGCTGGCACGCTGGCTTCGATCGGGCGAGTCATGTCTGCAGGCTCGGCGCGTATCGATGTACCAGCCCGCGCCGAACCCAACCCATCAGCGGTCCAGCACCATCACCGCATCGATTTCGATCGCCGCGCCGCGCGGCAGCGACGCTACGCCGATCGCGGCGCGTGCCGGATAGGGTTGATTGAAATAGGTCGCCATCACCCGATTGACCTCGGCGAAATTGCCGAAGTCGGTGAGATAGACGTTGAGCTTGGCGATATCGCCGAGGTCTCCGCCCGCAGCACGGCACACCGCCTGCAGATTGTCGAATACGCGGCGGATATGCACTTCGATGACACCTTCGACGAGTTGGCCGCTGGTAGGGTCAAGTGGAATCTGGCCCGACAGATACACGGTGTCGCCGCAGCGCACGGCCTGTGAGTAGGTGCCGATGGCCGAAGGTGCGAGTTCGGTGGAAATGATCGATCGCGACATGGTCGAGTCCGCAGGGAGGATGCTGCGATTCTGTCTGCAGAATGCGGCGCCTACAAGCAGCACGTTGGGAGCAACTGTCTTTGTGGGAAGTGGCGTCAGCCGATGAACCGAGTCACCCCATGCACGACCGATGCACGCCGCACCCGGCGCACGACATCGGCGAGATGCTTGCGGCTTTTGACCTCGATGACGAACAGCATGGTCGCCGTGCTGAGGTCGCGTTCCTGGTATTCGACGGTATCGATGTTCGAATCGCGTTCCGCAATCGCCGCGGCCACCGTCGCAAGTACACCCGGTTTATTGTCGACAACCACTTTAAGCGCTACCTTGAAATCGCCCTTGACCTGACGGTCCCAGGCGATATGGATCCAACGCTCGGGTGACTTGCGCAGCTCAGGCACGTTCGGGCATTCCTGCTGGTGCACCACGATGCCCTTGCCTGCCGACAGGAATCCGAAGACGTCGTCGCCCGGCACCGGATGGCAGCAATTGGCAAAACTGATCACGCCGCGCTCGGCGCCGGAAATCATGATCTTTTCCTGTGGCGCACGTTTCTGCAGCTCATCGGGCTGGGATTCATCCCGCAGCAACGCGCGCGCCACTTGTTCCGGCATGCGGTTGCCGAGTGCGATTTCGGCCAGCAATTCTTCCAGGCGACGCAGGCGCTGTTCGGCGAGATAGGCGTCCAGCGCGCCAATAGGCAGGTTGTCCAGCGATGCGCCCAAGGATTCCAACGCGCGATCGAGCAGACGATGGCCGATCTCGACCGCATCCTCGTGTTGCATCTGTTTGAGCGAATGGCGAATCGCGGTGCGGGCACGACTGGAAACGACGAAATCGAGCCAGCCAATCTGTGGCTGGGCGCTGGCTGCGGTGATGATCTCGACCGCCTGACCGCTGACCAGTCGCGTGCGCAGCGGCACCAGCTTGCGATCCACGCGTGCAGCGACCGCATGGTCACCCACATGGGTATGCACTGCATAGGCGAAATCCAGCGCGGTCGCATTGCGCGGCAGGGCCAGAATATCGCCCTTGGGCGTGAACAGATAAACCTCGTCGGGGAACAGGTCGACCTTGACGCTCTCGACAAACTCCAGCGGCGAACCGGTGCTGGCGCCCGCATCGATGAGGCTGCTGACCCAGGCGCGGGCGCGCGACTGCGCGGCGTTGCCGGAGGCCGCATCGGTCTTGTAGGCCCAGTGCGCCGCAATGCCGCGCTCGGCCAGCAAGTCCATATCCTCGGTGCGTATCTGCACTTCGATCGGCGTGCTCGATGGACCGAACAAGACCGTGTGCAAACTCTGATAACCATTGTTCTTGGGAATCGCGATGTAGTCGCGGAAGCGGCTGTCGTGCGGTTTGAAAAGACTGTGCACCAGACCCAGCGCCATATAGCACTGCATGGTCTCCGGCACCACCACGCGCACGCCAAACACGTCCATCACCTGCGCCAGGGTTTTGCGCTCGCCGCGCATCTTGGTGTAGATACTGTAGGGCGACTTGGTACGGCTGACGACGCGGCAGGAGATATCCTCCTGCTCCAGCTTGGCGATGATCTGCTGGTGGATGCGGTTGACTGCTTCCTGGCGGCTGCCGTAGCTGGCGGCAACGCGCTTGGCGAGCACGCGGTGGCGCATCGGATGCAGCGCGGCAAAACCCAGGTCCTGCAGCTCAGCCTTGATGCGATTCATACCCAGGCGCTGAGCGATGGGCGCGTAGATCTCCAAGGTTTCCATCGCGATACGTTGGCGCGAATCGGGACTCATGGAAGAAATCGTGCGCATGTTGTGCAGACGATCGGCGAGCTTGATCAGTATCACGCGCAGGTCGCGTGACATCGCCATGACCATCTTGCGAAAGCTCTCGGCGTTGGCTTCCTGCCGCGTCTGGAACTTGACCTTGTCGAGTTTGGTTACGCCATCGACCAGATCGGCAACCACCGGGCTGAACATGGCTTCCAGTTCGGCGCGGGTGACCTCGGTGTCTTCCAACGTATCGTGCAGGATCGCCGCACAGATGCCTTCGCCGTCCAGGCGCAGCTCGGCCAGGATGCCGGCGACCGCGAGCGGATGCGTTATGTAGGCTTCACCACTGCGGCGTGTTTGGCCATGGTGGGCGCGATCGCCCAATTCAAAGGCACGAAAAACCATCTGCCGCGCTTCCACGGGCAGATATTCTGAAAGCCTGAGATCAAGCGCGTGCCACTCAGCCGGAAATCCGGAGGCGGGTACTGCGACGCAGGTCGCTACCGCTTCCATCGTCGGCTCCAGGATCAGGCGATACTGGAGCTACGAACGTGATGAGCGGCATCGCGACACATCAGAGATCGTCGCCCTTGGACAGGTCGTCGTCGGCCACTTCCTGCGCGGCCCACTCCAACGCTTCGCGCTCGGCGCGCTCGCGTTCCTGACGATCGATCTGAGCCAGCAGCTCCTGCGTGATCTTGTTGCTGGCAATCTCGCGCAAGGCGGTAACCGTCGGCTTATCATTGTCAGCTTCGACCAAGGGCTGCGCGCCCTTGGACAACTGACGCGCACGCTTCGTGGCCATCAGCACCAGTTCAAAACGATTTTCGACCACTTCAAGGCAGTCTTCTACGGTAATGCGCGCCATATGGGTTCCTGAATCTCTTGAAAAATCAGCAGATTAGCTGGTCGTGCAGGATAGCAGACCCGGCCTGGAGGGTGCAATTCACTGCGCAATCAAAGTGTTGCGGGGCATACGTCAACACTTTGTTTCGGCATTGTGCGTCAAGCGGTGCATGCTCCTGCTCCGGCCTTTGACCTTGTCCCAAAGGGATTGACCGGCTTCGCCGTTGAAAGCCCTTCGGTCATAGATGCGGGTCTTGCACCCGCATGCTCTTGATTTTTTGGCAATGGAAACGAAATCACGAGCGCGCGGGTACCAGACCCGCGCCTACATCACCGTGCTTTTTTGGCGAAGGAAGTCCCTTTGGAACAACAGCGTCAGACCAGCAATCCGTCGAGCAGCGCCTTGAGCTTCGCCGACTGCACACGCTGTCGCAGGCGCGAGGCAAGCACGATCGTGGTCAGGTCATCGAGTGCCCGATCGAAGCTTTCGTTAACGATGATGTAATCGAACTCATGCGCATGGCTGATTTCAGCTCGCGACCCGGTCAGACGGCGCTTGATCACATCCTCTGAATCCTGTGCGCGGCTGCGCAGTCGGCGTTCCAGTTCCTCACGCGATGGCGGCAGGATGAAGATACTGATCGAATCGGGCATCAGATGGCGCACCAGGCGCGCGCCCTGATAGTCGATCTCCAGCAACACATCCACGCCATTGGCGAGCTGCTGCTCCACCGCAGTGCGGGCGGTGCCCTTCAAATCGCCATGCACGATGGCATATTCGAAAAACTCTCCGCGCTCGACCATCTCCATGAAGGTCGCACTGCTGACGAAGTGGTAATGCACGCCGTCCTGCTCGCCTGGACGCGGGCCACGCGAGGTGTAGGAAATCGACAACTTGATACCGCTTTCGCGCTTGAGCAGCGCATTGACCAGGGTGGATTTCCCCGCGCCCGAAGGCGCCGCCACGATGTAAAGACTGCCCGGCACGATCTGCTCCTTACTCGATGTTCTGGACCTGCTCGCGCAGCTGTTCGATCAATACCTTGAGCTCGACCGCAGCCTGAGTCGTGCGATTGTCCACGGATTTGGAACCCAGCGTATTGGACTCGCGGTTGAACTCCTGCATCAGAAAATCCAGGCGTCGACCCACGGCCTCGGATGACTTCAGACGCTGACGTGCCTCGGTGATATGCGACCCCAGGCGCTCGATTTCCTCATCGACATCGAGCTTCTGCAGATACAGCAGCAGTTCCTGTTCGAGCCGCCCTGGATCCAGTGGCTGCTTGAGATCAGCCAGTTTGGTTTCCAGGCGCTGGCGCAGGCCTTGTCGAATGTCCGGAAGCCATTCGCGCACCTGCATGGTTACCGCCGCTATCGCGTCGAGGCGATCCAGCATGACGGTGCGCAGACGCTCGCCCTCGCGGGTACGCGTGGCGATGAAATCATCGAGCGCGGATTCGAACAACGCGATCGCACCTTCAAACACACTGGTCTGGTCAAGATCGGATTCGATCACCAGGCCAGGATAAGACAGAATCTCGAAACGGCTGGCCGGCAAGGCGCTGGGTAGCGACGCCGCGACTTCATGCTCGAGTTGGCGCAGCGAGGCCAGCAGTCCTGCGTCCAGTGTGAGTTTTCCGGCGGTGGGCGTGCCGCGATAGCGAAGATTGATGTCGACCTTGCCACGCGACACACGCTTTTCGATCAACTCGCGCAACTTGCCTTCGAGAGCGCGAAATTCCTCCGGCATTCTGAAGCTCATCTCCAGATAGCGATGATTTACCGAGCGCAGCTCCCAGACCAGACGGCCGCGGGGCGTCTGGCCCTCAGAGCTGGCGTATGCGGTCATGCTGCGAATCATCTCGGCGCATCCTTGTTCGTGGGGGCGGCAATGGTACGCTTTCGCGCCTCGTATTCCCATGAGCACCATGAACCAGATCACACGACCCAGCGGCCGCGCCCCCGATCAACTGCGCGAAGTCAGCATCCAACGCCACTACACCCGCCATGCCGAAGGATCGGTGCTGGTGTGTTTTGGCGATACCAAGGTACTGTGTAACGCCAGCGTTGAAGACAAGGTACCGGGATTCTTGCGCGGCAAGGGAGAAGGCTGGGTCACCGCTGAATACGGCATGCTGCCGCGCGCCACCAACAGCCGCACTCAACGCGAAGCCGCAGCCGGCAAGCAGGGCGGCCGCACGCTGGAGATCCAGCGCCTGATCGGTCGGGCGTTGCGCGCAGTGGTCGATCGCGCTGCACTCGGCGAACGCAGCATCACTTTGGATTGCGATGTGCTGCAGGCAGATGGTGGCACACGCACTGCGGCCATCACCGGCGCGTACGTGGCACTGGTCGATGCCGTACGTTCGCTGCAGAAGCGCGGCGCCATCAAGCGCGACCCGATCTATGGTCAAGTCGCCGCGGTCTCGGTCGGCATCTGGCAGCAGCTGCCGGTGCTCGACCTCGACTATGCCGAAGATTCGGCCTGCGAAACCGATATGAACGTTGTGATGAACGATGGCCAGGGGTTCATCGAACTTCAGGGCACCGCGGAAGGCCATGCGTTTAGACGCGACGAATTGGACAAGCTGCTGGCATTGGCACAAAACGGCATAGGCACTTTGCTTCAGCTGCAGCGCGAGGCCTTGGCAAAATGAAGAAGTGGGTGTTGGCCACCAGTAATCGCGGCAAGCTCGCCGAGATGCAGGATGTGCTCAGCCATACCGGCATCGAACTGGTCACGCAATCCGAGCTGGGCATTGTTGACGCCGACGAAACCGGCCTGACCTTCATCGAGAACGCGCTGATCAAAGCACGCAACGCCTGCCTGGTATCCGGATTACCGGCGCTTGCCGATGACTCCGGATTGATCGTCGACGCACTCAACGGTGCGCCGGGACTGATCACCGCCCACTATGCCGACGTTCATGGCGACAGCGAACGTAACATCGCCAAGTTGCTGCACGAGTTGCGCGACGTACCTGATGCAAAGCGCGGCGCCTGTTTCTACTCGGTCATCGTGTTGCTACGCCATGCCGAGGACCCGCAGCCGCTGATTGCGGAGGGACGCTGGTATGGGCGCATACTGCATCAGAAGACCGGCTGTGGCGGCTTTGGCTATGACCCGATATTTTTCGATCCGGAGACCCAAATGCCCGCTGCGGAAATGGAAGCGGCGCTGAAGAATCGCATCAGCCATCGTGGGCTGGCGCTGGCGGCGTTGCTGCGGCTTTTGTAGGAGCGGCGTGAGCCGCGATTCTCAACACCAACGCAACATTCGGAATCGCGGCTCACGTCGCTCCCACAGAAGCCGCTCCCACACAAAGCATGCTCACCACACCGCCCACCTCGCTCTACATCCACATCCCCTGGTGCGTGAAGAAGTGCCCGTACTGCGACTTCAACTCGCACGAACAGCGCGGTGCATCGCAGGAAGCTGCGTACGTCGAGGCTTTGCTCGCCGATCTCGATGCCGATCTCGAAGCCTTTCCGTGGATACGCGAGCGCCGTATCCAGACGGTGTTCTTCGGCGGTGGCACGCCCAGCCTGTTTGCTCCCGATTCGATCGCGAGAATCCTCGACGGCGCGCGCGCGCGTCTGGGTTTTGCCGATATTTGCGAGACCACACTGGAAACCAATCCCGGCACGGTGGAACACGGCCGCTTCGACGGCTATGCCCGCGCAGGCGTCAATCGCATCAGCTTTGGTGTGCAGACGTTCAACAACGAAAAACTGAAGAAACTCGGTCGCATCCATGATGCTGATGAAGCCCGTCGCGCCGTCGCAGAGGCCCAGGATGCCGGCATCACCGAGATCAATATCGACCTGATGTATGCCCTGCCCGATCAGAATATCGGCGAAGCCGTGTTCGACATTGAGCAGGCGCTGCAGCTGTGTCCTACGCATGTGTCCCACTATCAACTCACGCTCGAACCCAATACCGTATTCGCTGCACATCCACCCAGGCTGCCCGATGACGACTGTGCCTGGGACATGCAGGAGCAGTGCCAGTCGATGCTCGCGGCTGCTGGCCACCCGCAGTACGAAGTTTCGGCCTATGCCGCTGGCCCACATCAATGCCGGCACAACCTCAACTACTGGCGTTTCGGCGATTACCTTGGCATCGGCGCCGGTGCGCATGCCAAGCTCACTGACGTTGAAAATCAGCACATTCTGCGGCCCTGGAAACTGAAGAATCCACGCGCCTATCTCGAGAGCGCCGGCAAACCTTCGCGCCTGGGCGCCACGGTCTGGATAGAGCCCGAACAACGACCCTTCGAGTTCATGCTCAATGCGCTGCGACTCAATGAGGGCTTCCGGACTGATCAATTCGAAGCGACCACCGGATTGGCGCGCGCCGTGATCGATGAGCAGCTGAAACAGTCCTTGCAGAATGGCTGGCTGCAAGAGATCGCAGCCGGGCATTGGCGGCCTACTGAACTTGGTAGTCGATTCCTCAATGACCTGATCGAGTTGTTTCTGCCGTAGCCAAGGCTGTCCAGATTTGCTTTGTAGGTGCGGGGCCCGCACGCTTTTTGATGTTCAGCACTCTGACCAGATCAAAAAAGCATGCGGGTCAGGCCTCGCATCTACACCCAAGACGGACAGGACTGCTAGACTGCCCCGGTCAGGTGCCCACAGCCGTGGGTGAAACGGGAAGTCGGTGCAAATCCGACGCTGCCCCCGCAACGGTAAAGCTCGCAAGTTCTTCGATAGCCACTGCGCAAGCGGGAAGGTGAAGAACGGATGTCCTCGATCCAGCATCGGTGACATCGCAGCCCAGCCCGGAGACCGGCCTGGCATCAACCTTGAGGCATCGCGGCGGGCGATGGTGGGGTCGCTGCCGCGTGCAAACGTCGCATCGCGTCTTCATCGCTCCCCGATTGCCCATCATCAACAGCGGGTGAGCTTGGAGCACGTATGAACACGTTTCGCATCTCAGTAATTTCCGCGGCTTTGATTGCCGCAGCACCGGTGTTCGCGATCGACGCGACGATCCAGGACGAAATCATCGTCACCGCGCGGCGCAGCACCCAGACCGTGGACGACACCCTGGCCAGCGTCAGCGTGATCACACGCGCCGATATCGAACGCAGTCAGGCGCCGGATCTGCTTGAATTGCTACGCCTGCAGCCGGGCATCGACCTCGCGCGCACCGGTGGCAGCGGCCAGAGCACCGCGTTGTTCCTGCGCGGCAGCAATTCCAACCACACATTGGTGCTGATCGATGGCGTGCGCGTGTCGCCGCTGCTTTCGGGCGCCTACGACTATGCACATCTGCCGATCGCCCAGATCGAACGCATCGAAATCGTGCGCGGCCCGCAGGCCGCATATTGGGGATCGGAGGCGATCGGCGGCGTGATCCATATCTTCACGCGGCAGCCGCAAACCTGGTCGGTACGCGCAGGCGCCGGCACTCATGGCACCAGCACCGCAAATGCCAGCGCCGCATGGCGCGGCGAACGCGGCATGATCGGTGTTACCGTGGGACGCAACGAGACCGATGGTATTTCGGCACAGAACGAAAATGGTTTCTCGTTCGATCCCGATCGAGACGGCTACCAGAACGAGCACGTCAGCCTGCACGCCGAAACCGATATCGGTACCCAGAAACTGGCACTGACGGCATTGCGAACCGATGCAGAAATCGAGTTCGACGACGGCATCACCTTGGCCGAAGACACTGCGATCGGACTCAGCCTCGCAGGCGCGATTAACCAGAATTGGTCGCATCGTCTTGCTTTGGGTAGCGCCTCCGACCGACTGGAAACCGCAGCGTTCTTTGCCATCTACGACTCGCGCCGACACACGCTGGACTGGCAGAACCAGTTTGCTTTGAGCGAGGATTCGACCGTGCACGCCGGCATCAACTATGTCGAAGAACATGGCCGCGATATCTCCATGTTCGATTACAGCGCCAGCATCGACGAACACCGCGACAATCGAGCGTTGCATCTTGGCTATCAGCGCGAATGGGACTCGCACGAATTCGAGATCGCTGCCCGCCACGACGACAACAGCGAATTCGGCGGCGATCAAAGCCTGCAGGCTGCCTGGGGATGGCGTTTCACCGATTCGGCACGGTTGCTGGTCAACTATGGCGAAGGCTTTCGCGCACCGACGCTCAATGAACAGTATTCCCCTGGCTTCGGTGGTCTTTTTGCCGGCAATCCCGATCTTGATCCAGAGCGTTCACGCAGCGTGGAAGTCGCCCTGCACCTTGAGATCAGCGATCGTCAGTCGCTGCGGGTCCAGGCCTACTCCTCGCGCATCCGCGATCTGATTTCGTTCACCGGCGGCAATACCTTCCAGGCCGAGAACATCGCCCGAGCCGATATCGATGGCGTCGAACTCACTCATCAACTTGAACTCGGCACCTGGAACTTCGTCAACACCGCCACCGTTCAGAATGCAGAGAATGCCGATACGGGCACCGATCTGCTGCGACGCCCGGCGCGCAAATGGACCAGCATCGCCGACTATCGCTTCGAGAATGGTCTTTCGCTCGGTAGCGAGGTGCTGATGGCGTCGAAACGCAAGGACTTTGGTGCCGATTTGCCCGGCTACGGCGTAGTCAACCTGCGCGCCGCATTTCGGTTCAATCCGACCTGGCGAATCGAGGCGAGACTCGACAATGTGCTCGACAAACCTTACGAACTCGCCCATGGCTACAACACCATGGATCGCTCCGGTGTCATCGCCATAGTCGCTGGCGATTGATTTCCGCTGGCAGAGGCATGGCCCGAAGCAAGCGGTTTCGGGCCGGCCTTTGCCCACTGCGTCACAATGCTATTCAAATGCGGCCAGAAAAAGCCTTACCGGGGTGAAACTTGCGGGCTAGAATCGCGAGACTTCGCCAGGGTAAGTCATGGACGTCCACGGTTCAGGTCCGTCGTTTCGCGCTGCACCAAAGGAAACACCGCCTACTCTGAAGGAACGGCCGTTTGCGCCGCGTCCGCGCGCGGTGCTCGAAGGCGTATTCGCTCATATTGCCAGTGAGCTGGAACGCTCATTGCGGCATACGCTGAACGAGTATGAGCAAGCCCTGTTCCGCATGGCCGAACAGTCACGCAGCAATGAGGAGCAGCAACGCTGTTTTGAGTCCCTGCGCGAGATCAGGCGCACGCGCGCGGATATCGCGCCACGGTTCCTGATGCATCTGGAAGGCGCGCTGGCGGACAGCGCCGGAACCCGTGAAGCCCCGGCATTCAGCCGCGCCCGCAGCACCCAGCGCGATCCACTCACTCTGGTCAACAACACCGAATTCGAAGAATCCCTGGCCCTGCTCGAAGCGGCAAGCCGGGCCGAGATCAAACTCAGCCAGAAACTTTTTGGGCTTGGCCAGCGTTTCGGCGTTTTGGTCGCTGCACCCGCGTTCGAACCGGAAGAACTGCCGATCGGGCCGCAACGCCTCTGCGAATGCCTGCGCCTGTCGATAGATGGTTTCGAACTTCCGCCGGAGCATCGACATCTGCTGTTCAAAGTATTCGATCGTTACGTCATGCACGAAATCGAGGGTGTGTATGACGGCGTCAATAATTATCTGATTGAAAGCCGCATTCTGCCCAATCTCATCATGACTGCGCCGCGCCTTCGCCGCGATACAGGTAGCGCCAACACCCCGGGTGCTGCACAGAAAGCCGCCCAGGAAGACGGCCGACAGCCCCCTGAACAACCGTCCGCCGAGACCGGCGCCGCACCACGCGGCCCGATGCAGCAGGCGCCTGCACCTGCATTTGGCCATGTGACCCCGATTCGCCCGCCGGGAAGCGCGTGGAGTAACAAGCCGACGGCGGCCAACGAAGTTTCAACTCCGCTTCAGTTTCCCACTCCAGCGTCACGCGCTGGCGCACCTGAGAACACACCCACCACACCGCCGGGGCAGTCGTTTGGTATGAGCAGCGCAGGTCAGGGCGCCGCAGCCGACGACGAGTTTCTGGTTGGCGGGTTCGGTCGGCCGCTCACCGGCTGGCCAGGGATGCCGCAAACGATCCCCTCCGAACACGCGACCAACGACTCGCAGGATCGGCAGATGTTCAGCACGCTGCGCGAGCTGCTGGCCGGACGCCGCACCGCGATGGGTATGACATCCGCAACACCCGCTGGTGATGCGCATATTGTCGGGAGCGCCGATGTTCAGTCGGTGCTGAGCGTTCTGCAATCCTTGCCGGCAACCACACTGGCGGCTGGTGGCAAGGTCGTCCCGCGTACTACCACGCACATCAAACAGGACATGCTCAATCAGTTGCGGCAGGTCACGCCGCAGGGCAAATTGCCGCGCCTGCCCGAAGAGGATTCCGACACCATCGATCTGGTGGGCATGCTGTTCGACAATCTCGCCAAGGAAGGCCGCACCCAGGCACCGGTGCAGCAGTTGATGAGCAAGCTGCAGGTGCCGGTGATGCGCGTGGCATTGCGCGACAAGAGTTTCTTCTCACGTCGCTCGCATCCGGCCCGGCAACTGCTCAATGCCCTGGCCGAGGGCAGCTTCTATTACATGGGCGAGGAGGAGCAGGACCGCGGACTGGTCGAAAAGATGCAGGTTGTGGTTGATCGTGTCACCAGTGAATTCGATTCCGACGTCAACGTCTTCGAAGATCTGCTCAGCGATTTCGCGCGGCATCTGCACACCTTGGTACGCAAGTCCGAGGTCGCCGAAAAACGCAACGTCGAGGCCGTCAAGGGGCGTGAGAAGCTCGAACTGGCACGCAAAGCGGCTTCAAATGCGATCGCCGAAAAACTCAAGGGCCACAAGCCGCGCGCGCTGATCCGCACCTTGCTGGAGCAAGCCTGGGCCGATGTGCTGGCACTGACCATCCTGCGCTCCGGCGAACACTCCGAAGCGTTCCAGCGCCGCCTGGCCATAGTTGACCGGCTGCTGCAATCTGATCTCGGCCGCCAGGTCGAGGGTGATCTGCCCAGACCGCCCGACTCGCCGCAACTGCGTTCGGAAGTCGAATCCGGTCTGTCGCAGGTTGGCTTCCATCTCGAAGATGTGCAGTCGGTGATCGGCAAGCTGTTCGATGACGAACGCGCGGCGCAAAACGATGACCCAGCCACGCTGACCGAGGTGGCGGCAAAGCTTCGTGCCAAGACCCGCTTCGGCGAGGAAACCGGCGAAAGCAAGGAAAAAGCGCTGCCTTCGCGTGGCGATACGGCGATTCCACTGAGCCCTGAGGAACTGATAATCGTTGACCGGCTTAAAGGCATACCCTACGGCACGTGGTTCGAGATGCTGTCGCCGGGCGGCGCCTGGCAGCCTCGCAAGTTGAGCTGGTTCAGTCCGCTCAGCGGACGCTGCCTGTTCGTCAACCAACGTGGTGCCCGGGCCGAGGAAATGTCGCTGGAGACACTGGCCCAGGAAATCCACGGAAAACGCGCACGCGTCATGGAAGACAAACGCGATAGCCTGATCGATCGCGCCTGGGGTGCGATTGTTCGCACGCTCAAGCACATAGCGACGCCCGAGACCGACGCAGGAGCCGTCAAGGTATGAGCGAGACCCGCCGCAACAAGCGCCGCAAAACCGAGGAATCTGTCCCCGTGGTTGACACCATGACCGGTCAGAACTTCGGTCGCGTCGGTGATCTTTCTGTCGACGGCATGATGCTGATTGCCGAGCACCGTGTCCGCGACAACGCGCTCTATCAACTCAGCTTCCATCTGCCCGATGCCCGCGGCCTGCCGGTACCGGTTGAAATTGGCGTACACGAACAATGGACCGCATCTTCGGCCCTGCCTGGCCAGTACTGGTCAGGATTTCGCATCATCGATATCTCACCGCGCGACCTCGATACGATCGACGACTGGTTGCACCGCGAAGATCAACGCTAGTCGTTTTATGGATGCGGCCGAATCCCGCGCTAACGGGCACCGAGGCTGTGCCGTCGTGTACCAGAATTTGCAATCCTGATTTTTCGACCGAGGCCAGCCATGAGCGACGAACTCGCACGCCTGTACCTACGCCACATACAGACTGTCATCGAACGCGCCACGCAGGCGCTGGCCGCGGGCGGCTTCGACCATCTGCTGATCGCTTCAGGACGGCAGTCGTATCAGTTTCTCGACGACCGACCCAACCCGTATTACGTCAATCCGCAATTCAAGGCCTGGCTGCCACTGACCCAGCATCCGGAATGCTGGATTGCCTTTACTCCAGGCAGCAAGCCGGTACTCGCCTACTATCAGCCCGATGACTACTGGCATGAAGTGCCGGAAGCGCCGGCCGGCTATTGGCTGGAACACTTCGATGTGCGCGTGATCAACCAGCCCCAGGACGCCTTGCAACACATGCCGCGTAGCGGACACTGCGCGGTGATCGGCGAATCTAACGTCGCGCTGGATGGATTGGCACCGAACAATCCCGAAGCCGTGATCAACTATCTGCATTATCAGCGCAGCGCCAAAACCGCATACGAGCTGGCGAATATGCGGCTGGCCTCGCGACGCGCAACGCGAGCGCATCGCGTGGCAGAGTCGGCGTTTCGCAATGGCGCATCAGAAATGGAGATCCACCGCGCGTACTGCGCGGCCACAGGTCACACCGAACTCGACCTGCCCTATGGCAACATTGTGGCGCTCAATGAGCACGCCGCCATCCTGCACTACCAGTATTAGCGCAGCGAAAAGCCCAGGCACCACCATTCGTTTCTGATCGATGCCGGTGCCCAGGTCAACGGCTACGCTGCGGACATCACGCGCACCTACGGCAGCGGCGATGTGGAATTCAAGATGCTGATAGACGCGATGGAATCGGCGCAGCTGCGTCTATGCGATCAGGTTCGCGACGGCAAGCCTTACCCAGAGATTCACCTGAATACGCACGCCCGCATTGCGGCGATTCTGCGCGACCAGCATTACGTAAAAATGGAGGTGGATTCCATGGTCGAATCCGGTGTCACCGGCACCTTCATGCCGCACGGGATCGGCCATCCCATTGGCCTGCAGGTGCACGACGTGGCCGGATTCATGGACAACGCCTCTGGCGGATTCATCCCGCGGCCGGAAGGTCATCCGTATCTGCGGATGACGCGCACGCTGCAGCAGGATTTCGTCGTTACCATCGAACCCGGGCTGTATTTCATCGACTCACTGCTGGCCAAGCTCAAGGCCACGCCGCATGCCGCGGTGGTGAACTGGGACAAGATCGAACGCATGAAGAAATTCGGCGGCATTCGCATCGAAGACAACGTGCGTGTGACTGCCGGCACTCCCGAAAACCTGACACGCGACGCCTTCGCGCTCGTGTAGGTGCGAGTCTTGCTCCGCTGCTTTTGCCGTCGCCGTTGTAGAGCGGGGCTTGCTCCGCTGCCTTTGCCGTTGCCGTTGTAGAGCGGGGCTTGCTCCGCTGCCTTTGCCGTTGCCGTTGTAGAGCGGGGCTTGCTCCGCTGCCTTTGACGTTGCCGTTGT
>JANMUE010000001.1:0-4562 GCA_031391205.1 Lysobacterales bacterium | reverse complement strand
CCCATTTCCTGGGGCACCTGCGGGTCGCGGCCCGCCCTCCTACGCACCCGACGAACACCACACCCCATCCCCGCTTGTCTTGAGTCGGAACGGCCGCCAGTTAGAAACAAAAACCTCCTCTACCGCTCGCTGCCTGCCGCTGTGCATCCCAATGCTCGTGGCGCAATCACAGTCTGCTCCATTTCCGTCGGCCCATTTCGGGTGATAGCGCTACCAGTACTCTCACGACATCAAATATCACTCTTTTTTAACACTGTCACCGTGCAGTGCAGCAGACACGTATCCGCGATCGCTTCAGGAATTTCCCTGCTAGATTCGCTTGACTGTCCAGCGCTGTCATCATGCAGTGCAGCATAGAAGGGCTCGCGACAGGGTCAGAACCAAGGGACAGGCTGCGCATCTATCCGGGAGGTGATCTCAACGGTGCGACGGGTCATTCCCTGCGCAAAAAGATCAGGTCAGCGCAGGGGAATCGAGTCTCAGGCCTTGTGCAAACACCTTCCGCGGCGTTGCCCGCAACCAGCACCCAGGCTTTTGCGGCCGATTCAGAAGCGTGATCGATCATCTGCGGATGCAACGGTTCGAAACAGGTTTCGGCGTTGTGACCCAACGGAAAATTGAAGACGCGGCGATGCTTGCCGCGCACTTAATTGCGACGAGCGCGGCATTGGCTGATTTCATTTGTTCGCTGTCGCGAAAACCGTGGTTATTGAAAAGATGAGCACCGCGCGCTGGTGCTCGAAATGCTGGAGACTCCGAATCAATCACCGGGCTGATCGGATTTCGCACTTTTAACATCGGGCTCTGCAGCCGGCTTTTTAGACTGTGCGACTGCGGTTATGGCATTTGCGGCTAGCCGAACGCGTGCGACGAAAGTATGCGAGGTCATGTAGAGAGTACGACCATCGTCGGCTCCAAGGGCGCAGTTGGCGATGGCGCTACCGGTCTCGATTCGGCCGAGTCGTTTGCCGTCGGCGCTGAACACGATCACACCACCGGGACCGGTTGCGAAGAGGCGACCATTGGGTGCGACCGCCATGCCATCAGGCAGGCCGGGCTTGCCTTCGACGACCAGGTCGGAAGCGTCCGCGAATAAGTGTTTATCGGTGACGCTGCCTTTGGCATCGAGCGCGTAGGCCATCCACACGGGCCGCTTCGGATCGGAGTTGGAGACGTACAGCGTGCGTTCGTCGGGCGAAAGCGCGATACCGTTTGGAAAGCTCAGCGTGTCGTCGATCAGATGGACGGTGCCGTCGTTGTCGATGCGGAAAACACCGCTGAAAGCGAGCTCCTTGACCGGTGAATCGTTGATGCCCTTCAGACCGTAGGGCGGATCGGTGAAAAACACCGTGCCATCGCTGCGGCGGACAAGATCATTGGGGCTGTTGAATCGCTTTCCGTTGAATTTCGCGGCAATCGTCGTCTTGGATTTCGTAGCGAGATCGAGCCGTGCCACCACTCGCGTACCCGAATCGGCCAGCAGAACCGTGCCCGCAGGTTCAACGATCAGGCCGTTGGCGCCAGCCTCGCGCAGCGTGTCGAGCTCGGGACCCTCGTAGCCGGAGGGCTTGAGGAACTGAGCCAGTCCGTCGCGCTCGGACCAGCGGTACATGGTGTTCTGAGGGACGTCGTTGAACAGCAGATAGTTACCAGCGCTGACCCACGCCGGCCCCTCGGACCAGGTAAACCCTTCTGCGATCTTTTCGATACGTGCATCTGCGGCGACGACTTCGCGAAAGGACGCGTCGTACACGGTCAGCTGGCCGACGATGGGGTAGGGCAATGGTTTGTCACCAGCGGCAATGTTCGCGGCGGAAACCATCAACAGTATCGCGAGTGCGGAGCGGCGAAACAGGCTCATCGAAAATCCCTCGGTTGAGGTTACTGTGGGATCGAATGTGCGGGCGCGCAATTCGATGCGGTGCGGGCTATTCCTGTGGAACCCTGAGCACGGCGTCAAGTGCCGGCTTGGGATGACGTGCGCGATCGAACAGCAGCGGGTAGTTGGTCCGATTTGGAATGGGATAGTCGTTCTTCCATGACATACCGTCGTGAACGCCCCAGAGGCTGACACGGGCGATCGCATCGCGCCTGCTGTGGAAGATGCGAAAGAGCTCAGCGTAGCGATGATTCAACTGGCGTTCGACGTCCTCCGGTAGGCCGTCTTTGTAGGGATCGAGAAAGCTCTTGAACTCCTCAAGCTGAAACTGCTTGTGCAGCATACCGGTTCCGATGATCTGTCCCTCTTTCGTCAGCGGCAACACATCAACATCGAGTTCGGTGATCATTACTTTCACCCCCAGTGCAGCGAAGGCGTCGATGGCCGCTTCGATATACTCGGTGCGCGGGTAATTCAGGCCCCAATGGCCCTGCATACCGATGCCGTCGATGCGGATGCCGGCGGTCTGCAGCATCTTCACCATGCGCACGATGCCATCGCGCTTCTCGGGCCGCCAGGCATTGAAATCGTTGTAGTAGAGCTCGGTATCCGGCGCGTATTCGCTGGCGAAGGCGAACGCGCGACGCACCATTTCATCGCCGTCGCCGACGGCAGTGACCCAGGTTGTGGGGCGGTAGCTACCGTCGTCGTCGATCACCTCGTTCACCACATCCCAGGCGTGAACGCGCCCGGCGTAGCGTCCGGTGACGGCTTCGATGTGTTGGCGCATGCGTTCGATCTGCGCGTCGGGCGTGTTCGGTTTTCCGGAGGCATCGACAAAGAACCAGGCAGGTGTCTGGTTATGCCATACCAGGGTATGCCCGATGATGAACATCCCGTGCTGCTCACCATAGCGAACGAAGGCATCAGCGGGCGCGAAGTCGAACCTGCCCGGCTCGGGATTGACGACCTCGGCCTTCATCACGTTTTCTGCGGTGATCGAGTTGAAGTGCATAGGCACCAACGGCTGCGACAATGCATCCTCGCCCGAAACAATGGCTGCACTGACCGCTGTGCCGATGAGGAAATCATTCGCATAGGCGTCTTTGAGCGTGGTCGCGACGGCTGCGTTGTCTCTTGATCGTTCACGCTCCGCGGGTTGGTCGCCTCGCATCTGCGACTGCGCGCAGCCAGCGAGTGCGAAGCTCAGTAATTTCGCGGTCATTGTCATCCACCTGCGATTTGTTGTTGTCATCGATGTGTCCTCCAGCAGTAAAATGCTATCGCAGCTGACGTGCATGACCGTCGTCGGTTCAAACTTGAGAGAGTGAACACCGCAATCGGTGCACCGCCAATAGCTCTTCCCCGGTTTGTGAAAAAGCGGCAGCAGCAGGTTTCAGATGCAATCGACTAACGCTGTGCGCTCTCCGGTGGGCCAAGATAACTCTTTTGGCCTTTATCACGCACCAGCTCGATGCGCTGAAACACCGTGCCCGAATCCACACGCCACAGCTTCAGGGTATGCGCGCCGGCTTTCTCGATACAGTGGCGCGAAACGGCGACATACACGCTGTCGCGTACCGCACGCTCCCAGGCGAAAAAATCGGCGTGTCCGGGGGTGGGATCGGATTTCATCGTGACGATCTGCGGTGCCTCGTCGTCAATCGACACCGCATAGCGCAGGCCGCCGCGATGCTGAAAGTCGAGGGTTGGCGACAGCACGACGCGCAGTTCGAACGCACCAGCCTGCGACAGATGAATCGGATATTCCAACCGCGCAGTATCTCCACCCGGTAGCTGCGCAGCTGCGGTGACCGGCCAGGACATCACGCCCGAGAGCGTGCGGCCGAGGTTGGGAATCGTTTTCCAGTCCCCGCCTGGTGGTGCGATGGCACGTGAATAATGCTGCGCCTCGATAACGATATGGCCATCGCTTTCGACGAACCCTTTGATGGCCTCGTGCCGCGCTGGATTGACCACGGGAACTTCGACGCGAACCTTGCGGCCGTCGCTGCCGCGCACTATTACGTGGCCGATATGCTCACCAGCGGGAACGCGATTCCAATCGACGTCGACGCGCAAACGGGTTTGCTCGGCGATCTCACCTGCAGCTGGATGTACACGCAGCCACGATTCCGCAGGCTTGGCGGTGTAACTGAATCGAGCGATGCCCCGATTGAAGACTTCGATCGATCGGGGGTTTGTATCGAATCGATCGCGTGGCGGCAGCGTCGCTTGGCCGTCTGCACCAGGCCACGCGTTTGTATCACCTTCGACAGCCACGCCCATCGCTGCCTTGGCCGGAATAACGATCGTCTTCGTCTCCGGGACGATATTCTTCTCGGGTTGCTGCCAGCCGGTATAGCCGAAGCGCGTCTGCGACATCATGTGGATCCATTTGCCACCGGCGATGTCCTGCTCGTAGATGCGTGCCAGCTCCGCGTCGCGCGCAAACAGACGCGCGACTTCGGCAGCCTGTGCATTGGCCGTGGCGCGGCCCTGTGCGGCGTACAGCCGGTTGCGCGCAGTAGCGATGTAGAGCTTGTTGAGATTGGCGCTGGCGACTACCGGATATTCGACAAGCTGAAAATACGCGTCTCGATGCGCAGCCGGCAGCGCGGCACCCGCAGCCAATGTGCGTTCAGTCAGCACGTCCCACCCAGTCTCGATGCGCTCGGCCTCG
>JANMUE010000587.1:0-10589 GCA_031391205.1 Lysobacterales bacterium | reverse complement strand
GATGCTCTTGCTCTACAGTTTGAGATTCAGAACAAGAGCATCGCGGCTCACGCCGCTCCTACATTGTTTTAATCCAGCTCCTGCCAACGCACATACGCCGCGTCGAGCTCGTGCTGCTTCTGCGCCATCAGCCGGCCATGCTCAGCAATCTCTGCCGCCGAACGCTTGTAGAACACCGCCTCCTGCGACTGCGCCAGCATCGCCGCAATCGCAGCTTCCAGCGCCTCGATGCGCTTGGGCAGTTCGTCGAGTTCGCGTTGATCCTTGTAACTGAGTTTGCGCTTGGCAGCAGCGACGGGCGCTGCTGCCGCCGTCCCGATGCTCTTGCCTGAGGCATCCCGCTCACCTGCAGACCGGGCGGCCAACGACACTGCGCGACGCTGCGCCAGCCAGTCGCTGTAGCCGCCGACATATTCGCCTACGCGACCGTCGCCTTCCATGACCAGGCTGCTGGTCACCACGTTGTCGATGAACTCGCGGTCATGCGATACCAGGATCAAGGTGCCGGTGTACTGGCCGAGCAGCTCTTCGAGCAGGTCCAGGGTTTCGATATCCAGATCGTTGGTCGGTTCGTCCATCACCAGCAGATTGGACGGTCGCGCCAGCAGTTTGGCCAGCAACAGACGATTGCGCTCGCCGCCCGACAACGCCGAAATTGGCGCGCGCGCGCGGTCCGGCGAGAACAGAAAATCCTGCAGATACCCCAGCGCATGCTTGCGCACCCCATTGATCTCGATGGTTTCGCTGCCGCCGGCCACGTTTTCCAGCGCAGTCCAGTCCTCGCGCAGCTCGCTGCGATGCTGATCGAAAAACACCACTTCGAGCTGCGTGCCCTGCTTCACTTCTCCCGACTGCGGCTGCAACTCGCCCAGCAGCAGTTTGATCAAGGTGGTCTTGCCCGAGCCATTGGCACCGATGATGCCGATGCGATCGCCGCGTTGGATCACCGTGGAGAAATCACGAACAATCATGCGCTGGCCGTAGCCGAAGCTGATGTCCTTGGCTTCGATCACGCGCTTGCCGGAGTTACTGCTCTGCGCCGCTTCCATGCGCACATTGCCCATCTGGCCGCGGCGCGCTGCATATTCACGACGCAGCTCCTTGAGCGCGCGCACCCTGCCCTCATTGCGCGTGCGCCTGGCCTTGATGCCCTGGCGGATCCAGATTTCTTCCTGCGCCAGTTTCTTGTCGAAGCGCGCGATGGCTTCGGATTCCGCATGCAGTCGCTCTTCGCGCCGGCGCAGATAATTGTCGTAATCGCCGGGCCAGCTGGTCAGCTGACCGCGGTCGATCTCCAGGATACGCGTGGCCAGCGCGCGCAAAAAACTTCGATCATGGGTGACAAACACTACACAGCCATCGAACGACCTGAGGGTTTCCTCCAGCCAACTGATCGCCTCGATATCCAGGTGATTGGTCGGCTCGTCCAGCAGCAGCACCTGCGGGTCCAGCACCAGCGCCTGGGCCAGCAGGATGCGGCGCTTCATGCCGCCGGACTGCGCTTCGAAGCGTTCTTCGGCCGGCAGCTCCAGGCGTTCGATCACGCGGGTGACGCGCTGATCCAGACTCCAGGCGCCGGCGATGTCGATCTGTTCCTGCACCGCGGCCAGGCGATCGCTGTCGAAATCGTGCGCGTGCGCCAGATGATGGTATTCGGCGAGCAGGCGGCCATGCTCACCCAGCGCCGACGCCACGACATCGAATACGGTTCCATGGGTATCGGCAGGCACTTCCTGAGCCAGGCGCGCGACCCGCGTACCCGCTTGTACGCGGACTTCACCATCGTCGGCCTTGATCTCACCCGCCAACAGTTTCATCAGCGTCGACTTGCCGGCGCCATTGCGGCCGACAATACACACGCGCTCGCCGCTGTCCAGCCCGAAGCTGACTTTTTCCAGCAGCAACGGACCACCGACACTGTAGTCGACGTCGGTCAGGGTAATCAGAGGCATCGGCGGTCCACACGCAAAGGGCGCGCATTGTTGCGCAAATGCATGGAGCAGCGCGACTAGCCGCGCGATGGGCTGATTTTCAGCGCTAGCCTGCCAAGTCGTGGAGCGGCGTCCCGCCGCGAAGCTCTTGCTCTG
The DNA here is from genome assembly GCA_031391205.1 of Lysobacterales bacterium. Classification (GTDB taxonomy): domain Bacteria; phylum Pseudomonadota; class Gammaproteobacteria; order Xanthomonadales; family Ahniellaceae; genus 0-14-3-00-62-12. The sequence continues at coordinate 8,502 of JANMUE010000587.1, read as the reverse complement.
ATACCCAATGGAAAGAGAGCATCGCGGCGGGACGCCGTGCATGGACGCACAAGTGTCGTCGAAGGCAGGATGCTGAGAGACGACCGCCGCGCCTACCGTCAGCCTGTAGGCCAGTTCCTGCGCAGCAGCACCCTCGGTTCTGCGGCAGCGTTTCGCTCTCCGCCAGACCATTTTTCAAACACACCATCCAAAAAAGCTGCGCTTTTCGATCCCTGACTGAGCGGGCTATCGCAACACCGGACTTGTTCAGAAGTTCCGTAGTGCCGGTTTCCCCGGCGCACTCACTCAAATCCACTGCCGAATATCTGATTGATCGAAATCGGAACACCCAGAGCATCGCGACCGTCGAGAGTGAACAGATAGGCGCGCAATCGGTCCATGTCGGTGGTTGTCAGTGCGAGCGCGGCGCGATGCGGTGCCGCCAATGCGAGATCAGCCGCAGTGGAGACCGTGATGTTGTCCAGGCCGGGGCTGCGCCAGCTGTTGACGCTGACGCGCCTGACTTCGATCGTATTGTTGGTCCCGGCGTTCAGCGGCACGCCATCGACGCGTATGCGTCCCCATTCGAAATGCGTGCGCTCGATCTGGACGATGCGGTCATGGACAAAGGCGCCGTTGTTGACGTTGATGCGCACTGTGCCACCGGAACCGGGCCACCAGCGCAACTCCACCGCACCGATGCCGCCGCTGCCGCCATCAACGTTGCTGAAGGTCACGCGCGCACCGTCGCTTTCCATAGCCACCATATGGCCGTGGAATGTGCTGTCCTCGTTGATGGTCGGATAGCCAGGCAAGGCCGCGCCGCCGGCCAGCAGGCCCGCTTCGGCCTCGTACATGCGACCGCCGGCAACCGTGAAAACTTCGTCCAGCGCCGCCGCCGATCCATCATGGAAGTACGGTGCCGTGTCCCAAATGCCGTTCAACGTGGGTGTGTCGATTCCGGTCAGCGCGGCGCCGAGACGCTGCCCGGAGCTGCTGCGCAGCGTGCCGACGTTACGCAGTGTTGCCACGCCGAGGGTGCTGTCGGTGAAGTCGCGCGCAGGCAGATGACAGGTGGCGCAGCCCAGGTTTTGAAACACGGCGGCACCAGCGATCGCGGTCGCCGTGCGCGTGCCGTCGGCCTGACGGTACGGGCTGCGCGGCACCGTCGAATTACTGAGCGAGGTGACGTAGTCTGCGAGCTGATCCAGCAGCGCGCTGCGGCCGCTATTGGATATACCCAGGGGCGGATGCGACGTTTGCCCGGTCGGCAGAAAGCCGCGGCCACGGAACTGCCCGACGATGTCGAGGTTGAAGTCCTGGATCTCGTCGAAGTTGCCGCTCCAGTGCACATTGCCATGCACCATGCCCGCGCGTCCGCGCAGGTCGGTGGTGTTGCGCAGACCTTCGCCGCGCTGGGTGAAATCCCAAACGCGACCGTCCTGACTGCCATCGATGTGGCAGCTCGCACAGGAAATGTAACCCTCGAAGCTCATCGCGTTCTGACCATCGGGCGCATTGCCGGCGAAGTAGAACGTGCGCTTGCCGGCGAGAACCGAGGGCGGCAGTAACTCGCCACTGCCGAGCGCGATAGTCTGCGCGATCAGCTGGCGATTGCCGACGGCGATGAATGCTGCGAGCGGGAACGTGGTGACGTTGCGACCCATCAAGTCCCGGCTCCACAGCACATCAGTTGCTGGATCCCAGAGCAAGGCCTGCGGTGCCGCGCCGGTCGCGAATCGCCATAGCGACGAGCGGCCGACGCCGTCACGGATCGCCAGGTCATCGAAAACGGCGACCGCGTCATTGCCCTGTTGTGCGACAAACACGTAGTCGCCACGCGGCGAAAACACCAGGGCCGAAGGCGAATCGCTGTTGTCGATATCGACGCGCCCGCGCTGCGAGCCAATGCTGTCGCGATTGGGCTCCTGCGGCGTTCCGGAGGGATGCGTGAGCTGAATGCGCCCAAGCATCGAGCGCACGGTCGCATCGTGGGTCAAGGTCAGGTTGTTTTCGGTCTGCTGACGGAAAAAAGTTCCACGATTGGTGTCGGTCTTGATGCCGGTGTACCAGAGCCAGTCCTGCTGTGGACTCAGAGTCAGGCTGGAGATGTAGTTCGGCACACCCGGGCCATCCGATCCGCCGGCATCAAGACCGTACAGGCCGCGGTCGCGCCACAGCTCGATGGTTCGGGTAAAGCCCATGGTGTTTCCGTTCACTTCCCAGACTTCACCGTAGTGTTCGCGGGAGATGAAGCGGGAAACAAACACGCGCGCACCGTCGCCGGTGATGGCGATGGCACGCGCATGCGGGCCGCCGAGCTGGGTGCGCCCGGTCTCGCTTCGCGTGGCGGTGCTGTAGCGAACGAGCAGTCCATTGCCGGCGATTGTGCCGCGACCGCCCAGAGTCGCGAACACGCGGCTGCCATCGCGGCTCACGGCCACCGCCTGTGGCGCGCTGCCAAAGCCGGTGTCGATGCTGGCAAGCAGCTGGCCACTGGCAGAAAGCACCGCTATGCGATCGGCGTCGCGCAGAGCCACCCAGGCCTCGCCATTGGGTGCGATGGCAATGCTCACCGGTGCGATCTCGACCGACAAACCGAGCAACGCGCCGAGCTGAATTGTCTGCAAGCGCTGCCGCGTGTCGGCGTCAAAGCGGCTGACCATATCGTTATCGGGATCGACTGCCCAGATGCGACGATTGGCTGCATCGAGCGCGAGTTGCGACGACTGCGTCGGCAGGGGGCCGGCCGGCACCGGCGCAACGGCCAGACTCAGGCTGCGGCTGGTTACCGAATGGCTGCCGTCGGGCTTGACGTCGCGAACCTGGACCTTGATGTCGTAGTGGCCGCTGTCGGCAAAGGTATGCGACACACCGGAGGCACTGCCCCAGGCCGTGGTCGCTGTGCCGTCGCCGAAACTGTAGCGGTATTGCAGCGGATCGCTTTCGGTATCGCTGGCGGTCGTGGCGAGCGCTACGGCAATCCCAGGCGCCACCGGTGCGGGGTTGGCGGTCAGGTTGGCAATCTGCGGCGCGGCATTGCCGCCACCGACATTGCCGCCGGTAGAGAAGGTGAAGGTGTAACTCTGGATACCGTTGCCGGCGGCGTCCTTGATACCCCCGGCCGGAATGATCACCTCGTATGTGGTGTTGCTGGCCAGATATTGCTTCGGCGTGATCGTCAGCACACCATCATGCGAGAACGATGTCCAGGCATCAACGGCCGCGCCACCGATGGGTCGAATGATAACGGTCTGACCGTTGATGATGGTGTACGACTCCAGATTTTCGGCAATGATCAGGCTGATCGGTGCACCGCGCGGGAAGTTGGTCTGACCGGGTTTGGGAACGTGATATCCGACATACGGCGCGCGCGTGTCCGGCGTCGCCTGGTGGCACCACACGCCCACGCCGTCGCGTCCTACCGAGCTGTAGCCGCCGGTAATCAGCAGATTGCCCAGCGGCATGTTGTATTGGCTGACGTCGAGCTGTCCGGCAACGCTGCCGGCCGGCCGATTGTTGCCGACCTCATCCAGCTCAAGCACCGGAGACAGGGATTCCATGTCGATCTTGTGCCGGCGCGTGAAGACGTATTGGTCCTGGATGCGTACATAGGGCACGTTCGAACCTGCGTTCAGCGCGTTGTTGCCGCGCACGTTCAAGGTGGTTACCAGACGCAGATCGGTGGGATCGGAGTAGTCGATGACGAAGATCTGGTCCTGGTCGGCGCCACCGGCCAGCACCAGATAGTTTTCCCAGACCGCACCAATATATGCGCCCACCGGCCCGGTAAATTTGTCGAGCAGCGCCGGAGGTTGCGCTGGCGTAGCGAACACCGGAGCGATGTCGTAGACCAGCACACCCAGCATCGAGCCATCGGAGATCACGAACAACAGGTTGCCGATCAGGATTGAGTTGCCGGCAACACCGTGATCGGCGAGCGGCTGCCACTCGGCGAGCAATTGATCGGCGCGCCACAGCCGCGCGCTGCCGGTGCTGGTTCCGTACTGGATCCAGTTGAATGGTGTGGACCACGGAAAATACAACCGGTGCTGCGAGCCCCCCGGCGGGTCGGTCTGCACGTTATAGAAACGATCCGCGACCGGCATTTCCTCGTTGTTGTTATTGATGCCGGGGGAGATGCGCCTGAAGCGCAGACCGAGCACACCACCGGCATAGTCGCCAGACTTGGTGTGGGCGTGGTTGCCCTGATCAGTCATGAACGGCAGGCCGGTCGTATTCACGATCGCCAGGCTCGAAGCCTGCGCCGGATTAGTGAACAGCCACTCGCGCCGCTCACCGGCGCCGACATTGTTCGAGTAGATGCGGCCGTTGTGATAGATGATATTGGTCACCCGATCCAGACCCACCTGCCGATACAGCAGTTGGCCAGGGGTGCAACTTTGCGCATGCGGAAAGCCCGGCACGACGGGCGGCACCTGCGCCCATGGGGCCATTGACGCCAACAGCAGAGCTGCGGCAAGAATGCAGGCCCAGGCACGATGGTCAGCGCCAGCACTTTGAGTCGTCATTGTCCTCCCCGATCAGCACCAGATTCACCTCACTCAGCAGCGTCTGGGCGCAACCGGTGCATGGCACCTGCGCGCCTCGGCACACCATGTCGGCATTGCGCAACGCCAAAACAGTTCTCATCCGGAGCTGTACTTTCGTCGCCCAACGTCGATCAACGAAACCTTGCATCACTGCCCCGCACGTCCAGCAGCAACGGTAGCGGCAGCAACGCGCGCGTGGCTAGTCGATTGCCTCACAATTTGTTCGATCCACGCGCGCATCGCACCGAATGGCGACTCATTGCGCAGGCATGAGCGCCCAAACGCGTGGAGTCGAGGCGCCTTTCACCGAAGTGGTCACACCGTTTGTTTTCGCGGCGGCTTGATCCCTTCTTGACCACTGCAATGGAATGAGGAAAACAGTCGGCAAGAACGGGAGTCAGGTTAGTATTTCGACGCTACTCGTTGATGGCAGGTTTTCAGACCCTGCCTTGAATCACAACTAAGACGGAGTGATGGATGAAGGCGTTGCTACTGTTTGCCAGCCTGTGTTCGGCCATTCCAGAAACGTCGCATGCTCAAGCGACAGTTTTTGATGTTCACGTCCATCTGCATCATGGCGAGGCATCGCTTCGTGCGTATGAAGCGCAGCTGTCGGCTTCGGGTCTGGAAACGGAATTTGCAGCCATGTGGTTCGGCGGGCCAAACCAGGCGCTGGCCGGTGATCGCAAAGCGATCCGCGCCGGCAACGACGGAATAATCGCTCTGGCTCGAAAGCACAAACGGCTGATCCCAATCGCGACGGTCCATCCCTATGACGGCAATGCGGCGCTGAAAGAACTCGGGCGTGTTGCCGAAGCTGGGGTGCGTATCGTAAAGATACATCCACATACGCAGAAATTTGACGCAGCCGACCCACGTGTCCTCACGCTGGTCAGAAAAGCCGGCGAACTTGGGCTCATTGTGTTGATGGACAACGCAAACATCCTGCCCGGCGACAGTGAAAAGCTGTTCAACCTGGCACTGTCCGCAGCGCAGACAAAGTTCATATTTGCGCATATGGGCGCAATGAACTTTCGCTTCTGGAACATACTGAAGGCGGCTCGGGACGCAGAAAACAGTTCCGGAGACAATATACAGATTGGAAACAACATCTACTTCGACATCTCGGTGATCGTGACCCTTGTTGCCGATTCGCCGATTGAAGATGAGTTTGTCTGGACAATCCGAAATGTAGGGATTGACCAAGTATTGCTGGGATCCGACTTCCCGCAATACTCGCTCGCGCGGAACGCTAACGCGCTCGCGCGGCTACCGCTCACCGAAGAGGAGAAGATGAAGATTCGACTCGAGAATGCCAGGGCGCTGTTCGTTACCAGCAAACGGCGTTCGCCGTGAAACGGCACCTCGCTCCAGTTTCGTTGCTCCCACCGGTGGGCCCGACCTGTGGTCGGACGCTTTCGCCAGGCGGAACAGGTTGACGACAAGCGCCCGCGCGCAGCACGGACCCACAAAAACCATTGCTCCCAGGCCGTGCCGACCCTAGCGAGCGCGCTTCTTCTTGGCCGTCGGACTGAGTGGATCGGGCGTTGTTTTGGCGGGGTGATCGCCGATGACGGCCTTGGCCGGACAAATATTGAAGGCCGGGCATTTCTTGCAACCCACGGCCAGTGCAACGGGACACACGGTCATTGGACGCCCCCAAAATGGAACTCCATCAGTTTACGCTGCTTGCCTCCCAGCGCATATGATGGCGCTTCGACCCTGAGCGGAATCGCATCTGATGGACATCCACTATCGCGCCTGCCCGTTGTGCGAGGCGATTTGCGGTCTGGAGCTGCGTTATGAAGGCGCGCAACTCAGCGCGATCCGCGGCGATGCGCTCGACCCCTTCAGCCGCGGCCATATCTGCCCCAAAGGCAATGCCATCATCGATCTGGAGTCCGATCCCGATCGGCTGAAGCAACCGATGCAGCGCGTCGATGGGCGTTTCGTGCCGATCAGTTGGGAGCAGGCCTTCGAGCTCGCCGGCACGCGTCTGGCCGCGATTCAGCATCAACACGGCAACGATGCCGTCGCCGCGTATCTCGGCAACCCGAACGCGCATCACTACGGTCACACGGCGTATCTGCCCGCTCTGCTGAGACTGCTGCGTACGCGCAATCTGTTCAGCGCCTCATCAGTCGACCAGTGGCCGCATCAACTGGTGAGCTATCTGATGTATGGCCATCAGTTCCTGATTCCAATTCCCGATGTGGACCGCACCGATTATTTCCTGATGCTGGGCGCAAACCCGGTTGCATCCAATGGCAGCCTGATGACGGCGCCGGGCGTCGACAAGCGCCTCAAAGCGCTGGTCAAGCGCGGCAAGCTGGTGGTGATCGATCCGCGCCGGACCGAGACCGCCGAAATCGCCAGCGAACATCATGCGATACGCCCTGGCAGCGATGCGTTGTTTCTGATCGCATTGTTGCAGACGTTGATGCAGGTGCAGCCTCCGCGCCTGGAGCGCTATGCCGGCAAGCTGGCGCGCCTGGAAGAGGCACTGCAGACCATCGCCGATTTTCCACGTCTCGATATCGAAGCACACACGGGCATCGCCGCCGCCGCCGTGCAACTTATCGCGACCGAGTTGGGCGCTGCGCAGCGCTCCGTCGTGTATGGGCGCATGGGCGTTTCGACACAGGCCTTCGGCTCGCTGTGCCAATGGCTGATGCAACTGATCAACCTCTACACCGGACAACTCGATGCCGAAGGCGGCAGCCTGCCCAATGAACCGGTGATCCCGATGACCGGTCCCGGCACGTCGCGCGGCAATCATGGCCGCTGGCATAGCCGTGTACGTGGCCTGCCCGAGTTTGCCGGCGAGCTTCCGGTTGCGGTGCTGCGCGAAGAAATCGAAACGCCGGGTAACGGCCAGGTGCGCGCGCTTTTGACCTGTGCAGGCAACCCGGTGCTGTCCACACCCGATGGCGCCGCACTGGATCGTGCGCTGGGCGCGCTCGAGTTCATGGTCAGCATCGACATCTACATCAACGAAACCACGCGCCATGCCGATCTGATCCTGCCACCGGCCTCGTTTCTGACCCAGCACCAGTTCGATCTGATCTTCAATTTGTTCGCCGTGCGCAAGGTGGCGCGCCTGAGTCCGCCGGTGCGGGCACAGGATGAATCCGAGCGCGCCGACTGGCAGATCGTGAACGGTCTGGGTGCGGCCTTCGCTTCGGCCAGCGGCAAACCTTGGAACGACCTGCCGGCACCCCGTGCGTCGATCGCCCAGGGGTTGACGCGTGGTGGTTCGGGTTTGAGCATCGAAGCGCTGGAAGCGGCGCCGCATGGGCTGGATCTGGGTGCATTGACGCCTTCGCTGCTGGGCAGGCTGGAAACTGCCGATGGATGTATCGAATGCGCGCCCGGCTTATTGCTCGATGATCTCAAACGCCTGGCCGAATCGAGCGCGACTGCGCCGACTGCTGAATCGCCCGGAGCCCTGCTGCTGATCGGCCGACGCGATGCGCGCAGCAACAATTCCTGGATGCACAATGCACCGCGCCTGGTCAAAGGCAAGCCGCGCCACCAACTGCTGGTGCATCCCGATGACCTGCAGGCGCGTGGCCTGATCGACGGCGCCCGCGTGCGCATCCGCTCGCGCATCGGCGAAGTCGAGACCGAGGCCTGCGCCGATACCGACATGATGCCGGGCGTGGTATCGCTTCCACACGGTTTTGGTCATCAACGCGAAGGCGTGCAGATGCAGCGCGCATCCGCTGTCAGCGGCGTCAGCATCAATGACCTGACCGACGCCAGTGCGCTGGATCGCCCCAGCGGCAACGCAGCGTTCAGCGCCACACCGGTCTGGGTGGAGGCCATTGGCTGAAATCGGCGCATGATGTAGGAGCGGCGTTGTGGGAGCGGGGGGGGGGGGGCCGGAAACAATGAAAAAAAAATATTATTATTAGAATAAGAAAGGCGCCCCGCCCCCCCCGACAATAAGGAAAAAAAAAAACAACAA
>JANMUE010000581.1:0-5823 GCA_031391205.1 Lysobacterales bacterium | reverse complement strand
GTCCCGCCGCGAACGGTTATCGACGGTCGTTCGCGGCGGGATGCCGCTCCCACATCCAGACCGCTCCACACCCGTTCCCTCTGCGCTCCTCCCGGAATTTCTATGAGCAAGCTATCCAAGAAGGCATCGGCATCACTGCCGGCGATCAACACTTTGCGCAGTGGCGTGCAGATTCTGGACCCCGACCATGCCGACATCGAAGTGTGTGTGGCGATTGTCGCTGCGCAATTCAATGGCGCTATCGTCGATCGCCTGGTGGATGGTGCCATCGCCACGCTCAACAAAGCCGGAATCGCTTCATCAGCGATAACGCTGGTGCGTGTTCCCGGTGCCTGGGAATTGCCGATGGTGGCCAGCTCACTGGCGCAGACCATGGTGTTTGACGGTGTCATTGCGCTGGGTTGCATCATTCGCGGCGAGACCGCGCATTTCGAAGTGATCGCGAATGAATCGGCACGTGGGCTGATGCAGGTAGCGCTGGAACATGACATGCCGGTGACCAATGGCGTGCTCGCCTGCGAAAACGAACAGCAGGCCATTGACCGTGCCGGCGGCGCACACGGTAACAAAGGTTCCGAAGCGGCGCAGGCATTGCTGGATACACTGGGCGTGCTGGCATCCATCGACGCTTCCTTCGGCGGCGTCGCTGATGACCTGGATGCACTGGATCTAGACGAGGACATGTTTCGATGAGCCAGCACCACCGCACGGATGGCATTGATCTCGCTGCGCGCAGCCGCGCACGCCGGCGTGCGCTGCAGGCACTGTATGCCTGGCAGGTGTCGGGCACGCCGATGCAGGGGATCATTTCCCAGTTCAAGCACGAACAGGAAATGGAGGTCGCCGATCTCGAATATTTCGAGGATCTGCTGGTTAACATAGAAAAGCGTCGTGAAGAACTGGATGCTGCACTCAAGCCGTTTCTGGATCGCGAAGTGGATCTGGTCGATCCCATCGAACGCGCCGTGCTGCGGCTGGGTGCCTACGAACTGATGCATCGTCCCGATGTGCCTTATCGGGTGGTGATCAACGAAGCCATCGAAACCACGAAGCGCTTCGGCGCCGATTTCGGCCATACCTATGTCAACGGCGTGCTCGACAAGTTGGCGGCGCAGGCGCGTGGTGGAGAGTATCGGCGTTAACATTGGAGGTGGGAGCGGCCTCTGGCCGCGATAGGATTGCCCGCGCATTCGCGGCCGGAGGCCGCTCCCACAGGACGCTGCGATGACCGAATTCTCCCTCATCGATCTGATCCGCACCGAATGCGCTTTGCACAGGCCGGATGTGCTGCTCGGCATCGGCGACGACGCTGCATCGATCCAGGTGCCGCCTGAGCAAGAGCTGCTGGTCTGCACCGATACGTTGATCGCCGGTCGACACTTTCCGCTCAACACACGGCCCGAGCACATCGGCTGGAAGTCGCTCGCCGTCAATCTTTCCGACCTCGCCGCGATGGGCGCGGAACCGGCATTTGCTTTGCTGGCGCTGTCGCTGCCGGAATCCGACGAAACCTGGGTGCGCGCATTCGCGCAAGGTTTCTCCGAGCTCGCAGCTCAACACAACGTAGCGTTGATTGGCGGCGATACCACGCGCGGCGCACTTTCCATCACCGTGACCGCGATGGGATTTGCACCGCGTGGAACGATACTTCGGCGCAGCGGCGCCAAGCCAGGTGATGTGGTCGCGGTCTGCGGTGCGTTGGGCAGGGCAGCGGCGGGTCTGCACTATCTTAAGGGTCATCCGGATTGTGGTCGTGCCTATCGCCTTGACCCGCATCGGGTCGGCCATCAATGGGTGCGACATCTGGACCGCCCGCCGCCGCAGATCGCCCAGGGTATTGCGCTGCGCGCATATGTTTCCAGTGCGATCGACATCAGTGACGGTCTGGCGGCGGATCTTGAACATGTTTTGAATTCCAGCGGTGTAGGTGCCGATATCACGTTGGCATCGATACCCGGATGGGGGGAATTGCGCGAAGAACTCGATCAAGACGTTGCCACCCAGCATGTGCTGAGCGGCGGCGACGACTACGTGCTGCTGGTGACCGTGCCGCCGGACCGTCTGGATGCGGCGCGCACGGCATTGGGCGCGGCCGACGCCACGTTGCACGAGATCGGGCGTATCACCTCCGATGCCGGACTTCGCGTGCGCGATGCTGCAGGAGATATCATTGAACCGACCACGCGCGGCTGGGATCACTTCGCATGAACCGGTTGACTTCAGCGCAGATGACGATGCTGATGCGTCATCCCTGGGGCTGGATCGCAGGTGGACTGGGGGGCGGACTTTCGCCTTTTGCACCCGGAACGGTGGGCTCGTTGATGGCGCTGCTGCCGTATCTGGTTCTGCGTGCCTACGGACCTTGGGCGGTGCTGGCTGCGTCGGTCGTGGCCTTCGTGTTGGGCGTGCTGGCCGCGGACTGGGTGATCGCACGCCTGCAACGCGAAGACCCGGGTTTCGTGGTCATGGACGAGTGGGTCGGTCTCTGGATTACGTTGCTGCCTGCGACCGCATACTGGCCGCAGATCGGATTCGCGCCGCCGCTGTGGGCGGAGCTGCTGATCGGATTCCTTCTGTTTCGAGTGCTCGATATCCTCAAGCCCTGGCCCGCGTCGGTGGCGGACAAAAAATTGCACGGCGGTTTCGGTGCCATGCTCGATGACGCATTGGCCGGCATCTATGGCGCACTGTTGATGGCCTTCGCGCTGCCCTGGCTCTGGCGGCTTTTGTAGGGTGGGTGCAACCCACCATTCCCGAACGCTACGCAATGGTGGGTTGCACCCACCCTACAAAAGCCCCATCACCCCAACGCGTGCTCCAGCTCCGCACGCAGATCGGCAACATCTTCCACACCTACTGACAAGCGCACCAAACCATCGCTGATCCCCAGACGCTTGCGCTTGTCGGGTGGCACTGACGCATGCGTCATGATCGCCGGGTGATTGATCAGCGACTCGACGCCGCCCAGTGATTCGGCAAGTCCAAACAAATGGCAGCGTTCCATCATCCTGCGCGCCTTCTTCAATCCACCCCTGACCTCGACCGAGATCATGCCGCCGAAGCCGTCCATCTGCTTGGCCGCCAAAGCATGCTGCGGATGCGACTTGAGGCCGGGATAGATCACGCGCTGCAGCGCCGGATGCTTATCCAGCCATTTGGCAAGGATCATCGCGTTCTCGCAATGCGCGCGCATGCGCAGATGCAGGGTTTTGAGGCCACGCAGCGCGAGGAAACTGTCGAAAGGACCGGCGATGCCGCCGACGGCGTTCTGCAGGAAGGTCATCTTTTCACGCAGCTCGGTGTTGTCGCCGACGACGGCGATGCCACCGACCATATCGGAATGGCCATTGAGATACTTGGTCGCCGAATGCATCACGATGTCGGCGCCGAACTCGATCGGCCGCTGCAGCATCGGCGAGCTGAAGGTGTTGTCGACGACCAGGATCAGCCCGTGTTTCTTCGCGAACTTGCCGAGCTTGCGCAGGTCCACCAGTTTGAGCATGGGATTGGTCGGCGTCTCCACCCAGATCATGCGCGTATTCGGCTTGAGTGCAGCCTTCAACGCGTCCTCGTCATTGGCATCGACGAAACTGAAATCGAGCCCGGCGCTGCGCCGGCGCACGCGCTCGAAGAGGCGGAAAGTACCACCGTACATATCGTCCATCGCGATGATGTGGCTGCCGCTGTCGAGAATCTCCAGAATCGTCGACGTCGCCGCCAGACCGGAAGCGAACGCATAACCTTTGCTGCCGCCTTCCAACGCCGCGACGCAGTCCTCGAACGCGAAACGCGTGGGGTTGTGCGAGCGCGTGTATTCGAAGCCCTTGTGTACGCCGGGGCTGCTCTGCACATAGGTCGACGTCGCGTAAATCGGCGTCATGATCGCGCCCGTGGTGGGGTCCGGTGATTGGCCTGCGTGAATGGCGCGAGTGGCTAGGCCTTGGGGTTTGCTGGGTTTGGTCATGTTGATTCCCATTCGATATGTTGGTTGTGGGTCCGACCTGTGGTCGGACGCTTTCTTCGAGATTTTGGAAGTCGGCCAAGAGCGTCCGCGCGCAGCGCGGACCCACATGCCGCTCCCACAGTTATGTTCATCGCCAACCGGTGGTGATCGGGTATCGCCGATCGCGACCAAAAGCCCTGCACGTGATGCGCGGGCCGGGCGCGGACTGTCGGCGCTTGTATTCGTTGCGCAGAATCATCTTGACCACGCGTTGCACCGTGGCCGCATCGAAACCCTCGGCGATGATTTCGGCGCGCGACTTGTCCTGTTCGATATAGCGCTTGAGGATTTCGTCGAGCAATTCATACGGCGGCAGCGAGTCCTGATCTTTCTGGTTCTCGCGCAGTTCGGCAGATGGCGGACGCGTGATCACCACCTCGGGGATTGCCGGAGAAATCGCGTTGCGATGCCGGCACAGCGCCCAGACTTCGGTTTTGTAGACGTCCTTCAGCGGCGCGAAACCTCCGCACATATCGCCGTACAGCGTGGCATAGCCACAGGCCATTTCACTTTTGTTGCCGGTCGACAGCACCATGGCACCGAACTTGTTCGACAGCGCCATCAGGATCATGCCGCGGATGCGCGCCTGCAGATTCTCTTCGGTCACATCAACCGGTCGATCGCCGAACATCGGCGCCAGCGAGGCACACAGCGTCGTGAACGCCTCTTCGATCGGCGCGACGTGATAGTGCACGCCCAGCAATTTGGCCTGTGCCGCGGCTTCGTCCAGCGACAGCCGCGAGGTGAAGCGCGTCGGCATCATCACCGCAGTGACACGATCAGCGCCCAGCGCATCGACGGCAATGACCAGCGTCAGTGCAGAGTCGACGCCGCCGGAAAGCCCGAGCAGTACACCGGGGAATCCGTTCTTCTCGACATAGTCGCGGGTGCCGCGCACCAGTGCCTTGTAAAACCGTGCGCGGTCATCGGTCTCGGCGGCCGGCCAGTTGACCGCATGGAAGCGGCGCGACTCCGGCACATAGTCGATGGCGAGCAGATGATCCTCGAATGCGGGCGCGGGGCCTTGCATGCTGCCATCAGCATTGATGCAGAAGGCACCGCCATCGAATACCAGATCGTCCTGTCCGGCAACGACATTGACGTAGGCGATGGGCACGTTATGCGTCGTGGCGCGCTCGCGCACCTCGTCGTGGCGGTGCTGGCGATTGCCGATATCGAAGGGCGATGCGTTGATCACCAGCAACGCTTCGGCACCGGCCTGCATCGCGCGCGCGGCGGGGAAGGTCTCCCAGATGTCTTCGCAGATCAGCGGCGCGAAGCGCACACTGTCGAGCTCAACGATCGCAGCTTGATCACCGGCGCTGAAGTAGCGCTTCTCGTCGAACACCGTGTAATTGGGCAGCGCCTGCTTGCGGTAGCGCACGATCACCCGGCCGTCGCGTACCCAGCTCAGCGCGTTGTAAAGCCGATCGCCTTCGCGCAGCGGATGGCCGACGATGGCATCAATGCCGCGCAGCGACGTGATGACGCGCGCCAGCTCGCGATCGCAGGTTTCGATGAAGCTGGGACGCAGGAACAGGTCTTCCGCGAGATAGCCAGAGATAGCGAGTTCAGGAAACAGGATCAGGCGTGCGCCGAGTTCGTCGCGCGCGCGCGCAGCGAGTTCGAGAATGCGGTCCGCGTTCTGGCCCACCGCGCCGGCCGGAAAGTCGAACTGCGCCAGCGCGATGCGAATCGGGTTCATCGGGGCCTTGGTGACTGTAGGAGCGGCGTGTTGCGCGCAGGTGTTTGGGGTCATTCGGGGAAAAAAAAAAAAACGAGGCGGCGCCCGCCCCGAAAAAAATGGTGGGTTATTTGGG
>JANMUE010000574.1:0-5528 GCA_031391205.1 Lysobacterales bacterium | reverse complement strand
CGAAGCTCTTGCTCTACTATCAAGAGCAGAGCAAGAGCTTCGCGGCTTACGCCGCTCCTACATTTTCAGAGGAGCTTCGCGGCGGGACGCCGCTCCCACAATGCCGCCTATTCCCGCGTCGCGTCTATCGCCTCGACCAGCCGCTCCACCGCAATCACTTCAACGCCGGGCGGCGCTTTTTTCGGGGCATTCGCCTTGGGCACGATGATGCGCTTGAAGCCGTGATGGCTGGCTTCACGCAGACGTTCTTCACCATTGGGCACCGGACGGATCTCACCGCCCAATCCGACTTCACCAAAGGCCACGGTGCGTTGCCCCATCGGTCGATTGCGGAAACTCGACAGCACTGCCAGCAGTACCGGCAGATCCGCTGCAGTTTCCTGCACGCGTATGCCGCCCACTACGTTAACGAATACATCCTGATCGTAAAGTGCGATGCCGCCATGCTTGTGCAAGACCGCCAGCAACATCGCCAGTCGATTCTGTTCCAGACCCAAGGTCACGCGCCGCGGATTGGCCAGCGGCGACTGATCTACCAGCGCCTGTACCTCGACCAGCAATGGTCGCGTACCCTCGCGGGTGACCATCACGATGCTGCCCGGCGTCGGATTCTCGTTGCCGCTCAGAAAGATCGCTGAGGGGTTGGGCACTTCCTTGAGGCCGCGATCACCCATGGCGAACACGCCCAGCTCATTGACCGCGCCGAAGCGATTCTTGAACGCGCGCAGCACGCGGAAGCGACTGCCCGACTCGCCTTCGAAATACAGTACGGCATCGACCATGTGTTCGAGCACGCGCGGGCCAGCGATGCCGCCTTCCTTGGTAACGTGTCCGACCAGGAACACCGCGCAGCCCGATTCCTTCGCATAACGCACCAGACGCGCTGCCGATTCGCGCACCTGGGTCACCGAACCCGGTGCTGATTCCAGATCATCGGAGTACATGGTCTGGATCGAATCGATCACCAACACATCGGGGCGTCGCGCGATACTGGTTTCGATGATGCGTTCGATGCCGGTATCGGCCAGCGCCTCCATCGTATCCAGAGGCAGACCCAGCCGGCGTGCCCGCGATGCGACCTGGCCCAGGCTTTCTTCGCCGGTGACGTACAGTGTCTTCATGCGCCCCGCCACCGCGGCCAGTGCCTGGATCAGCAGTGTCGACTTGCCGATACCGGGATCGCCGCCCACCAGCACCACCGAGCCACGCACCAGACCGCCACCGAGCACACGATCGAGTTCGGCGATGCCGATCTGCGTGCGCATCTCTTCCGCTTCGGACACTGACGCCAATTGCGTCACTACGGCCGAAGCGCTCGACGCTCCGGCAAAGCCCGAGCGTTCTGCATTCTTCGATGACGACTTGGCCGTCAGCCGCACCTCGCTCAGCGTACTCCAGGCCTGGCACTGTGTGCACTGTCCCTGCCACTTGCTGTATTCGGCGCCGCAATCGCCGCATACATATGCCGTCCTGGCCTTGGCCATCAGCTGCCTCCGAAAGCGTCGTCTTCAAGAAACATCACACGACGCGTAACGCCACAGGTGAGTTCGTAGCTGATCGTGCCAGCTGCAGCGGCGAGTTCTTCCACTGGCAGCTCCGGGCCCCAAAGCAGGACGCGATCACCGATGCGCGCGTCGCCGTGATCGCGCAGATCGATCGTCATCAGGTCCATGGACACGCGCCCGACGATGGCCGCACGCCGACCATTGAGCAACACCGCCGTGCCGGCGGGCGCGCTACGCGGATAGCCATCGCCATAGCCCATAGCCACTACGCCGATGCTCATATCCTCCGGGCACTGCCAGGTTTCGCCGTAACCGACGTATTCGCCATTGGCAACGTGGTTGATGGCGATCAACTTGCTGGACAGGCTCATCGCCGCGCGAAAACCGAATTCCGACGCGGGCTTGCCTGCGACTACCGAAAGCCCGTACAGCAAACCGCCAGCGCGCACCCAATCCTGCCGCGATTCCGGATAGCCGACGATGGCCGCGGAGTTGGCGATTGAGCGCGCGCCCGGCAGCGCCTGGGTGCCGGCATTGAAACGCAGCAGTTGTGCAGTGGTCTTGGTGCCGGCGTATTCGTCGGAGCTGCTGAAGTGGCTCATCAGGACGATATCGCGCGCCACCTGCGGCAAGGCGAGCAGCGCATCGCGCGTCTCGCGCACACGCTCCGGTGCGATGCCTAGACGATGCATGCCGGTGTCCAGCTTCAACCAGACCCGCACCGGACGCAGATCGCGATCGGCGGAGATCAATTCGCGCTGCGACTGATGGTGCACGACGATGTCCAGATTCAGCCGCCGTACTTCTGGAAGGTCGCCAGCTTCATCGATGCCCGATAAGACAACGATACGATGCGCCACGCCAGCAGCACGCAGTCTCTGGCCATCGGCGATCGATGCGACACCGAAGGCATCGGCGCCAGTAAGTGCCCGCGCCACGCGCTCCAAACCATGTCCATAACCATCGGCCTTGACCACGGCCATTATCTGACTCTGTGGCGCCAGTGCGCGGATGCGCTGCAGATTTTGTCGAAGCGCACCCAGATGTATCGTCGCGATGGCGCTGCGACTCATCCGAAGTTGCCCGAGAAGTTCTGCGAGGCGTAATTTTCGAATTTGGTGTACTGACCGAGGAAGGTCAGCTTCACCGATCCAGTGGGGCCGTTACGCTGCTTGCCGATGATGATTTCGGCCAGTCCCTTGTCCGGCGATTCCTTGTTGTAATAATCGTCGCGGTAGATGAAGACGATCACATCGGCATCCTGTTCGATAGCGCCGGATTCGCGCAGGTCCGACATCATCGGACGCTTGTCGGCGCGTTGTTCCAAGGAACGATTGAGCTGCGAGAGGGCAACCACCGGCACGTTCAATTCCTTGGCCAGCGCCTTGAGGCCGCGGGAAATCTCCGAAATTTCGGTAGCACGATTTTCCTGATTACCAGGCACCGCCATCAACTGCAGATAATCGATGACGATCAGGCCCAGATCGTGCTCGCGCTTGAGACGGCGCGCACGCGAGCGCAGCTCCACCGGCGACAGTGCCGGCGTGTCATCGATGAATATCTTCGCTTCCGAGAGCAGCGTGATCGCCGACGTAACACGCGGCCACTCCTCATCCTGCAGATCGCCAGTGCGCAGATGCTGCTGATTGATGCGTCCGAGCGAGGAGATCAGACGGAACGCCAGCTGCGAAGCCGACATTTCCATCGAGAACACGGCCACCGCTTTCTTTGTCTTCAACGCGGCGTACTCGGCCATGTTCAGTGCCAGCGCAGTCTTGCCCATGGAAGGGCGGGCGGCCAGGATGATCAAATCCGAAGGCTGCAGGCCAGCGGTCATCTCATCGAAATCGGTGAAGCCGGTCGGCAGACCGGTGACCGAGCCGCGGGTTTCATAGCGTTGCTGCAGCTGCTGGAACGCCTCTTTCACCGCCGAGCGCACCGGCACGAAACCCTGGCGTCCGCGTGCACCCGCTTCGGCGATGCGGAATACACTCTGCTCCGCCTTCTCCAGAATTTCCTGGGTGGAGCGGCCCTCGGTCTGGAACGCGTCGCCAGTGATCTCTGTGCCGGCATCGATCAACTGGCGCAGCACCGATTTCTCGCGCACGATGTCGGCATAGGCGGTGATATTGGCGGCGCTCGGCGTGGTGTTGGCCAACTCCAGGATGTAGCGCGATCCGCCTACCAGCTCGGCTATGCCCTGCACCTCGAACCATTCGCCAAGCGTCACCGCATCTGGCGGCATGCTCTTGTTCTGCAATTCGCCAATGGCGCGGAAGATCATCTGGTGGTCGCGGCGATAGAAATCTCGTTCAATCAGCCGATCGGCGACGCGGTCCCAGCTCTCCGGAACCAGCAGCAGACCACCCAGCACCGCCTGCTCCGCCTCGATCGAATGTGGCGGCACGCGCAGGTTGTCGATCTTGCGCTGAGTGCTGGAAAGCGGATTGACTGCCGACATACTGACTCCTGAGGAACCTCTGAATAATTCATCACTTCAACTTCGATCTACAGCTTAGTGCTTGCCACACCCTGGCTTTCAACGGCGGAGCCGGTCGCTCTCAACAGCGGAGCTGGTCAACCTGCGGTTTTTCGCCCCCTGACTCTGGGGCTATCGCTGCTCCGGACTTATTCAGAGGTTCCATAATGAACCTCGTAATAAGTCACCACAACGTCTTCGCTGCACAGCTTTGTGCTTACCACACCCTAAAAAATCTGCGGTTTTTCGCCCGCGGACTCAGGGCTATCACGGCTCCGGTCTTGTGCAGCGGTTCCCTAATCCGATCGCACATCTTAGCGGCCCCCCGGACACAGGGCTGGGCACAACCCTGTGGATATGCGGTGTGCATCTCATTGCCTGCGAATTGGCTTTGCCTGGTTGTATGGCTTGGCAACTCGCCAAAACAGAAGGCCTTGTCCACGAGCTGGGTGATCCGTGCTTTACCAGGCGATCCGCACGTTGATCGCCGACAGAGACCATGCGTTTACGCGCGATCTGCTTGAGTACTACATCGGGCAGATACTACCCGGGGACGCGCGATAAATCGCGCAGCACTGCGCCGAGTGACCTACGTACGGCGACGGCGACCGGTATGCCGCAAAACGCTACACTCAGTCCACGCTTTGTCGTCCGTCGCACCCGATGTTCCGGAGTAGTCATTTCGGGCAGGCGATCACACGCATCGAAGCTCGGACGCAGACGCACTCGGGAACGCATTGTGAAAACCATCGGATTGATCGG
Organism: Lysobacterales bacterium; assembly: GCA_031391205.1. Lineage (GTDB taxonomy): Bacteria > Pseudomonadota > Gammaproteobacteria > Xanthomonadales > Ahniellaceae > 0-14-3-00-62-12. The sequence goes on along the minus strand of JANMUE010000574.1, from coordinate 782 downwards.
CGGCATGAGTTGGGAATCCACCCTGCCCTACTACCGGCATATCAACGAATTGGTGCGCGGACGACTGGGCGGCCTGCATTCCGCGCGCGTCGTTTTGTACAGCGTGGATTTCCACGACATCGAACAACTGCAGCGTTCAGGCCAGTGGGATCGAGCTGGCGAGGTGCTGGCCGCTGCGGCGCAGGCACTTGAACGCGCCGGCGCGGATTTTCTGATCCTGTGTACCAACACCATGCACAAGGTGGCGCCAGCCATCGAGGCGGCCGTGGGCATTCCCCTGCTGCACATCGCCGACACCACGGCCAAGGCAATCAATGCAGACGCACATCGGTGTGTCGGCCTGCTGGCAACACGCTACACGATGGAACAGGATTTCTATCGCGACCGACTGCAGCACAGGCACGGCATCAAGGTGTTGATTCCCGACGAGCCGGATCGCAGCGAAATCCATCGCATCATTTACGAGGAACTCTGCCTGGGTGTAATCAGGCCGCAATCGCGCGCGCGCTATCGCAAGGTAATGGCACAGCTTGCGGCGGCTGGCGCCACGGCGATCCTGCTGGGCTGCACCGAGATTTCGTTGCTGGTCGATGCAGGCGATTCGACTTTACCGCTGTACGACACCACGCGCTTGCATGCGCTCGCCGGGGTGCAATCGGCACTGCAATAGCGGCGGAACAGCTTGTCGCGGGCCTGAATTTCCCCGCATTGTGGGTCCGACCTGTGGTCGGACGCTTCGCCCGAGTGGACCGGGTCGACACAAAGCGTCCGACCACAGGTCG